>JBEARB010000330.1:0-75742 GCA_041163625.1 Pseudomonadota bacterium | reverse complement strand
CAGACCACCAGCTTCGACTTCGGCTTCACCCTCGCCAACTACACGCTCGGCAAGATCAATTGCTACGTCGACGGCAAGTTCGCCGCCGCCACCACCTCCACCTCCATCACGCTCTCCAACCTCGGCTTCGGTCTGCACACGATCGGTTGCGTCCTGGTGGACGCCAACGGCAGCGAACTGACGAACGCGACCGCGCGCGCGACCACGCACGTCGCGGTCACCAGCGCCTGCAAGGTCTCGGACGACTGTGACGACGGCCTGGCCTGTACGCAGGCCTCGTGCATCGGTTTTGTCTGCCAGTGGGTGATGCAGCAGAACTGCTGCGGTTCGGAATTCGACTGCGCCTCGGGCGAGACCTGCAAGGACCCGAACACGCTCGCCTCGAAGTGCTCGGCCTGCGCCTCGGACGCCGAGTGCGACGACAACAACGCCTGCACCACGGACTCCTGTGACCTGAGCGGCGTCAAGGGCGCCTGCAAGCACATCAAGCCCGATCCGGAGTGCTGCGTCGCCGACGACAAGGAATGCGACGACGGCAAGGGCTGCACCGTCGACAGCTGCGACGTCGCCAAGGGCAAGTGCTCGCACGTGCAGCCGGTCGGTACCTGCTGCTCGGACTCGGAGTGCACCACCGAGGACGTCTGCCTCGTCGGCTCGTGCGTGAACTTCGAGTGCCGTTTCGGCAAGGACACCTTCAAGCCGGACTGTTGCTCGACGACGACCAACCCGAATTGCAACGACGACTACTTCTGCACCAAGGACGCGTGCAACGACCCGCAGCCCGGCGGCTGGACCAAGTGCAGCCACGCGATCGACGAGACCAAGCCGAACTGCTGCGACCCGAACTCGAACACCAACGAGTGTCAAGACGGCAACAGCTGCACCTACGACGTCTGCGCCGAGTATCAATGCCACAACATCCAGATCGCGGACTGCTGCGCGGTCGATCAGGACTGTGACGACAACCACCCCTGTACGGTCGACAAGTGCGAGAAGGCCACGCCCGACGCGATCGACGGCAAGTGCAAGCACGACTGGACGCCCGAGTGCTGCATCTCGCAGCTCGAGTGCGACGACAAGAAGTTCTGTACCAAGGACAGCTGCCAGGACCAGACCAACCCCAACGGCGGTACTTGCAACTACGCCAAGACCGAGGGCTGCTGCGACACCGCCGAGGACTGCAACGACGGCAAGGTCTGCACCGTCAAGGTCTGCGTGAACTACGGCTGCGTCTTCGGCAAGGATACGTTCAAGGAGAACTGCTGCGACACCAACGCCGACTGCAACGACGGCGACGCCTGCACGCTGGACTCCTGCGACCTCGCCACCAACACCTGCAAGTTCGTCGACAACGGTGACAGCAACTGCTGCAACAGCGCCGCCGACTGCGACGACGGCGACTGCACCACGCTCGACTTCTGCGACGCCAACAACCAGTGCGCCCAGAAGGCGGCGGTCGGCAAGTGCAAGCAGGACTCGGACTGCAACGACGGGGACGCCTGCACCATCGACGCCTGCAAGGTCGAGAACGGCTGCGGCACCTGCGAGTTCACGCCCGACTCGACCTGCTGCAAGTACGACACCGGCTGCGACGACGGTAAGCCGTGCACCAAGGATCAGTGCATCGACAGCAAGTGCCAGCACGCGACCCTCGAGGGCTGCTGCATCGACGACGCCGACGCCACCACTGCCTGCGACGACAACAACCCGTGTACGATCGAGTACTGCCTCAACAATACCTGCCGTCACACCGCGCCGAAGAACGGTTGCTGCGCGTCGGACGGTGATTGCTTCGACGGCAACAAGTGCACCACCGACACCTGCAAGAACGTCACGAACGGCCAGGGCACCTGCGACTTCGCCAAGCAGGACGGCTGCGTTGGCTGCACGTACGCGTTCGAGTGCGACGACGGCAACGCCTGCACCGTCGACTCCTGTGTCTCGAGTGACTGCGTGCACGAGCCCAAGGCCGGTTGCTGCCTCGACAAGTTCGACTGTGACGACGGCAAGCCCTGCACCATCGACGCCTGCATCACCTCGCAGAACTACTGTGTTCACTACGAAGAGATCGGCGGTGTGAAGCCGTGCTGCTCGCCGGCCAACGAGGCCGTCGAGTGCGCCTCGCTCAACACCAACTGCGCGACCGGCAAGTGCCTCTCGCAGCCCGACGGCAGCACGCAGTGCGTCGCGGTCGCCAAGGCGGCCTGCACCTACGAGCTGAACTACTGCCAGGACTTCGCCTCGAGCAGCAGCCTCGCGAACCTCGGCTGGAACCCGATCGACATCGCCGGAACGGCCAAGCAAAACTGGGCGATCGCGACCAACGGCGGCCTCGGCCCCGACCAGTACGCTCGCTTCAACTGGACGCCGACGGCGGTCAACTACGACAGCTGCCTGACCTCGCCGATCTTCCAGGCGGCGGGCGCCAATACGCTGACCATCCAGTTCGACCGCGAGTTCGTGAAGAACACCGGTCTGACCGGCATCCGCGTGCTCGGCAGCCTCGACGGTGAGAACGCCGACTGGACCAAGGCGACGCTGATCGACCAGGTCGCGCCGAACGACGACCTCGGTCCGGAGACGGTCGACGTGAAGCTGCCGCCCGAGCTCTCGGGCAGCAACGGTCTGCGCCTCGCGGTGTGCGTGTCGGGCAGCTCGACGTTCAACATGAACCGATTCGGCATCGACAACTTCTGCATCGCGAAGGGCTCGGCGCCATACTTCCCGAGCTGCCCGGTCAACCGGACCATGCTCGCCGGCAAGACCCTCTACGTGCCGGTCAAGGCCAAAGATCCGGACGCGGACAACATCATCGCGTTCTCGCTCGAGAAGGCGCCGAAGTTCGCCCAGATCTCGACCGCGCTGTACTCCTGGCTCGACGGCTCGTGGAACTCGACGATCACGCTGAACCCGACCCTGGGCGACGTGGGCGACCACGAGATCACGGTCAAGGTCAGCGATGGTCACCTGTACAAGACGTGTACGTTCACGGTGACGGTCACCTTCGAGGGCGGCGTGCTGGTCTGGAAGCCGTCGGCGGTGCCGACGGCGACGGCCACGCCGATCGCGAACGCGATCGCCGCGCTCGGCAAGCAGGTGCAGGTCGTCGAGGACCTCAACCTCTACAGCGACCTGACCAAGTTCGACGCGATCTTCGTGCTCCTCGGTGTGTTCCCGGCCAACCACACCCTGAAGGAGACCGAGATCTCGGGTCTGAAGCTTTTCCTCTCGCAGGGCGGCCACCTCTACATGGAGGGCGGTGACACGTGGCAGTTCGATCCGCCGACCAGCCTGCACAGCTTCTTCAAGGTCGACGGCATCCTCGACTCGGCGCCCAACGGCGTGACCGGTCCGCTCAAGGGCTTCTCGGTCCACACCGACGCGACCCAGAACCCGCCGGTGAACTACCAGTGGGCCTACGCGCAGGACGCCGATTGGAACAACCTCAACGACCAGATCGCCGGTAAGGACGTCGCCAAGACCGCGAATATCCTCCGCAACGACGGCATCGAGAAGTTCTGGGTCCAGGTCGCGCACGACAACCCGACTGCCAAGTACCGCACCGTGGCGTCGTCGATCCTCTTCGGCGGCATGACCAAGGACGTCGACCAGCCGCAGAAGGCGATGGAGCGGATCTTCCACTTCTTCGAGAACGGCTTGGCCGCCTGCGCCAACGAGGGTCAGTGCGACGACGGCAACAGCTGCACCAAGGACAGCTGCGTCGACGGCGCCTGCACCTACGAGAACACCTGCCTCTGCAACGCCCAGAGCACGCTCGCCTGCGGCGACAAGCAGACCAAGCTCGTCACCAACGGCGGCAGCTCGACGCAGATCGTGACCGAGTACCCCTGCGCCGCCGGCGTCACCTACTCCGGCAAGGAGGTCGCGTACAGCTTCAAGAACGCGACTTCGGCGCCGGTCACCGTCAAGCTGACCAACGTGAGCAGCGCCAAGGTTCGCCTGTTCGTGCTCAAGGCGACCGCCAAGGGCTGCGATCCCGGCGGCTGTGTGAACAGCGCGCCGATCGCCGCGGGCGCGGCGACCGTCTCGTTCCCCGCCCAGGAGAACGTGCAGTACTACATCGTCGTCGATGCCGAGGGCGCCTCGGACTCGGCTACCTTCGACATCGAGATCAGCTGCGCCGCGGGTGAGATCTGCGACGACGGCAAGGACAACAACGGTAACGGCCTCGCGGACTGCGACGATTGGGCGAGCTGCTGCGGCTTCCCGACCTGCGGTGAGGTCTGCGACGGCATCGACAACGACTGCAACGGTACCGTCGACGATGGCTGCGACGACGACTCCGACGGCTACTGCGACGTCAGCAAGAAGGTCAAGAAGTCGGCACTCTGCACCAAGTCGCAGTTGCCGGTCGACGGCTCGCTCGCCGACGGCGACGACTGCAAGGACGGCGACACCGCGGTCAACCCTGGTGCAACCGAGATCTGCGGCAACGACAAGGACGACAACTGCAACGGCGCGCAGGACGAAGAAGGCGCCAGCGGGTGCACCAACTTCTACGCCGATCTGGACGGCGACGGCTTCGGCTCGGGTCAGCCCAAGTGCCTCTGCCAGGCCGACGGTGCGTTCAAGGCGACGGTCGCCGGTGACTGCAACGACGCCGACAAGAACGTGAACCCGGGTATGGCCGAGAGCTGCGCCACCCCGGTCGACGACGACTGCGACGGCGACACGAACGATCTGAACGCCGACGGGTGCACCAACTTCTACACCGACGTCGACAACGACACCTTCGGCGTCACGCCCTTCAAGTGCATCTGCTCGGCCACCGGCGCCTTCACCGCGTCAAAGGCAGGGGATTGCGACGACACCGACCAGACACTCAACCCCGGTAAGCTGGAGTTGTGCAACAACCTCGACGACAACTGCAACGGCGCCATCGACGAAGGGTGCGACGACGACAACGACGGCTACTGCGACCTCGACTTGACGTACGCGCCGCCGCCGGACGGTACGGTCACGATTTGCCCGAAGGGCGCCGGTGACTCCGACGATACGGATCCCGCGATCAACCCTGGTGGTAGTGAGATCTGCGACGGCAAGGACAACGACTCCAACGGTCAGACAGACGAAGGCTGCGATCAGGACGGTGACGGCTACTGCGACAAAGACATGATCACGGTCGGTACTCCATCGGTGTGTCCGAAGGGAGGCGGCGACTGTGACGACAATAAGGACGCGATCAACCCGGGCGCGCTCGAGGACTGCGCGACGTCGAGCGACGAGAACTGCAACGGGTCGACCAACGATCTGGGTGCCAAGGGCTGCACGCCATACTTCTACGACGGCGATGGTGACTCGTACGGCACCAGCCAGAACCAATGCCTCTGTGTCGCATCGTCGCCGTACAAGGCAGTGAACCCGGGTGACTGCAACGACTCGGATAAGGATATTCATCCAGACCTTCCCGAGCTGTGCGACGGCAAGGACAACGACTGCGACGGTGTCATCGACAACGGCTGTGACGACGACAACGACGGCTTCTGCGACGCGTCGATGCAGCTGGTCGGTAGCCCGGCGATCTGCCCCTCGGGCGGCAACGACTGCGACGACCAGAACCCGAACGTGAACCCGTCGCGCGCCGAGGTCTGCGGCAACTCGATCGACGAGAACTGCGACGGCGCGACCAACGCGCTCAACGCCACCGGCTGCGTGGCCTTCTACGCCGACGCCGACGGCGACACCTACGGTGCGGGCACGAGCAAGTGCTACTGCGAGGCGACCGGCACCTACAAGGTCACGCTCGCGGGCGACTGCAACGACGCCGACGGCACCATCAACCCGGCCGCCGACGAGATCTGCGACGGTGTCGACAGCAACTGCGACGGCGTCAAGGACGAAGGCTGCGACGACGACGGTGACGGCTACTGCGCGGTCGGCAAGATCGTGAAGACCGGCGCCATCTGCACCAAGGGCACCGGCGACTGCAACGACAAGGACGCCAGCATCTACAAGGGCAAGGCGCAAGAGGTCTGCGACGGCGTCGACGACGACTGCAACGGCAAGACCGACAACGGCTGCGACGACGACAAGGACGGCTACTGTGACGCGAGCGCCATCGTCGCCAACCCGCCGCCGGCGGTCTGCACCAAGGGCGTCGGCGACTGCGACGACTTCAACTACGACGTGAACCCGGCCGCGGCCGAGGTCTGCAACAACGGCATCGACGACAACTGCAACAACAGCCAGAACGACGAGAACGCCGGCGGTTGCAGCGACTTCTACTTCGATCTCGACGGCGACAAGTACGGCCTGAGCCTGAAGAAGTGCCTCTGTCAGGCGACCGGTGCGTTCACCGCCAGCAAGGCGGGTGACTGCAACGACACCGACGTGCTGTTCAACCCAGACGCGACCGAGACCTGCGACAGCAAGGACAACAACTGCGACGGCAACGTCGACGAGGCCGGCGCCACGGGCTGCTCGACCTACTACAACGACGCGGACAAGGACGGCTACGGCATCGACGTCAGCCAGTGCCTCTGCGGTCCGACCGGCACGTTCACCGCCACCAAGAAGGACGACTGCAACGACTCGGTCAAGACGGTGAACCCGGGCGCGACCGAGATCTGCAACGACATCGACGACAACTGCACCGGCCAGGTCGACGAGGGCTGCAACGCCGACGGCGACGACTACTGCTCGGCCAGCAAGACCGTGGTCGGCTTCCCGGCCGTCTGCCCGAAGGGCGGCGGTGACTGCAACGACAACGACGCCAAGGTCAGCACCGCGGGCATCGAGATCTGCAACGGCGCCGACGACAACTGCAACGGCACGGCCGACGAAGGCTGCGACGACGACGGCGACAAGTTCTGCGACGCCAACATGGTCACGGTCGGCAATCCGAGCTCGTGCCCCGAGGGCGGCGGTGACTGCGACGACACCAAGTCGGCCATCAACCCCGGCGTTCAGGAAGTCTGCGGCAACACCGTCGACGAGAACTGCTCCGGTTCCTACAACGACGTGGGCGCTTCGGGCTGCACCAACTTCTGGCCCGACGCCGACGGCGACAACTACGGCAAGGACGGCACGCAGCCGCTCTGCCTGTGCATCAAGACCGCAACGCACTCGGCGCCGCAGTTCGGCGACTGCGACGACAGCAACGAGCTCATCAACAAGGGTGCGGCCGAGCTCTGCGACGGCGTCGACAACAACTGCAACGGCGTCATCGACGAGGGTTGCGACGACGACGACGACGGCTACTGCGACAGCAACCTGATCACGATCGGCTCGCCGCCGACCTGCCCGAACGGCGGTGGTGACTGCGACGACGCGCAGAAGTCGATCAACCCCGGCGCTTCGGAGGTCTGTGGCAACACGATCGACGAGAACTGCGACAACTCGCTCAACAGCCCGTCCGCCACCAACTGCACCGACTACTACTACGACGGTGACGGCGACGGCTTCGGCGTCAACGTGAAGCAGTGCCTTTGCACGCCCGAGAACGGCTTCTCCGCGACCAAGGGTGGCGACTGCGACGATACGTCCAAGGACATCAACCCGAACGCGGTCGAGATCTGCGGCAACGGCAAGGACGACAACTGCAACAACAACAGCAACGAGCCGGGCGCCCAGGGCTGCATCAACTTCTACAAGGACGCCGACAAGGACGGCTTCGGCGCCGGCACGCCGCAATGCCTCTGCACGGCCGAGGGTGAGTACCTCAGCAAGCTCGGCAACGACTGCAACGACACCGACGCGGCGGTTCGCCCGAACGGCACCGAGATCTGCGACGGCAAGGACAACAACTGCAACGGTCAGACCGACGAGGGCTGCGACGACGATAAGGACGGTCACTGCGACGCGACGATGACCATCACGACGACGGCGACCTGCATCAAGAGCACGCCCAAGTGCGACGGCATCATCTTCAACAGCGTCTGCTACCAAGCGTACCCGACGCTGAAAGCGTGGGCCCCAGGACAGACCGCGTGCCAAGCGCTCGGCGGCGAGCTCGCGAGCGTCTCGAGCATCGACGAGAACAACGCGGTCCGCAGCGCCGTGACCAAGGGCTGCGGCTCCACTGCCGCCGCTTGGATCGGCTACAACGACTTCCAGAGCGAGGGTTCGTGGGCCTGGTCCGATTCGTCGAAGAAGCTCTACGAGAACTGGGCCTCGGGTCAGCCGATCAACAACGTGACCAATAATGCGGTCCGGATGACGCCGGCGGGCACCTGGGAGGCCTACAACCCCGATACTTCGCTCTGCTACGTCTGCAAGCTGGGCAAGGTCAGCACCGGTCAGGGTGACGACTGCAACGACGCCGACCCGGCCATCAGCCCGTCTGCTGTGGAGGTCTGCGACGACAAGGACAACGACTGCGACGGCAAGACCGACGACGGTTGCGACAACGACAACGACGGGTACTGCGCCAAGGGTAAGACCGTCGTCGGCACGCCGGCTGTCTGCAGCGCGGGTCAGAACGACTGCGACGACAACAATAAGCTGGTGAATCCGGCGAAGACCGAGCTTTGCGACGACCTCGACAACAACTGCAACGGCCAAATCGATGAGGGTTGCGACGATGACGATGACGACTACTGCGACAGCACGATGGGCGTCATCGGTGCACCCAAAGCCTGCCCGAAGGGCGGAAACGACTGCGCCGACACCAATGCGCAGGTCAACCCGGGCGCGACCGAGGTTTGCGGCGACAACACCGACAACAACTGTGTCGGCGGCGTCGACGAGCTCTGCAACGACGAGGACGGTGACGGCTACTGCAAGGGCAATCTAGCCCCCTCGGACGGCTGCCCGATGGGTGGTGGGGACTGCAACGACTCCGACAAAAACGTCAACCCCGGCGCGGCCGAGGACTGCAACACCGTCGGTGACGACAACTGCAACGGTCTGACCAACGAGAAGGACGCCAAGAACTGCATCGACTTCTACCTCGACGAGGACAAGGACGGATTCGGCGCCAAGGAGTCGGGCCAGACCGACGACCTCGCCGCGTGCACCTCGTGCGGTTCGGGTAAGGACGGCGCGTACACCGCGACGACCAACACGACGCTGGCCGCGGGCACCTACGAGTTCTCGAGCTTCACGATCAACTCGGGCGTCACCGTGACCGTCACCGGTTCCGGCCCGCTGGTCATCAAGGTCAAGGGCAAGGTCACCGTCAACGGTGTGCTCGACCTCAGCGGCAAGCAGGGTCAGGACCAGACCGGCTGCTGCGGCAACGCCAATGGCGGCGCGGCGGGTCCGGGCGGCAGCAACGGTGCCCCAGCCTACTACGGCAACGCCGGCTCGCTCGGCGAGGGCGGCGGCGGCGGTGGCGGTGGCTGCAACTCCGGCTACGGTGCCGGCGGCGGTGGCGGTGGCTACGGCACCTCGGGCCAGAGCGGCCTGACCTCGCCGTACAGCTGCGGCACCGGCGGTGAGGCCGGCAGCACCTACGGCAACCTGCAGCTCACGGCCCTGGTCGGCGGCTCGGGCGGTGGTTCGGGCGGCTACGGCAGCGCGGCCAACTCGTCGGGCGGCGGCGGCGGCGGCGGCGGCGGTGCCCTGCGCATCGACGCGCAAGAGATCGTGGTCGCGTCCGGCGCGGCGGTTCGCGCCGACGGTGGCCGGGGTGGCAACGTGGTCAACGACCGCGACGGCGGTGCCGGCGGTGGCGGCTCGGGCGGCGCGATCTGGCTGCGCGGCGCGACGGTGACCCTCAACGGCAGCGTCTCGGCCAAGGGTGGTGCGGGCGGCCAGTCCGACAAGATCAACGGCTACGGTGGCGACGGCGGTACGGGCGGCAACGGTCGCATCCGTGTCGACGCCGTCACCTTCGCCGGCAACACGAGCCCGGCGCCGTTCTTCGGTGACGGCAGCGCGGTCCCGGTCAAGATCTGCCAGTGCGTGCAGAGTGACGCCGCTTCGGCCAAGATCTCCGGCGACTGCAACGACACCGACGCGACCATCAACCCGAACGCGACCGAGATCTGCGACGGCGTGGACAACAGCTGCAGCGGCAAGGTCGACAGCGGCTGCGACGAGGACGCCGACGGCTTCTGCGCCTCCGGTATGCTTGTCGGCGACACCGTGGCGTGCCCGAAGACCGGCACCCAGCCCGGGCCGAACTGCAAGGAGCAGCTGCCGAAGTTCGTAGGCTCTGTCTATAACATGCAGACCTACAGCCACGGCGGTGGCTACCACGCCTTCCACAAGCAGTACTGGTACCCGAACTGGACCTCCGGCACGACGACCGTCTACAAATATGACGGAGCCACCCGGAACTACATCGGCAGCCACAACATCGGCCAGCGCTACATCATGGCGAACGACGGCGACCCGGCCGAAGACGCTTGGTACATCGCGACCTGGTACGAGGGCACCCGCCGTGTGAACGGTCAGGGCAGCATCCAGTGGACGTACAACCCGACCAGCAACATGGGCGGCGTGCAGGTCGTCGGTAGCAGCATCTACACGATGTACTACAGCAACCAGCAGGTCTATGTGCTCAACAAGACCAATGGTTCGGTGCAGAAGACCTTCAACCTCTCGACGTACACCGGCTCGATCTACGGCGGTCTGTTCATCCGCAACGACAAGCTGTGGCGCGTCTCGGACAACCGGTGGGCCTACCGCTACGATTTGGCCACCGGCAAGTACGACGGCGTGAGCTTCCAGGTCGGCACCACCCCGTACAACGTCGTGCACAACCGCGACGACGACACCTTCTGCGTCTCGGCCAACGACGCCTCGGTCTACTGCTACAAGCTCGGAGAGTACGCTTGTTCGGTCGGCGACGACTGCGACGACAAGCAGACGTCGGTCAACCCGGCCGCAGACGAGATCTGCGACAACAAGGACAACAACTGCAACACCGCGGTCGACGAGGGTTGCGACGACGACAACGACGGTTACTGCGATGCCGACGCTGCGCTGCCCTTCGGCGATTGCTGCCAGGCCCACAGCGGCTCGGGCTGCTCGGTCAAGGCGATCCAGGACTGCGTCTGCGGCAAGCCGGGCTACGGCATCTGCTGCACGAACGAGTGGACCGCCGATTGCGCCAACGCGACGAAGATCCTCGGCTGCGACATCTACGGCGGTGGCTGCGCCTTCCCGGCGGCATGTCCGGCCGGCGGCGGCGACTGCAACGACTCCTCCAACGCGGTCAAGCCCGGTGGCAAGGAGATCTGCGGCACGGTCGACGACGACAACTGCAACGGCACGCTCAACGACGTCGGCGCCCAAGGTTGCGTCAACTACTACGTCGACAAGGACGGCGACGGTTTCGGCGGCGCGGCGTTCCTCTGCCTCTGTGCCGAGGACGGTGACTACACCGCGCTGGTCCCGGGCGATTGCGACGACAACGATCCGAAGACCTTCAACGGCTTCGCGACCGAGCTGTGCGACGGCAAGGACAACAACTGCAACGGCGTGACCGACGAACTGTGCGACGTCGACGGTGACGGCTACTGCGACGCCGGCTCGGTGGTCATCAAGAACACCGCCTGCCCGAAGTCGCCGAGCTCGGATCCGAACTGCGGCGACACCCTGATCACCGACGGCGCGCTGACGCCGCGGACGATCGGCGTCAACGCCCAGAGCACCGGTGGTGGCTACCACGCCAAGCTCAACGAGTTCTGGATGCCGCAGTGGACCTCGGCGTACTCCACCAAGGTCTACCGCTACACCGGCACCCAGCCCTACAAGGAGCTCGGGACGTTCGACTCCGGTCTGCGCTACGTGCGTCAGATCGCCGGCGACCCGAATGACGGCACTTGGTACGCCGCCACCTACGAATCCGGCACCAGCCAGGGCCTGTACAAGATGGCCGGCCAGAACTCGACCAAGGTCTGGACCTCCGCCCCGCTGACCACCTACCTCTCGGGTGTGGCCGAGAACGGCGGCATCGTCTACGCGATGCGTTACAACAGCAGCTACGTCTACGCGGTCAACGCCAGCAACGGTGCGCGCCGCAACGACAAAGAGTTCTCGCTGAACACGCAGACCGGCTCGACCTACGGCATCGGCTTCTACGACGGCAAGTTCTTCCGCACGTCGGACAACGCGTGGATCTACCGCTACGACCTGAACGGCACCTACGACAACACCCGTCTGCAGGGCCACACGAACATGTACTCCGTCGCATTCACCGGGACCGAGGCGTGCTACTCGAACGGCTCGACGCTACCGCGCTGCCTGACGCTGCCGAAGAAGGACGAGAACTACGGTGCCGCGCACCACCGCGCCTACCACTACAGTCACGGTGCCGGCTACCACACCTACCGCAAGGAGTACTGGTACCCGAGCTGGAGCGGCCAGACCGTCTACCGCTACGACTCGAATTTGCGTCCGGTGGGTACCTACAACACCGGACAGCAGCAGATGATGCAGATCTACGGCGACCCGACCGTGGACGCGTGGTACTCCGCCAACTGGGGCTACAACACGATTACCCGACGCGACGGTCTCTCGACCTCGGCGAAGTGGAGCTACAACATCGGCTCTACCGCCGGCGCGTGCGCAGTCAGCGGCGGCACCGTCTACGCGATGCGCAGCAGCGGCAGCACGGTCTGGAAGATCAACAAGGACACCGGCGCTGGCCAGGGTACCTTCAACCTCTCGGGCTGGTGGGCCGGCGGCACGACGTACGGCGGTCTGTTCGTCGATGGCAACAAGCTCTACCGCGCTTCGGACAACCGCTGGGTCTCGCGTCACAACCTGAGCGGCAGCTGGGACGGCACGCGCTTCTACCTGGACACCAATCCCTACTCGCTCACGTGGGACGGCGACCAGATGTGCTACTCGCCGAACAACAACTATGCCTACTGCCACCGCGTGCCGAATGCGACGCAGGCCTTCGACATCAGCTCGACCGGCACCAGCGGCGGAAATACGCCCGGCGTGACGCGCACGATGGTGATGGACAGCGACTCCTACGGTGCTGCCTGGCACCCGAAGAACAAGGAGTACTGGTTCCCGGCCTGGAGCGGTGCGAGTTCGACTTCGGTCCGTCGCTACAACGCGACGGGTGGTTTCGTCGGCACGACCACGATGCCGGCGGCGTACATCATGGACCTGTGGATCGACACCGACGGCTCCTACGCCACCGCGAACTGGGGCGAGGGTCGTGTGCGTCGCTTCAACGCGGCCAACGGCAACACCTGGAACTACAGCATGGGCGGCACCGTCGGCGGTGTGGCCGGCGACGCCGACAACATCTACGGCATGCGCTACAACTCGAGCACCGTCTGGGTCATCAACAAGGCCAACGGCGCCGGTCGCTACACCTTCGGTCTCTCGGGCATGACGACCTACCTCTACGGTGGCCTCGAGATCGTCGACGACATGCTGATCCACGTCACGACCAACAACTACGTGCGTCGGTTCAACAAGTTCACGGGTCAGAACGAGGGTGCGTCGTTCCGTACGCACACCTCGCCGCACCAAGCGATCTGGAACGGCACCGACCTCTGCGTCTCGAGCAACAGCTCGAGCAACCAGACCTACTACTGCTACGGCATCACCGACCAGAAGGGCGAAGCGCTGCGGATGCGCGCGGAGATCCGCAACAACGCGCGCAGCCACGGCGCGGGCTACCATCCCTTCTACAAGCAGTACTGGATGCCGAACTGGTCGGGTGACTACGTCTACCGCTACGACCAGAACCGCAACTTCGTCGGAGAGTTCCGCAACGGTCGTGGCCAGATCATGGGCTTGGCCGGCGAGACTGGGAACTCGACCTGGTATGCAGCCGAGTGGGGCTACAACACCGTCAGCCGCTTCGATGGCACGACCTACGGTCCGAAGTGGACGCGCAACATCGGCACCACCGCCGGCGCGGTCGCCGTCGACAACAACTACGTCTACGGTCTGCGCCACGGTAACGCCACGGTCTACCGCTTGAACAAGGCTGACGGGTCGGTCAACTCGACCTTCAACCTCTCCGGCGGCAACTACATGAACAGCACGCTCTACGGTGGCGCCGCCATCGTCGGCAACGCGCTGTACCGGGGCAACTACAACGGCTACGTCGAGCGCTACGACCTGAACTCCGGCGCGTTCCAAGGTTGGAACCAGCACATCGGTCGCGATATCCACGCCGCGACCTTCCGCCCGGACACCCGCGAGTTCTGCGGCTACCACAACTCGTACCCGGGTGAGTCGTTCTGCATGACCCTTCCGGACTCGAGCTCGGCCGGCCAGCGCGACCTCGGCATGGACGCCAAGAACCTCGGTGGCGGCTTCCACGCCTCGTACAACGAGTACTGGTACCCCGAGTGGAACGGTTCGGACGCGACGCAGGTCTACCGCTACGACGTCAACGGCAAGGAGCTCGGCTCGTTCAACAGCGGTCTGCGCAACGTCATCCAGATCTGGGGTGACAAGACCAACACCGACTACTTCGCCGCCTCGCACAACGGCAGCTCGACCTACTCGCGCCTGTACCGCGTCAAGGCCAAGAGCGCGACGAAGGTCTGGACCTCGCCGTACGTGACGACGTACCTGGCCGGCGTCACCGCAGACGACAACTTCGTCTACACGATGCGCTACAACGGCGACGCGCGCGTGTACGCCTTCGACCGTGCGACCGGCAACCGCCGTGCCGACAAGGAGTTCAACCTCCTGAACTGGAACGGCAACACGAGCTACGGCGTCGCGTTGGTCGAGAACAAGTTCTACCGCTTCACGCTCGACAACTGGGTGTACCGCCACGACATGGTCACCGGTGAGCACGACGGCGTGAAGATTCCGCTCGTCGCCAACCCGGACGCGGTCGCCTTCAACGGCACCGAGTTCTGCCTGGCCGACAACGCGACGCCGTCGCTGGTCTACTGCTACAAGGTTCCGGCCGCGGGTCAGACCTACACGGCCAAGGCCTACACCGTCCCGACCTACGGCGAGGGTGGCGGCTACCACCACTTCCGCAACGAGTACTGGTTCCCGCAGTGGTCGAGTGGCAACTCGAACATCTACCGCTACGACCGCAACAAGAACCTCGTCGGTGTCTCGACCATCACCCAGCAGTACATGCGTCAGGTGTGGGGCGATACCTCGGCCGACAACTGGTACTCGGCGAACTGGAACAACGCGAGCATCACCAAGCGCTCGGGTCTGACCAGCAACGTGTTGTGGACCTACAACATCGGCTCGAACCCGGGCGGCGTGGCCGGTGACGATGCGGCCGTGTACGCGATGCGCTACAACCAGGACACCGTCTACCAGCTGAACAAGAAGGACGGAAAGCTCATCAAGACGTTCAATCTGACCGGTGGGCGTCCGGGCAACCTATACGGTGGTCTGGCCGTGGCGCAGGGCAAGCTCTTCTACGGCGCGACCAACGCTTGGGTGTACCGCTACGACCTCGCCACCGGAGAGCACGACCAGGTGCGCTTCACGATGCCGACCGGCATCTACGCCTCCGCGTTCGATGGCTCGGACTACTGCGTCGCGGGCAGCAGCGGCAGCAACAACCAGCTGTACTGCATCCCGATCGTCGGCACGACCTGCACCAAGGGCGATGACTGCAACGACAAGCTCTCGACGGTGAACCCGGGTGCGGCCGAGTTCTGCGACGACATTGACAACAACTGCGAGACGACCATCGACGAGGGTTGCGACGTCGACAAGGACGGCTACTGCTCCGACAAGAAGGTGACCATCGGCACGCCGCAGGTCTGCCCGAAGGGTGGTGGCGACTGCGACGACGCGAGCACCGTGGTCAACCCGGCGAACACCGAGGTCTGCGACGGCAAGGACAACAACTGCGACAAGGTTGTCGATGAGGAAGGCTCGCAGGGCTGCACCAGCTACTACTTCGACGGTGACCAGGACGGCTACGGCATCGCTTCGGGTGCTCGCTGCCTCTGCGCGCCGAAGGATCTCTACACCACGACGCTCATCGGCGACTGCGACGACACCTGTCCGGAGTGCTCGCCGGGCAAGCCCGAGATCTGCGACGGCAAGAACAACGACTGCGACTCCGCTCCGATGACCGGCTCGGTCTACAAGCGCCAGATGAACCTGAGCAGCTACACGGCCTACCACGGCTCGGGCTTCCACCCGAACCTCCAGGAGCACTGGTACACGAACTGGTCCAGCCAGACGATCTGGCGCTACAACTCGAGCGGCGGCTACAAGGGCGCCTTCAACTCGGGACAGACCGAGATGATGGGCCTGCAGGGCGAGTTCACCAACTCGGACTACTACTCGGCGAACTGGGGCTACGGCACCGTCACCCGTCGCAAGTTCAACAGCACGGCGACCGTGTGGAGCCGCAGCATCGGTGGTGCGTACGCGTCGGCGGTCACGACCGACGGCACCTACGTCTACGCCATGCGCGACTACAACGAGCACAACAAGGTCTACGTACTCGACCGCAACAACGGCAACGACGTCGCCGCGAAGCCGCACTTCACCCTGACCGGCGGCGGCTACTTCTCGAGCAACGGTGACCAGCTGATGTACGGCGGCTTGACGGCGGTGGGCGACAAGCTCTACCGCACCACGCGCAACCGTTACACCTACCGGTACAACATCACGGACGGCAAGCACGACGGCGTGGTGATGTACTCCATCCCGCAGTCGACCTACATCGACAGTTCGGTCATCAACACGTCGACCAAGGAGCTGTGCGTTGCCACCTACGGCTACAACTACACGCGCTGCTACTCGCTGCCGGACGCTGCTGCCAACCTGAACCTGGTGAAGACGGTCAGCATGAACACGTACAGCCACGGCGCGGGCTTCCACCCGTACCGAAGCGAGTACTGGCACGCCGGCTACAACGGCTCGTACGCGACCACCATCTATCGCTTCAACACGCAGGCCCAGTCGGTCGGTACGTTCAACTCCTCCCAGCGCTACGTGCGCCAGGTGGCTGGCGACCCGAGCGAGGACAACTACTACCTCGCGACCTACTACGAGGGCATCCGCAAGATGAAGGGCGCGACCAACCAGGTGCTCTGGACCCGCGACATCGGTAGCTACGAGGATGGCGTGTTCGCGACCAAGGAGAAGGTCTACGCGATGCGGCACGACGCGCAGACCGTCTACGAGCTCGACCGCGGCAACGGCAACGTGACGCGTACGTTCAACCTGTCCACCGCCACGGGCGACTGGGTCGGCAACACGCTCTACGGCGGTCTCGCGGTGATCGGCGACAAGCTCTACCGCGGCAGCGGCAGCAGCCGCTGGATCTACGGCTACAACCTGAGCAACGGCGCCCACGACGGCATGAAGCTCTACACCGCCACCGACATCTACAACATGGCGTACAACGGTACCGAGATCTGCATCTCGAACGGCAGCGCGCCGATGTACTGCTACAACGTCTCGGGTGGTCTGCAGTTCCTCGACGAGGAGTGCGATAAGGACGGCGACGGCTACTGTGACGACAAGATGGTCACGGTGGGCAAGCCGGCGGTTTGTCCGAAGGGTGCGGGCGACTGCAACGACAGCTCGAAGACCGTCAACCCGCTCGGCATCGAGATCTGCAACGGTGCGGACGAGAACTGCAACGGTACCATCGATGAAGGTGCCGACTCGACCTGCGCAGCCAACGGCAATGCCGAGGCGGAGTGTGTCAACGGCACCTGCAAGATCGTCAAGTGCAACACCGGCTGGTACGACCTGAACGGTCTCGGCAGCGACGGTTGCGAGTGCCTCGCCCAGGACTCGTTCGAGCCGAACGACACTTGCAACCAGGCCGTCTCGCTGCAGCAGGTCAACGACACCTCGGGTGTGATCAACGTCGAGGCGGCTGTCATCGACCCCAACGACAGCGACTGGTTCAAGTTCTACGCTTACGACACGCCGGACGGTGGTTCGTCGGCCTGCGACCGGTTCAACGTTCGCGTGCGCTTCGTGAAGAACCCGAGCAACGCGCTCCGCTTCGAGGTGTGGCGCGGCACGTGCCCGCCCGGCAAGTTCGAGAAGGAGACCTCGTACCCAAGCACCAAGGTCGACCAGGCGGTTTGCTGCGGCCAGACCGACTTCAACTGGTTCACCAACTTCAAGGGCTACGCGAAGAACGGCTACTCGTCGGCCTACAGCGAGTACGGTGAGTGCAACTGCACCACCGGCTCGGTGTTCCACACCACCACCGGCTACAACTACGGCCCTGCCAATCCGGGGCCTGGCAATAGCGGTATCGGTGGTCCGTACGGTCGGTTCAACGCCTCGTCGGGTGTGAAGGACCGCAACACCGCGTCGCAGGCGTGGGGCTACGACTACACCCGCTGCCACAACGACTCGTCGTGGTACTACGTCCGTGTCTATCGCCAGGGCAACATCACGAACTGCTCGAGCTACGAACTCGAGATCACCAACGGCGTGTACGGTGCGCCGTCGTCGGCCCACCGCGGATACACCATCAACTAGCGCGAATGACCTCCCACGCCCGCGGCTGCGCGGGCGTGGGAGGCGCGTGCCTCTCCACCCGGACGGTCAGGAATCGGCCGTGCTCAGTCGGCGGATGCGTCGAGGGCGCGCTGCATTAGCGCGCGCAACATCGCTGCGTCGGCCTTGCCAGCGGTGGCGCGCATCGCCAGCCCCATGAAGAAGCCGAAGAGCTTGGTCTTGCCGCTGCGGTATTGCTCGACTTCGGCAGGGTGCGCCGCAATCAGGCCGTCGATCAGCGGCTGCAGCGCGCTCGCGTCGCTGACGGTGCTGCCCGCGTCGGCCAACGCCGTCTCCCAAGTCGCCGGGATGGCGTAGGCGCCATCGGCACCGGCTTGCAGGACTTCGCCGAGCATCTTGTTGCTGAGCGAACCGGCGCGCCAGCGGTCGTGGATGGCGACGAGCGCCTCGAGCGCAGGCAACACCGCGCCGAGCTCGAGTTCGCGCTTTCGGAGCACGCCGGCGAGTGTGCCGAAGAGGAAACCAGCCAGCGATCGTGCAGTCTCGGCGTCGGCGAGCAGCCGCGGGCCGAGTACCCCGAGCAGCGAGGGATCGTCGAGCAAGAGCGCGACGTGGTCCTCGGCCAAGCCGAGCGTCTCGCCGAGCGTGCGGCGGAGCTCCATCGGTAGCGGCGGTAGCGTCTCCCGCTGCCCCGCGACCCACGCCTTCGGAACCGGCAGCGGCGGGAGGTCGGGGTCGGGCATGTAGCGATAGTCGGCGGCGTCCTCTTTGCCGCGCATCGCGCGGGTGCGACCGGCGTCGGCGTCCCACAGACGAGTCTGCTGCACGACGCCTTCGCCCGATTCCCAGGCGATGCGTTGCCGTTGCGCTTCGAAAGACACGGCCTCGCGGACGGCGCGCAGCGAGTTGAGGTTCTTCAGTTCGCAGCGGGTCCGAAGCGTCGTCTCGCCGCGCGGTCGAACCGAGACGTTGGCGTCGCAGCGCATTGAGCCGGACTCGAGTGAGCCGTCGCAGACGCCGAGGTGCATCAAGACGAGGCGTAGCTCGGCGAAGGCGGCGGCGGCGGCTTCGGCGCTTCGCAGACCTGGTCGAGAGACGATCTCGATCAGCGGCACGCCGGCGCGGTTCAGGTCGACGACCGTGGCGCCGGGGAGCGCGTCGTGCACGCTCTTGCCGGCGTCTTCTTCGAGGTGGATGCGCTCGATCTCGAGGACCTGCGGCTGGCCTTCGAGCAGGAAGTGCAGCTCACCGTCGTGGCAGAGCGGCCGGTCGTGCTGCGAGATCTGATAGCCCTTCGGCAGATCGGCGTAGAAATAGCTCTTGCGCGCCATCCACAGCGTGTCGCGGATCTGACAACCGAGACCGAGCCCCGCCCGCGCGGCCAAGCGCAGGGCCTCGCCGTTGATCCGAGGAAGGGTGCCGGGCAGCCCGGCGCAGAGTGGCGTCACCGCGTGGTTCGGGCCTTCGGCCTCGGCGGTCGGCGCGACGCTGAACAGCTTGCTTCGCGTAGCCAGCTGCGCGTGCACCTCGAGGCCGACGACGATCTCCCAATCGCCCTTCATCGCGGGCCTCCCGTCGGCATCGGCAGCGCCCCGCGCCACGCCTGCACAGCGCGACCGGCTCGCACCAACGTGGCCTCCTCGAACGCCGGCGCCATGAACTGCAGCCCGATCGGCATGGCGTCTCCCGCCGAGCGCACGGGGACGCTGAGCGCGGGCAGGCCGCAGAGGTTCGCGAGCACCGTGAAGACGTCCATCGCGTAGACGGCGGTCGGATCGTCGAAGCGTTGGTCCAGGCGCCAGGCGCGTACGGGGCTCGTCGGCATCGCGAGCACGTCGCAATCGTCCCATGCCCCGGCGACCGCGTTCGCGAGCTTGCGACGGACCTGGCCGGCGCGCGCGTAGAAGGCGTCGTGGTAGCCGGCCGAGAGCGCGAAGGTACCGAGCAGGATGCGCCGCTGGACCTCGTCGCCGAAGCTTTCGGTGCGGCTGCGCGCGATCAACTCGCCGAGGCCGAGCCCGGTCTCGCTGGTACGGTGACCATAGCGCACGCCGTCGTAGCGCGAGAGGTTGGTCGAGGCTTCGGCCGTGGCGATGACGTAATAGGCCGCGACGGCCGCATCGAGCTCTTCGAGGCGAACGGGCACCAGCGTCGCGCCGGCGTCGCGGAGGCCGGCGAGTGCGGCGTCGATGGCCTCGGCCACGGCCGGATCGGCGGCGCGGGCCTTGTCGACGAAGCCCTCGGGGACGCCGATGCGCAAGCCTGCGGCGTCGGCTCCATCGGAGCTCCGCGGGCTGAACGGCGGCAGCGGCGCGGCGGTCGCGTCGAGCGGGCAGGCACCCGAGATGGCGGCGAGCACGGCCGCGGCGCCGTCGACGTCGCGGGCGAGCACGCCGACCTGCTCGAGCGAGCTGGCGTAGGCGACGACGCCGTAGCGCGAGACGCGGCCGTAGGTCGGCTTCAGGCCGACGACGCCGCAGAGCGCCGCGGGCAGTCGCACCGAGCCGCCGGTGTCGGTGCCGAGCGAGGCGGCGCCCGCGCCGATGGCGACCGCCACGGCCGACCCGCCCGAGGAGCCGCCGGCGACGCGCTCGGCGTCCCAGGGGTTGCGGGCCGGGCCGGCGACGCCGGTCGTGGTGGCCGAGCCCATGCCGAACTCGTCCATGTTCACGCGACCGAGCAGCACGGCACCGGCGGCGCGCAGCCGCTCGGTGACGGTGGCGTCGAAGGGGCTGCGGTAGCCCGCCAACATGCGTGAACCGGCCGAGAGCGCCCAATCGCGCGCGGCGATATTGTCCTTGAGCGAGATCGGCACGCCGGCGAGCGGGCCGAGCGCCTCGCCGCGGGCGCGGGCGGCGTCGACGGCGCGGGCGGTCTCGAGGGCGCCGTCGGCGTCGAGCTCCACGAAGGCGCCGAGGTCGGCGTGGGCGTCGGCAGCGTCCAGGGCCGCGCGGGTGGCGGCCTCGGCGCTCTGCTCCCCTCGGGCGATGGCCTGGGCGGTCGCCAACACGCCCATCGGCGGGGTCTCTCGGCTCATGCGGGCTCCTGCCTACTCGACCACGCGGGGGACGACGAAGCCGCCGGCGCCAAAACGCGGCGCGTTGGCCTCGAGCGCCTGCGGCGGCAAGACCGCGCCGGCCTCGTCGGCGCGGGCGTCGGGATAGGGGTGGTCCGGATGCTGCATTGGCTCGAGGTCGCCAACCTCGACGTCGGCGAGGCGCTCGGCCATGGCGACCATTGCGGCGAAGGCGGCGGTGGTGGCGGCGGCTTGCTCGGAGGCGACCTCGATCCGCGCGAGCTTGGCGACGTGTTGCAGCAGGGCCTGGTCGACGTGGACCGTCATGGCACCAGCTCCGCGGTCGCGCGGGCGACGGCCTCGCGCAGGGTGGCCTCGTTGGCGGCGCAGGCCTCGGCGGTCGAGGCTTCGCAGCGCATCACCAGGACGGGGCCGGTGTTCGAGGCGCGGACCAGGCCCCAGCCGTCGTCGAAGCGGACGCGCACGCCGTCGATGTCGACGGTCGGCAGGCGGCCGGCGAATTGGTCGCGGACGTGCGCGACGATCGCGAATTTATGGGCGTCCGGACAATTCAAGCGCAGCTCGGGCGTCGCCACCGTCGCCGGCAGATCGGCCAGCAGCGCGGAGAGGGGCGCCTCGCCGTGGGTCAAGATCTCGAGCAGCCGCAGCGTGGCGTGGATCGCGTCGTCGTAGCCGAAATAGCGGTGCGCGAAGAAGATGTGTCCGCTCATCTCGCCGGCGAGCAGCGCGCCCTCGGCCTTCATCCGCGCCTTGATCAAGCTGTGGCCGACCTGACCCATGATCGGGCGGCCGCCGTGCTTGGCGATATCGTCGAAGAGCACGTCGCTGCACTTGACCTCGGCGACGATGGCCGCGCCGGGGACCTCGGCGAGCAGCGCGCGCGCGAACAAGGCGAGCAGGCGGTCGCCCCAGACGACGTTGCCCTGCTCGTCGAGCACGCCGATGCGGTCGCCGTCGCCGTCGTAGGCGACGCCGAGGTCGGCGCCGTGGGCCGCGACGGCCGCGCGCAGGTCGAGCAGGTTCTCCTCGACGGTCGGATCGGGGTGGTGGTTCGGGAAGGTGCCGTCGAGCTCGCAGTAGAGCGGCACCACGTCGATGCCGAGGTCTTCGAGCAGCCCCGGAGCGAGCGGGCCGGTCGGGCCGTTGCCGGCGTCGACGACGACCTTCAGCCGCCGGGGGCCGAACTCGACCATCAGCTTCTGCTGGTCGACGTACGGCCGCACGACCTCGATGCCGCGGTCGATGCCCGTGCCGTGCTCGAAGTCGCCCTCGCGCGCGATGCGCTGCAGCTCGGCGATGTCGTCGCCGAACAGGGCAGCCTTGTCGATGACCATCTTCAGGCCGTTCTCGTCGCCGGGGTTGTGGCTGCCGGTGACCATCACGGCGCCGCCGACCTCGCGCGTGTAGGCGGCGAAGTAGACCAGCGGCGTCGGCACCAAGCCCACGTCGAGGACGTCGCAGCCACCCGCGCGCAGGCCTTCGGAGAGGGCGTCGCGGATGCGCGGGCTCGAGAGGCGCGCGTCGCGGCCGACGGCGACCTGGCGCAGCAGCCCGCGGCGGACGATGACGGTGGCGAAGGCCTGGCCGATGGCGCGCACGACGTCGTCGGGCAGGTCGCGGTCGGCCTTGCCGCGGATATCGTAGGCCCGGAAGATATGCGGATTCATCGGTCCTCTAGAGCAGGTCGTGGCGACCGCGGGCCTGCAGCTCGGCGACCACGGCGCGGACATCCTGGGAACGGTCGAGCGGCAGCACCAGCACGGCGTCGCCGCGCGCCACGACGCCGACGCCCTGCAGGCCGATGGCGGCGACGAAGGGGCCGTCGCTGACGACCACGCAATCGTGGCAATCGAGGGCGAAGGTGTCGCCGTCGCGGTAGTTGCCTTCGTCGTCGACACCGAGGTCGCGGACGTTGCGCCACGAGCCGACGTCGCTCCAGCCGGCTTGCAGCGGCACGACGCAGAGGTCGTCGCGGTGCTCCATGATGCCGTGGTCGATGCTGATCGAGGGGCTCGCGCCGAAGCAGGCGGCGAGCGCGTCGCGGAAGGCCGGGCCGTGGTAGGGGCCGGCCGCGTCGTTGCGCAGCGGGCGCAGCGCCTCGCCGAGCGCGGGCAGCGTCGCATCGACCGCGGCGAGCAGCACGTCTGCGCGGCCGAGGAAGATGCCGGCGTTCCAGAGGTGGCGGCCGCCGGCGAGGAAGTCCATCGCGCGCGGCAGGTCGGGCTTCTCGACGAAGCGCACGACGTCGCTACTGCCGTCGCCGCGGTCGCGGCCGACCTCGATGTAGCCGTAGCCGGTCTCGGGGTGGGTCGGCACGACGCCGAGCGTGGCGATGCCGCCGTCGGCGACGGCGTGGGCGGCGGTGGCGAGCGCGGCGCGGAAGGCCTCGCCGTCGGCGACGTGGTGGTCGGCCGGCAGCAGGCAGAGGATGGCGTCGGGGGCGAGCTGCGCGGCGGCGATGGCGGCGAGACCGAGGCAGGGCGCGGTGTTGCGCGGCGTCGGCTCGGCCAGCACCTGCTCGGGTGGCAGCCCGGGCAGCGCAGCGCGGGTGGCGTCGGCGAGGCGCTCGGCGGTGACGACGAGCGTCCGCTCCGGCGGGCAGAGCTCGGCGACCCGATCGATGGTGGCACCGAGCAGCGTCGCGCCGTCGAGCAGCGGCAGCAGCTGCTTCGGGCGCGCGGTGCGCGAGACCGGCCAGAAGCGCGTGCCGCTGCCGCCGGCCATGACGCAGACGACCAGCCGGTCGATGGGGCTGCGGCTCATCCGGCGACGGGCTCCCCGACCATGCTGCCGACCGGGCCGTCGATGTGCAGCGGCGCGCCGGTCTTCGCCCGGATCTCGGCCTCGTCGACGCCCGGGGCGAGCTCGCGGAGCACGAAGCCGCGCGGCTCGATGTCGATGACGGCGAGGTCGGTCACCACGCGATGCACGCAGGCTTTGCCGGTCAGCGGCAGGGTGCACGCTTGCAGGAGCTTCGGATTTCCGGCCTTGTCGGTGTGGGTCATGGTGACGACGACGCGGCGCGCGCCGGCGACCAGATCCATCGCGCCGCCCATGCCCTTGACCACCTTGCCGGGGATCATCCAGTTGGCGATGTCGCCGCCGCTGCTGACCTCCATCGCGCCGAGCACGGTCAGGTCGACGTGGCCGCCGCGGATCATCGCGAACGACTCGGCGGAGCTGAAGTAGACCGAGCCGGGGATCTCGGTGATCGTCTGCTTGCCGGCATTGATCAGGTCCGGGTCTTCCTCGCCCTCGTACGGGAAGGGGCCGATGCCGAGCATGCCGTTCTCGCTCTGCAGCACCACGTCCATGCCGTCGGGGATGAAGTTCGCCACGAGCGTCGGGATGCCGATGCCGAGGTTGACGTAGAAGCCGTCGCGCAGCTCACGCGCCACGCGGGCTGCGATCTGGTTGCGATCCAAGGCCATTGGGGACCTCCGAGTCAGGGGCTGGGCGGGGCGTCCGGTCGCGCCGGCTTGCTGCCTCGCAGCCACGCGCGCCAGGCCTGCAGGTCGCCGCCGAGGCGCTCGCCCGTGAGCGCTTCTAGCGCGTAGACCGTGAAATTGGCAACCTGCGAGCGCGCGCTCACGAGGCTCTCGACCAGCCGCGGTACCACGCTTCGGTCGTTCATCCGCGCGACCGTGCGCAGCGTGGCGACCTTGCCGGCCTCGTCGAGCGTCTCGGCGTGATCGAGCAGGCGGGCGGCGGCGCCGGCGACCGGCGCGCTGGCGGCGGCGTCGATGAGCGCCCGGTAGCGCGCCAGCGGCACGCCCGGGACCACCGCGGCGCGCAGCGCGACGCCGGAGACCGTCTCGTCCTTCATCGCCGCGGCTGGCAACGCAGCCGCCTGCTGCAGTGCCGGTTGCTCGAGGGCCCAGCGAATCGCGGGCGAGGACCAGACCGGAGGGGCCACGGCGAGAAGCTCCAGCGCCGCGTTGGCGACCGACGCGGCCGGGTGCGTGACCAGCTGCGTCGCTTCCAGCATGCCGCTGGTGTCCTTCAGGCGGGCCATCGCCCAGAGCGCGGCGCGGCGCACCGAGGCCGGCGTGTCGGCGCCGCGGACCAACGCGAGCAGGCGGGCGCCGTCTTCGCCGGTTCCGACCTTGCCCAGGGCGCGCGCGGCGGTCGCCGCCAGACGTGCGTCGGTGGCGTCGAGCGCTGCCCGGGCCAGCGCCGCCGCCTCCGGATGCCGCAGCGAGGCGAGCGTCGAGAGCGCCACCAGGCGGATGCGCGTGTCCCCGGAGCGCGCAGATTGCACCAAGCCGTCGCGCGCCGACGTCGATCCGGCGCGCGCGGCGGCGGCCTGCAAATCGACCGCGAATGCACCTGCGGCGTGGCGCTTGGCGGCCTGCTCCAGGTGCCCGCGGGCCGTGTCGCCGCCGATGATGCCGAGGACCGCGGCGGCTCGCCGCAGCTTGATGCCGTCGGCCGGCGCGTGGGCCAGCCAGGCGCCCAGCTCG
This sequence comes from Pseudomonadota bacterium, assembly GCA_041163625.1. Classification (GTDB taxonomy): domain Bacteria; phylum Myxococcota_A; class UBA9042; order UBA9042; family UBA9042; genus JACKFC01. The sequence continues at coordinate 49,924 of JBEARB010000330.1, read as the reverse complement.
GCCACCGTGACGTCGGGGCGCTCCAGGGCGCGTGCCAGGGCGGGGCACGTCGTCTGGTCGATGGTCGGGCAGTCCAGGCTGTCCAGGCCGGCGCTCGCGGCGGCTTGCCCGGGGCCGAGCAACGCGATCAGCGCCGCAGCGCTCGCCAACCACCCGCACCCAGCGGGGCCGTTGCCTCGCGCTCGCATCCCGGCGTCGAATTCGGACATCCTGCCTCCTCGCGCCGGCCACGGGCGCGATGGCGAGCATGCCCGGACCCGGCCGTTGTCGCTACCGACTCAGACCAGACCCCAGCGCCGCCTCAGCCACCACTCGGCGAGCAGCAGGGCGAGCAGCAGGGCGGCGACCAGCGGGTGGCCCCAGAGCTCGTGGCGCACGCGGTCGTGGCCGAGGTCGCGCGGGCCGAGCAGGGCGTCCGAGTCGAGCTCGCCGACGTCGTGCACGCTCTGGCCGCCGCCGGCGCGGGCCAGGCGGCCGAGCAGGGCGGGGTCGGGCCGCAGGTCGAGATCCTCCGGAGCACCCTCGGCGACGGCGTAGGCGGCTTCCGCCGGCACGTCGACGCTGCCCTCGGCGCGTGCTTGCAGTCGATGCGGGCCGGATCGGCCGGCCGGCAAGGTGAACAGCGCCACGCCGTCCGGCCCGGTGCGCCCCGTCCATTGGCTCGGCGCTCCGTCGGGCAGCGGCCGGTCGGAGAGCGTGATTTCGACCCCGGCGCGGGTCTCTCGCGTGCGTCCCCGGAGCTCGACGCGGATCTCGAAGGGCGTTCCCGGTGCCACCGCCTCACGCGGCGCGCGGATCCGCAGCTCGGCGTAGGCCGGATCGCGCAGCAGCCAGCCGAGGAGGTTCTTCCACAGCGCGTGGTAGTCGGCGCGCGCGTCGACCCGGCTCCGTCCGGCCCCGGTCGGGAAGGCCCAGGTCCAGGTGCCGTCGGTCGCGAGCGTCGCGACTCGACCCTTGCCCCGCTGCCCGACAGCGAGCAGCGGGGCGTCGTCGGGGCCTTGCAGCAGCACCGGATCACCCGAACGGGGCAGCAAGCGGAGGTTGTGGCCCGGCAGCGTGCTCGCCGCCCACGCCGCCTCGCTCTCCTGCGGTGTCGAGCGCAGCGCGGTGATCGGGTGGGCGGCGCCGATATCGGTGCGCTGTGGCGTGAAGGTCTGCTCACGCCAGGCCTCGGCGCCGGCGCTGTCGAGCGCGACCGGCATCCACGGCCAGATGCTCGTGGCTTCGTAGCCGCCCGCGGCGAGCGAACCCCGACCGCCGACGCTGAGGAAGGCGCCGCCGCGTTCGATCCATGGACCGAGGCGCGTGGGGACGAAGCGGTCGATGCCGTATTGGGCGAACGCGAAATCGTGGAAGATCACGACGTCGAAGTCGGCCAGCGCCTCTTCGAACAGCTGCGTCGTGGGGAAGGGGATGAGCGTGGTGTCGTCCGGATCGACGAAGACGCGGGCCGCCCTGCCGATCATGATGTAGAACGACACCAGATCCACGTTCTCGGTCTCGCGCAGCAGCGAGCGCAGGAAACGGGTGTCCGGTGAGGGCCGGCCCGCGAGGTGCATCACCCGAACGCGGTCGCGGACCACCTCGATCGGCACGTGGATGCGGTTGTTCGCGACCGTCAGCTCGTCGGGTAGCGGGACGGCGCGGACCGTCAGCACGTGTGGACCCGTCTGCGTCGGGGTCAGCTCCAGCGCCACGCTGCGCCGTGCGCTGCCCTCGAGCGTCACCCGCTCGCTGTGCATCGGCTCCCCGTCGAGCTCCAACACCAGCTCGAGGTTGCCCGAGCCACCCGCGAAACGGCCCAGATCCAGGTCGACCTCGATCGGCAGCGGATTGCGGGCCAACGCGAACCGAGACGCGCGCACTTCACCGACCACGACGTCCGACAGGCGGTCGGTATCGCCGATGGCCACGGTGTGTACCGGGACGCCGAGCGCCAAGACCGCGTCGTCCAGGGCCGTATTGCCCTCGCCGGCGCCGAGCGGACCGTGATCGCGGCCGTCGGAGACCACCACCACCGAGGTCATCCCGGCCGGCCGGCTGCCCTCCCCGAGCGCGCGCAGGGCGGCGAGCAGATCGGTGCTGCCGGCGGCGCTGCCGGCGGATTCGCCGTCGCCCAGGGCGCGTGGCTCCGGCTCCAGCGCGAAGCGCCGCGTCGGCACCCGCGCCGCCAGGGCGGCCGCCGCGGCCGACGCGGCGCGCGCCCGGCTGTCGTCCCCGCCCGGGCGCATCGAGCGGCTCGCGTCGACGAGGACCGCGACCTTGCGGTCGTCCGGGCGTGGACGTAGCTCGACCCAGGTCGGCTGCAAGATCGCCGCGAGCAAGCCGAGCACCGTCCCGAGGCGCAGGCCGAGCAGCACCGCGCGGCGGCCGATCGGCAATCCGCGCGCGTTGCGCCAGGCCAGCAAGACGCCGGCACCGCCCAGCGTCGCGGCCGCGAGCAGGCCGAGCGGTCCCCAATCGAGCGTCCATTCCAGTTGAGAGAGCTCAGGGAGCACGCCGACCGCCTCCCGGGCGTCCGCGGCGGCGCCGCAGCAGGGTCTGCACGTGGGTGTGATCGTCCTTGTAGTCCAGGCAGAGGGCGTACATCAGCAGGTTGATGCCGAGCCGATAGGCCATCTCCCGTTGTGCTTCCCCGCCTGGCACCACCGGCGCTGCCGGACCGCCGGACGCGGCGCGCCGGAACGCACCGAGCAGGTCGTCGCGCCCGTAGAGGATCGCCCACCGGCGACCGACTCGGAGCCCTTCCAGCGCCTTGACGTCCGCCCGCCGACCGACCGGTTCGTCCAAGCGGTAGAAGGTCCGGAACACCACGTCACGCGGCGGCACCGCGACCAGCGGACGACCGAACAGGCGCGCGACCAGCTCGCGTACGGCCGCGTCGACCGTGGCCGACGGGCCGCTTGCCGACGCGTCGTCGATCCAGAGCAGTCCGCCCGCCGAGAGGTGCTCGCGCAGTCGCCCGAGCTCGGACTCGTTCGGGCGAGCGCCGTCGGTCGGTGCCCAGAACAGGACCGGCGCCTCGAAGACGTTGTCGCTGCGCAGATCCACGCGCAGCGAGCGGTGTGCCGTCTCGATGCTGGTGCGCATGCGGACCTCGGCGGCGAGATTGTCCAGCCCGCTGCGCAGGTCGTGATCGCGCTCGCTGATCCGGAGGTTGCCCAGGCGAAGCACGCTCGACGGTCCGGTGCGCTCGGCGGCTGCTGCGGCATGCGGCCAAGCGAGCCACGCGCCGAGTCCGACGAGGCGTCGGAGGGCGTCGCGACGGGGCAGCGTAGGCGTGGCGATGGCGCGGGCGGGTGGCGTCATGCGCGGACTCTACGGCACCGCCGGCTCGAACGCCACGCTGGCCGGCACCGCGCGCACCGTCCCGCTCGCCGACGCGCTGCGGCCGGATGCATCGCGCACGCGGACTTCGACGCTGCGTTCCGCGCCCGGGGCGCGGGGGACGCCGACCGGTGTCGGGGCGAGATCCAGGACGGTCGGCTGCCAGCCGAGCGTCGGCGTGGTCGTCGGCGTCATCACCTGAAGCGATGCCGGGCCCTGGACGACCTCGACCTGCATCGGGAGCTCGGCTCCGCGAATCGTGAGCGGCCAGATCCAAGCCTCTCCGACCTCGACGGTGTGGCGACCGAGCGGTTCGACCTGCAGTGGTTCGAGGGGCGTGGACGCGCAGCCCACGAGCAGCGCAGACATCAGCCAGCCGACCGCCGCGACCGTCGCTCGGCGCCCGTGGCCGGTCGGCTTTACGCGGCCCGGCACCGGGTGGCATGCTCGCTCCGGTTCGCGTGTCGTCAGCACGGCTGGCACTTCCCCTCGCGCACGTCCTCGATACGCTCCGCTCGCCCGATCGGGGCGAACGTCCGGAGGATCTCCATGGCCCGGCTCTCCCGCAAGTTCCGCGCGACGGTTCTCTCGCTCGCGACCGTCGCTTTCCCTGCCTGTGGCAAGGATGCGCCGAAGCCGACCGAAGCCGAGAAGCCCGAGGCGGCGGCGCCGACCGAGGCCGCCGCGCCCGAAGCCGAGGCCGAGCCGGAGCTGGGTATCCCCGTCGACGCTTTCGTGGCCGCGCACACGCTCGCGCGCTGCGCGCAGCGCTTCGGTGCCTCCGAGGCGGACGCCCGCACGCTGGCGGTCGATCAACTGGCGGGCCGACCGATGCAGGACCCCGAGGCCGTGGCGCGGGCCCGCAAGCTCGCCCTGGCGGGCGTCGCCCGTGACGTCGGGGCCGCAGATCGCGCCGCCGAGCTCGGCAAGATCGCCCCGGTCGATCCGGCAAATCAGGCGACCGAGACCGGGATTCCGGCGGCCGTGTACACCCCCGGCGGTCGCGTCGCGCCGCGCGACGACGATCCCTTCCTCGCCCGATACGTGACCGCCGTGGAGAAGGCCCAGGCCTACCCGAAGGTCGTGCGGGCGGTGGACGACGCCGTCGCTACCTGCCACTTCTCGCCGAAGCTGGGGTTGGTCGCCGCCGAGCGGATCGAGGCCTATGTCAGCGCGTTCGTCGATGTCGCGTGCCTCGGTGAGCAGATCGGCAAGCCCGGCGGGCCGGTCGATACCGTCGCTCACGCCCGCGCCGCCGCCGAGATCTTTCGGCGTTTCGGCATGGACGCGCGCGGCTTCTCGCAGTTCGGACTGGAGATGGCGCGGTTCGACGACGTCACGGCCAAGGTTGCCAAGGCGCGCTCGAGCCGCTGCCCCGATCCCCGCGCCGTCGCCGCCACCGAGCGCGCCAACGGCCGCTATCGCGGCACGCTGTCGGGACCGCTCTCCGGTCGCATCGAAGTGCAGGTCGACAAGGGCGACGCCAAGGGCACGCTGACCCTGGCGCCCGCGAAGAAGAAGGCGCCGGCCTTCCCGGGGCCGGTCAAGCTGGTCGGCGTGATCGACGGTCGCCACGTGCACCTGCAGGGCGGCGCGGGACCGGATTGGATTCGCCTCGACGCCGACCACGCCAAACTCGGACGTGGCCGCTGGGAGGCGATGATCGGTCAGCGCAAGCTCGCCGGGCTGTTCGCGCTCGAGCAGGAGCCGCCGCCCAACCCTGCCGCGGAGGCGCCGGCCGAGGCCGCCGCTGAGGGACAGCCGGCTCCGCCGCCGGCGGCGGCTGCCGAGCCGGTCGAGCCGGCATCGCCCGACCTCGGCAAGGAGAACGCGGCGGCGCCGGAGCCCGAGCCGACGCCAGCGGCCGCTGCGCCGCCGACGGCCGACGCGCCCGCCGGCGTGCCCGCCAAGCTGCCCTCGAACAAGCCCGGAAAGCCCGCAGCCGTGCCGAAATAGCGCATCGCAGCCCGCTCAGCGGGTCGGGCGCGGCGGTGCGGTCGGAGCCGGCGCGAGCGTCTGCACGGCGCGGTCGCCGAGCACCACGTGACCTTCGAAGCGCACGACGACCACGACGTTGCCGGCGTCTGCTCGCACCGCCACAGCGTCCAGCGAGCGGGTGTCGACGCGGACCGGCAGCCGCGTGTCGCCTACCTGGAATCCGGCCGACAGCTCGTCGAGCGCCTTGCGGGCCCGCTGCAGCAACGGTGCGAGCTCGACGCGCACGGCCTTCGCCGCGGCGTCCTGCAGGCGGGCGCGCTCCAGGGCGGCGACCCAGGTGGTGACGTCGTCGTCGCTGCGGACCTCGACGCGCGGCGCGGCGAGCTCGACCGCAGTCTCGCCGAGCCGCGGCTTGCCCCAGACCAAGATCTCGCCGTCGACGTCACGTCGCACCGGCACGATGCCCAGCACATGGCCCTGCACCTGGCCGTCGATCTGGGCGCGGATGAGCAAGTGGTCGCGGGCCGTCGCGAGTCGCGCCCCGCGCACCGAGATGGCTCCGCCTTGCACCGGAATCGCGCCACGCGCCCGCATGTGCTGCTCGGCCGAGCGCCCGAGCGCCGCCGTGTCCACCCCGACCGGGATCAGCAAGACCGTCGGGCCCGGCCGGAGGTCCGGGCTGGCCACGATGGGCACGGCGTCGTCGGCAGCGCGATTCGCCGCGTCGTCCGCCAGCGGGACGGTGCAGGGGACTTCGATCGTCGGTCGGACCTCGGCGGCGCCGACGACCCGTAGGCCGCCGTCCTCGACCTGGGGTTGGCCGATCAGCAGTCGCTCGGGGCGTAGCCGCAGGCACGTCCCCTGCCCGAGCGCGCGCGGCGTCGTGAGTGCGCGCGTGGTTCGACGCAGCAACGGGGCCACCGGCAGCGCGACTCGCTCGAGCGCCTGCTGCACCCGCGGCTCGACCAGCGTCCGTAGGTGCTTGCCCAAGGCGTCGGCGAGCACACGGCTCGACATCTCCACCCGGCCGTCGCCGACGCGCAGCGCGACCTCGGCTCGGTCGAAGGCCAGGTGCGCGTTCGCCAGGAGGCGCGGCCGCGCGCACGCGCTCAGCTTCGCCTCGAGCGCCTTGTCGAGGCGGCGACCGAAGACCTCGATCGTGCCGCGCCCGCGGAAGGGCACCTCGAAGCAGAGCTGGTCGTCGCGGCCCCGCACGCCGATGGCGCCGGCGCGCTCGACCAGGAGCGACCAGCCGCCGAGTATCGCGGAGCTCTGACCGTAGCGCGCAGGCTCGGCTGTCGCGGCGTCGAGCAGGGCGCCGAGCGACTCGGGACCGAGGTGCAGCGCCGTGACCACCGTCGATGTCGCCGGAGGGGCAGGACTACCCCGCGGACCGAGGTCGGGCTCGGGCGCGCGCAGATGCACCGCGCAGCCCGTGAGCGCGCCGACGACCAGGCACAGCGCGAGGCAACGGACGGTGTGGGTCATGGCAAGCGGCAATAGCCGACGTCATTCGGCAACTCGGAGCCGGTGCTGTCCTTGATGGCGAAGCACGCCTCGCCGCTCGGACACGCAAAATCGGCGTTGGCGCCGGACGTATCGCACTTCGCGCGGCAGAGGCGCTGCCCGTCGGCCGTCTGGAAGCACACCAAGCCGATGCCGCAGTCGATCACCTTCTCGCAGGCCTGACCGAGCGTGTTGTTGCCCGGGAAGCCGCAGACCGGCTTGGGCGCCGCGTAGCACTTCTGGCTGTCCTCGCAGCCCAGATCGGTGAGCGCATTGCAGTGCTCGAGCACGCAGGTGCCCTGATTCGCCGGTAGGCTGAAGCCGTTGCCGTCGAGCAGCGCCTGGCAGACGTAGTCCTCGCCACAGGTCGTCGGCGACGCCGCCGCGTCGCAGATCGAGATGCACACGCTCTTGGGTTTGCCGTTGGCGTCGGTGCCCGACTGGGCGCAGACCAAGCCCGTCTTGCAGCTCTCGCTGCTCGCGCAACTCGAGCCCTCGATGGCGACGCCGACGACGCCGCTGCACTGCGGCACCGGCCCCGGGATGCAGCGGAGACCCTCCTTGCAGCCGGTCTGCTGCACCGGATCGCAGGCCAACGGGACGCAGACGCCGAATCCCGACGGGTTGGCTCCGTTCGTGCCGGTGACGCAGGTCTCGCCGTCGCCACACGACGGGCTGTTGAGGTCGCAGCGTTGGCGGCAGAAGCGCTCGTTGTCGGTCCCGACGCAGATGCCGTCCCGATTGCAGTCGTTGAGCGTGACGCAGGCCTCGCCGACGGCCTTGCTGCCGGCCGCCGCGCATTGCGGGTTGTTCGGGGCGACGCACGCCTCGTCGGGCGCGCACTGCGATTGAGTGAGCAGATCGCAGGAGACCGTCTGCTCGCTGACCTGGAAGAACCCGCAGCCCTGCGCGAAGGCGAGGACCATCGTGAGGAAGGCGAATCGACCGATCGGGCCGCGGGGCGAGCGGGTCAGCATGAGGCGAATCCGTGGGCTTGTGCCGGATGCTGCCGGCTGCGTCCGCGATCCTGCAACATGCGGCGGCCCCCCGCAACGCGTCTTGCCGCGGGCTCGGTCGCGTCCTACCCTCCCGCTGCCCCGGACCCGGGCCATGCGGAGCGCCCATGAGCACCACCTCGATCGAAACCCGTGAAGGGCGACTCGTCGCCCGCGACGGCTTGCGTCTCGCTTGGCGTTGGAACCGCGTCGCCGACTCGGCCGCGACCTTGGTCGTCCATCACGGCTTCGCCGAGCATATGGGGCGGTACGGCAACCTCGTCGAGGCGATGTCGGCCGCCGGCATCGACACCTTCCTGTACGACGCGCGTGGCCACGGTGCCTCGGGTGGCCGGCGCGGTCACGTCGACGCCTTCGCCGACTACGCTGCCGATCTGCGACAGGTCATCGACCATGTCCGCGCCGAGGCCGGTCGTGTGCCCTACCTGCTCGGGCACTCGCAGGGGGGCTTGGTGGTCTCGTATGCCTTGCGTGAGCGCGCGTTGCCGGTGGCGGGAATCGTGCTCTCGAATCCCGCGCTCGCCGCATCGGTCGAGGTTCCGGGCTGGAAGGTCGTCGCCGCGAAGACGCTCTCGCGCCTGCTGCCGACGGTCGCGTTGCCGGTCGGCATCCCGGCGTCGCACATCAGCCGCGACCCGGCTTCGGTCCGCGACTACGAGTCGGATCCCGCGATCTTCGGCGCCGGCACCACCCGCTGGGGGGCCGAATTCCTGGCCGCGCAGCAGCATGTCCTGGCGGCACCGCTCCGCGTCGACGTGCCGCTGCTCGCGTTGATCGGGACGGGCGACCAGGTCGTCGACCCCGAGGTCGGCCAGCGCTATTTCGCCAGCGTCGCCGCCGATGACCGCACCATCGAGGTCTTCGAGGGCTTCTACCACGAGCTCTTCAACGAGCCCGCCGGCGAGCGCGACCGGCCGCTCGCTGCGCTGCGAGACTGGCTCACGGCCCGACTCGCGGTCGCCTGAGCGGGCGCGGAGGCCACTCCTGAGCCGCGCCTTCGGTCGCTATCGGCTCGTCCGTCACCTCGCGACCGGAGGCATGGGCGAGGTCTGGCTGGCGGAAGCGCCGGGTGCCGCCGGCTTCGCGAAGCGGCTGGTGATCAAGACGCTGCGGCCCGAACTGGCGGCGGATCAACGCCTGGTCGAGCTGCTGGTCGCCGAGGGCCGGCTGCTCGAGGCGCTGGATCATCCGAACATCGCGCAGATCTTGGACCTCGGCGTCGAGGACGGGACCTGGTTCCTGGCGATCGAGATGGTCGTCGGCCACGATCTGCGCGCCCTCTTCCGTGCCCTCGGCCGGCCGCTCGACGAAGTCTCGGTGCTGGCCGTGCTGGCCGCCGCCGCCGCCGCGCTGCACCACGCCGCGACCCACCACGGTCCGGACGGCAAGCCCCTCGGCATCGTGCACTACGACGTGACGCCGTCGAACCTGATGGTCCGTCGCGACGGGCTGGTGAAGCTGGTCGATTTTGGCGTCGCCCGTACGGCGATGATGGCGCGGCGCGAGGCCGGTTCGCTGCGCGGCAAGCTGCCCTACATGGCGCCGGAGCACCTCGATCCAGCGAAGGCCGATCCGCGCGCAGACCTCTTTTCGCTCGGGCTTTGCGCCTTCGAGTTGCTCACCGCCGAGCGCGCGCTCGAGGTGATCGATGCGGCCGGCTTGGAGACGGCGTGGGCCAACCTGCCCGCGCGCCTTGTCGCGCTCGAGCACAACGGCGTCAGCGCGCCGACCCGTGATCTGATCGGGCGCATGGTGGCGCGCTCGCCCGAAGCCCGTCCGGCCGACGCCGCCGAGGTCGCCGAGGCCGTCGCGCAGATCTTGGTCGAGCGGGGCGCCGCCACCCCCGAACGCTCCCTGGCCGAGCGGCTCGCACCCGCCTTCGAGCGCCTGGACGCCGAGGCGCAGGGGTTCGACGCCACGCTCGCCGGCCTACTCGACGGCGGCAGCGGCGGGGCCGGTGAGGCGACCGGCACCGTCAGTCTGCCCGGTTTGGCGTTGCCCAAGGCGTCCGACGCGCCGGAGTTGGCGGCGGCGCTCTCGCCCTTGCCGGCGGGCCCCGCACCGGCGCTCGGACCCGACACGACCGCCCTGCGCGGCGCGCGCACCATCGAAGTGCGTCGACGGACGCTGTTCGCGGCCAGCATCGCCTTGTTGCTCGCCGGCACCGTTGGCTGGTGGCTGGGGACGCGCGGCGGCGGGCCGTCCGCTTCCGCGCCCGGGGCCGACGGGGCCGACGGCGTCGTCGCCGCACTCGCCGACGCCGTCGCCGCGCCGGCGCCCGATGCCGGCGTCGCGGTCGACCCCGATGCCGGCGCCGTGTCGATCGCCGAGATCACCAGCGCGCCTGCGGCCGCGACGCGCGTCGCCCTCGAGCCGGACGCCGGTGCCGCGCTCGCCGAGCCGGTCGCGGTCGATGCCGCGGCGACCGCTGCTGCCGCCGATGCCGGCGCCATCGCCTCGGCCGACGCCGCTGGCGCCGGCGAGCCCGAGCGCCCGGCCGCGCCGAGCGCCGGGCGGCGCGGTGCCGCTCGCGTGGCCCGCGCCGAGGTCCGCTTCCGCGTCGTGCCGGCCGACGCCGAGGTGTACGTCGATGGCCGCAAGGTCGCCGGCGGCAGCGGCTCGGACGGCGTGCACGCGCTCGGTATCGCGGCGGGCGAGCGCACGCTGCGGGTCCGCGACCCAATCAGCGGCCGCGAGGAGACGCGCAAGCTCGTCCTCAAGGCCGGCGAACAGCGTCGGCTGCCCGGTTTTCGACTGGTCCGCGGCTTGCCCTGACGTCGCCCGGGCGCGCATGCTCCCGAGCGATGCACGACGCCACCCGCACCCTGACCTCAGCTCTGCCCGAACGGCTGACTCTGCCGCGACTGCGCATCAGCGTGGTCGGTGGCCGTGGCACAGCGCCGACGGTCTTCGAGCGCCGCCTGCTCTACGTCGGCTCCGCGCCAGATAACGACGTGGTCGTGGGGGACTCGTCGGTCTCCCGCAACCACCTCAAGATCGAGGGCGAGCGCGGCGGCTTCCGAATCCGCGATCTCGGCAGCAAGAACGGCACCTGGATGGGCGGATGCCGCCTGGTCGAGGGGCTGCTCACCGATCGCACCACCCTGCGCGTCGGTCAGGTCGAGCTGCTCGTCGAACCCCTGGCCGAGACCCACGAAGTGGCGCTCTCACGTGAGCGTCGCTTCGGCGACTTGCTCGGCGACGCGCCGGCGATGCGCGAGATTTTCGCTCACCTCGGCAAGGTCGCTCCGACCGAGGTCACGGTCCTGATCGAGGGCGAGTCGGGGACGGGCAAGGAGTTGGTCGCCGAGGCGCTGCACCGCCACTCCCGTCGCGCTGCAGGACCGTTCGTCGTCTTCGACTGCTCGGCCGTGCAACCGAATCTCGTCGAGAGCGAGCTCTTCGGGCATCTCCGCGGCGCGTTCACCGGCGCGGTCGCCTCGCGCGTCGGCGCGATGGCCGAGGCCGACGGCGGGACGCTCTTCCTCGACGAGATCGGCGAGCTCGACCTCGACCTGCAGCCGAAGCTCCTGCGCGCGCTCGAGAAGCACGAGGTTCGCCCGGTCGGCAGCAACGATCGGCGCCGGGTCGATGTGCGCATCGTCGCCGCGACCAATCGCGATCTCGGACAGATGGTCAAGGAAGGCTCCTTCCGCGAAGACCTCTACTGGCGGCTGAACGTCGTCCGCGTGGCGCTGCCGCCGCTGCGGCGCCGCACCGAGGACATCCCGATGCTCGCGCAGCATTTCCTCGAGGAGGCGGCCCGGCGCGACGGCAAGACGCGACCGATGACCATCGGCTACGAGATGATGCAGCGCCTGCAGAGCCACCCCTGGCCCGGCAATATCCGCGAGCTGCGCAACGCCATCGAGCGGGCCGCCGTGCTCTCGTCCGGTCGCGAGCTCGAGGTCGACGTGCAGACCGCCGACGCCCCGATCGTCCACGGAGAGGGCGGCGTGCCGGTCCGCTTCGACTTGCCCTTCAAGGATGCCAAGGCTCGGCTGGTCGATGCATTCGAGCGTGCCTATTGGGAACGCGCCCTCGAGCATCACGGCTGGAACGTGTCGGCGGCGGCACGAGCCACCGGGTTGCATCGCAAGAGCCTCGAGTACGTGGTTCGGAAGCTCGGACTGGAGCGACCGCCCGGCGAGGCCTGAGCGCCGTTCGGACCGCCCCGAGATCTCCACACGATCTTCCGATCTTGGGCTCAAGTGATCGAGTTCGCAGCAGAAACGATCGAAAAATTGCGGTTTGTCCGGGATCGGGTAGCGTGAATCTTCGGCGAGGCGCTGCGCGCGCTTTGCTGGCGGGCGGTTTCGCCCGAACCTGCGGTCTTCGTGGCCGCAAAGGGAGTGTACCGTGACGAGGACCCGCACACGGACCGCCACGCAAACGCGCGTGACGACCGAACGCAGCCTGCAGCAGCTCGGGCTCACCGACGTCGAGGAGAAGGTGGTGCGTATGCGCCATGGTCTCGCGCTCGCGCCGGACGCCGAGCTCGAGTTCCGCGGTCAGGAGATCGCCGAGACCCGCGCCGCCCTCGCGGCGATCGAGGCACGCGCCCTGGGCGCGCTCTCGGTCAGCGACGAGGCTCGGATCAAGGCCGAGATCATCGACGAGCTGCGCAAGATCTGATTCGCGTCGCGAACGACCTGAGGCGGACGCCGGCAGGGGGACCCCGTCCCTCGGCCGGCGTTTCGCTTTCGCACTTGACGCACGGACGCGAGTCGTGCACAACCCGCTGCCCTTGCCGACGGAGGACCACCATGGCTTCGCCTACTCAACAGACCCGCAAGATTCGTAAGCACAAGCGACGCACCGCCGGCGCTGGCCGCAAGGCCGAGATCCGTCGCGCGCACCGCATTCAGAGCGAGAAGGTGCTCGAGGCCGCCCTCGGTGAGGCCATCTCGCTCGATACCGTCCGCCGCTAGCCCGGTCGACGGTCCGGCAACCGCCGGACAGCAGACGAGTCCACGCCGATCAGCCCCGGACGCAGACCGCGCCGGGGCGGATCGGCATTTTTGCGTCGAGGCGTCCGGTTTGACGACCTCTTGCGGCTCGTGCTGAATCCGATCGGCTTCCCGCGCGTCGAAATCGGGAAGAGGCGCCGCATCTCGTGGGTTGCCCCCACGCCGGCTGCGTCGGCCCGGAGATCGCGTTGAGCCGAGCCACCACCACCCCACTTCCCGCCACGCTGCGTCCCGTCCATCTGTCGGCACCGCGCCGCGCGCGGGTCTCGGCGGTGATCGACGTGGTGCGCCGCGCCCGACGTCGGCTCTGGTGGGCCGGCGCGCTGGGCCGCCTCGCGTACGTCGCGGCCCCGGCCATGCTGGCCTACGCGGGCTGGGCGCTCGCGGCCCGGGCAGGGCTGTGGCCGGCTGCCTGGGATGTGGGGGCCGCGCTGGTGCTCGCGATCGCGGGCCTGCTCGGCGTCGCCTGGGCGATGGGGCGCCGACCGGGTTGGTTGGCCGCTGCGGGAGCGTTGGATCTGCGGGTCGGTGGCGGTGACCACATCAGCACGGCGCTCGACTTGGCGCGCCAGGGGCGCGACGATCCGTTCGCCATGCTGCAAGCGCGACACGCCGAGTCCGCCGCTGCCGGGCTCGATCTCGTCGCGCTGCTGCCGATGCCGCGGCCTGCCGGGCTCGGCTGGGTCGTTGCCGGCGCCGTCGCCGCGATGCTGGCGCTGGTCGTGCCGCAGGTGTGGCTCCTCGGCGACCGCATCGACGGCCAGCGGGCCGACGGCCTGCTCCTCGACCTACCCCCAGGCCACGCCGGCGTCGTCGTCGCGGCCGAGCTGCTGGGCGCCGATGCCCTCGAGTTGCTGCGCGCGGACGCCGAGCTGATCGCCGACGTGGCCGCCCAGGTCGATGACGCACCGACCCGCGCGTGGCTGCATCGGGTCAAAGGCGTCCTCGAGGACGTCGAGAGCGGCAAGCTCGATCGCCGCGCAGCGCTCGCCAAGCTCGCGGAGCTCGAGGCCGAGCGCCCCGAGCCACCCGAGCAGGCTCGCAGCGGTGATCCCAGCGGCGATCCGAATCAGCCCGTCTCGCGCGAGGCCGCCGCCGCGGCCGAGCGTGATCGCGATCGGGCGGTACAGAAGGCGCTCTCCAAGGCGGTCGAGAAGGCGATCGAGGCGGCCCCCGAGGGCGCCACGCGCGACGAACTCGAGCGCGCCGCCAAGAAGGGCGACCTCGGTCTGATGGCCAAGGCGCTCGAGAAGCTCGCCGACCGCGACATGAGCGACAAGGAGCTCGAGGGTTGGGTCAAGGCGGCGGAGAAGCTGGCCAAAGCGCTCGGGGCCAAGGAGGTGCCCAAGCAGTTCCAGCAACTCGCCGATCGCATTCGCCGGCTCGAGCAGAAGCGCCAGCAACAGGGCGGCCTGACCCCGGCCGAGAACCGCCGACTGCACAACGCCCGCCGGGCGATGGACGCGTTGCGCCGCGAGCACGGCGACGTCGCCGGGGCCGGACGGCAGCTGCAGCGTCTCGAGCGCGGTGCTCGCCAAGCGGCCGACGAGATGCGTCGGATGCAGCAGGAGCGTAGCCGCATCGATCGACAGAAGGGCGGCGGTGCCGAGGGCGAGGCGCGACGCCAGCAGCAGCGCAAGGCGCTCGCCGGACAGGTCCGCCAGCAGATGCAGCGGGCGGCGCAGGAGATGCGTCGACAGGGCCAGGGCCAACGCGAGCGCCAGGCGCGCCGGATCGGCGACGGACGGCTGCGCGACCTGCGCCAAGCCCTCCGCCGCGCCGGCGAGCGCGGGCGTTCGCAGCGCCGCGACTTTGCCGACCGAGCCCGCGGTCAGCAGTCCAAGGGCCAGCGCGGCGAGGAGGGCGGCGGAAAGCAAGGCGAGGAAGAGGGACGCGACGCGCAGTCCGGCCAGCGCGGAGAGCCACGCGACGGCGCCGGCAAGCAGGGCCGAGCGGCTGCCGAGGCGGCCGCCAAGGAACGCGCCGCCGCGCGGCGCCGGCAAGCCGCCGGCCAGGGCGAGTCCGGTGGCCCCTCGCAGCCCGGAGGCTCGGGCCGCAAGCGCTCCACGCGGCTCGGCCAGGGCGAGCTCTCCGACGACCGCCGGATGCAGCAGATGGCCGATGGCCAACAGCTCCAGCAGCAGGGCGGCGGCGACGGTGGGCGCGGCAAGACCTACGGCCACGAGGACGGCCGCGACCTCGAGGGCAAGGGCGCCCGCAAGGGCACGGCCCGGACCGAGCAGGTTCGCGGCAAGCACGGCGAAGGGCCGAGCACCAAGGACGTCTTCGTCGACGCGGCTCGCAAGGGCTTCGCCCGCACCGGGTGGCGCGAGGTCTATTCGGAATATGCGGAAGTAGCGCAGGAGATGCTCGAGAAGGAGTCCCTGCCGCCGGGACGCAAGGCGATGGTTCGCCGCTACTACGAGCTGATCCGACCGCGCGCGGCGCAAACGCAGAGGAGCACACGATGACCAAGGCTTCGGATTCGACAGGGGCGCGCCCCGACATCGAAGCGGCGCTCGCCGACGAGGCTCGCCTCGCCGACGCGCTCGCCTGGGTCCGGGACCGCTTGGGCGCCCTGCGCGCCGGTGTCGGCGAGGTCATCGTCGGGCAGGACGCCGTGGTCGAGGGGGCGCTGATCGGCCTGTTCTGCGGCGGCCACATCTTGCTCGAGGGCGTACCGGGTGTCGGCAAGACCATGCTCGTGCGTACGCTCGCCGCGGCGGTCGATCTCGACTTCTCGCGCGTGCAGTTCACCCCGGACCTGATGCCGACCGATATCGTCGGCACGCACATGCTGGCCGAGGACGGCCGCGGCGGCCGTGGTCTGGAACTCCGCAAGGGCCCGGTCTTCACCAACTTGCTGCTGGCCGACGAGGTCAACCGCGCCACGCCCAAGACCCAATCGGCGTTGCTCGAGGCGATGGCCGAGGGCCGCGTGACCATCGGGCGCGAGACGCTCCAACTGCCCAAGCCCTTCTTCGTGATGGCGACGCAGAACCCGCTGGAGATGGAAGGCACCTACCCGTTGCCCGAGGCGCAGCTCGACCGCTTCATGTTCAAGCTCGACGTGCCCTTCCCGAGCCGGCAGGACCTGCACGAGATCGTCGCGCGCACGCTGCAGGCCGAGCAGCACGAGATCGGCGCGATCTTGCACGGCGACGATATCCTGGCCGTGCGGCGGCTGGCGCTCGGCGTGCCGATCGCCCACCACGTCGTCGACCTCGCCATTCGTGTGGTCGAGGCCACCCACGGTGGCGCCGACGCCGCCCGCCAATACCTGCGCGCCGGCGCGAGCCCGCGTGCGGTGCAGGCGCTGATCTTGGGCGCGAAGATGCGCGCGCTCTTCGACGGTCGCCCCAACGCCGCGCGCGAAGACGTGCAGGCGCTCGCGCGCCCGGTCCTGCGCCATCGCGTGCTGCTGAACTTCGACGCCGAAGCCGACGGCGTCGCCAGCGACAAGGTCCTCGACGCCATCCTGCAAGAGGTCGGCAAGCAGGTCGCCGGTGGCTGAGTCGCGGCCCGCCGCCGGGGGCGCGCACGCCGGGATCCGCGACGATCTCTTCGACGCGGCGTTCCTGCGCCGCATCGAGCACCTGACCTTGCTCGCGCGCCGGATGGCCTCCTCGGGGCAGCGGGCGGCGCGGCGCAGCAAGAAGATCGGCGGCGGCATCGAGTTCGCCGACCATCGCGACTACAGCCCCGGCGACGACCTGCGCCACCTCGATTGGAAGGTCTACGGTCGCACCAAACGGATGCTCCTGCGCCAATACGAGGAGGAAGAGGACCTCTCGGTCTATTTCCTGCTCGACCGCAGCCCGTCCATGGCGATGGCGCCGCCCGGTGAACCGAGCCTGTTCGATCGTGCCTTGCAGATCACCGCCGCGCTCGCCTACATCGCGCTCGGCAACCTCGACCGTGTCTCGGTCGCGCCGATGGCGGACGGTCGCGCGCGCCCCGAGCGCCCGGTGCGCGGCCGCGCGCAGCTCTTCCGCATCCTGCGTACCCTCTCGGCGCTCGAGCCCGCCGGTCGCACCGCGATCCACGACTCGATCCGCGACTTCCTGCGCTTCAAGCCGCGGCGGGGGCTCGTCGTGCTGATCTCCGACCTCTACGACCCGGACGGCCTCGGCGACGGCCTGCGCGACCTCGCCGCCCGCGGGTACGAGCCGATGGTGCTGCAGCTGGCCGACGAGCGGCTGTTCCGCGCCGAGATCTACGGCGACCTGACGCTGGTCGACGTCGAGACCGGCGAGCGGCAGGAGATCTGGCTCACGCCCGAGATCGTCGCCACCTACCGGGAGGTCTTCGAGGAGCTCTCGGCGCGCGTGGAATCCGCGGCGCGCGAGGTCGGCGCCCGCGCGCTACGGGTCGACGTCGCCACCCCCTTCGACGAGGTCGTGATGAAGATCTTCCGCCTCGGAGGCTTCCTCGGGTGATCGCCCCCTTCGATACCCTGCAGGCCTGGTGGCCGTGGGCGGCAGGCGCGCTCGCCGTGCTGACGCTGCTCTATCTGCTCGAGCCGCGCCGTCGCCAGGTGGCGGTGCCCTTCGGCGCGCTCTGGCGCACCGTACTCGAGCGCGCCGAGTCGCGCCGCATCGGGCGTCGATGGCGCCGGTTCTTTTCGTGGCTCTTCCTCGCGACCTGCACGAGCGGGCTGCTCGCCGCGTTGGCCGAAGGGCCGCTGGGGCTGCGCGCGCTGCGGGAGCGCCAGCAGCCGCCGGCGACCCATACCGTGCTGCTGGTCGACGTCTCCGCGACGATGGCGACCGTCGATGGCGATCCCGGGCCCGGTCTGCTCCCGCGCACCCGGCTCGAGCTCGCGCAGGAAGCGCTGGACGAGATCGTCGCCGACGCGTTGCCGCGCGAACGCTTCCTGGTCGTCGCCGCCGCCGCCGCGCCGCGGACACAGGCCCCCTGGAGTGACGAGGCGCAGACCGTCCGCGCAGCGATCGCCGGTCTGCGCAGCACCGATGCCGGCCTGGACCTCGAGCGGGCGCTGCGAGCGGCGGTCGATGCGGTCCGTGAGCGCACGATGCCGCGCGTGGTCGTGGTCACCGACGGCGGCCCGAGTACCACCGGCTTCGTCGTGCCCGAGTCGATGCGAGGCGTCCCGATTCGCGTGCGGCGCGTGGGCCCCGAAGCCGCCGCCGAAGGCCGCCTCGTCGACAACGCCGCCGTCGAGCGCGTCGGTGTCCGCGCTGCCGAAGCCGACCCCGGTCGCGGCGTGGTGACGGCGCGGATCCGCAACGATCGCGGCGTCGCCACCCGGCTGCGCGTGCTGCTCTCGGCCGATCGCGAAGGCCAGGGCCCGGTGGACTTCGCGCGCGCCGAGAGCGTCGTCGCCGAGCAGGTCGTCGAACTGGCACCGCGGGCCGTGCAGAGCGTCGCGTTCGCCGACGTCACGCTGGCCCCCGGTCGCTTCGCGGTGCAGGTCCGCCCCGCCGACGGCGCCGCTTGGCGCGACGTCGCCCCCTACGACGATTGGGGCTTCGGTGTCGCGGCGCGTCGCCGCAAGGTGGGCGTGCTGCTCGTCGGCCGCGGCAACCTCTTCCTCGAGGCCGCGCTCCTGGCCAACGACGGCTTCGACGTCCGCCGGCTTGCGCCCGACGCCTACCAGCCCGCCAATTTCGCCCGCAGCCGCCGGCTCGGTCACGGCATCGACGTCGTGGTCCTGGACCAAGTCGACGCCCCGGCGCCCGACGGCACGCCCACGTGGC
Source organism: Pseudomonadota bacterium (assembly GCA_041163625.1). Taxonomy (GTDB): domain Bacteria; phylum Myxococcota_A; class UBA9042; order UBA9042; family UBA9042; genus JACKFC01. The sequence goes on along the minus strand of JBEARB010000330.1, from coordinate 31,447 downwards.
GCTTCGATTTGCGCGCCGGACAGCACGGCGCCGCCGGCGACGCCGAGCCCCGCAGCGCCGGCGAGCTGGCGGTGGGCGACGACGAACATCCCGTGGTCCGCGGTCTCTCGCTGCAGGACGGCAACGTCGACCAAGTCCGTCCGTTGACGCCGCCGACCGGTGCGCGGGTGCTCCTGCGCGAGCGCGGTGGCGTCGCCTTGGCCTACGCTACGGACGCCGGCGTGCGCGGCCTGGTCTTCGGGTTGGACCTGCTGGAGACCGACCTCGGCGGCCGCTACTTCCTGCCGCTGCTGGTGAGCAACGCCGTCGAGTGGCTGGCGGGCGAAGACGAGGCCGTCGTCGGGCCGCTCGAGGTCGGTCGGCCCTGGGCGCTGGGGCTTCCGGTCGCAGCCGAGCGCTGGACCTGGACCGAGCCCGGGACGCCCGCGCGCGCCGCCTTCGCGAGCGACGACGCGCTGCTCGCGAGCAGCGAAGTGCAGGGCATCCACGTCTGGCGCAGCCATGAAGGCTTCGAGATCGCGCGACCGACGATCCTGCCGGCCACCGAGCAGCCGAGTCGCGTCTCGCCCGACGCGGCCGCCTGGGCTCCCCGCGCCCGCGCCGCGCACGACGCCGCGCCGCGCTCGCCGTGGCCGGCGTGGACCATCCTGGTCGTCGCCGTGGCCGGGTTGTTGCTGCTCGAGTGGGCGCTCTACCAACGTCGGAGGACGCTGTGAGCGGGCGCGTCGCCACCGTAGTCAGCGGGCTCGTCTGGCTCGCGCTCGGAGCCGGCCTCGCGCTGTGGGCGCGCGAGCAAGCGCCGGCGTGGCTCGGCGCGCTCGCGGCGGGTGGCGTCGAGTTGGCGCACCCCGAGCGGCTGTGGGGGCTGCTGGCATGCTGGCTGGTGCCGCTGCTGGCGCTCGGTTCGATCGGCGACCTGCCGCGCTGGCAGGCCGCGTTCGGCGCAGTGGCGCGAATGCTCGCGATCGCGGCGCTGGTGCTCGCCGCGACCGAGCCGCGCAGCCGGCAGGAGCGACCGCGGCAAGCATCCATCGTGCATCTGGTGGACCGAAGCGAGTCGATGCCGCCCGCGGCGCTGGCGCAGGCGCTGACGGCGATCACCGCCGACGTACAGGCGCATCGCGACGACCCCGAGGGCGAGGCAGCGTCGGTGCACGTCATCGCCTTCGACGCCGGCGCACGTCGGCTGCCGTGGCCCCCGACGCCCACCGACGACGCGGACGCAGCGACGCCGCTGCCGCCGCTGCAGGTCGCCCGCGATCCGCAGAGCCAGGGCGCCACCGACCTCGAGGCGGCGCTCGATCTCGCGCTGGGCCACCTCGATCCGGGACGCGTCGCCCACGTCGTCGTCTGGTCCGACGGCGCCGAGACGCGCGGCGACGCCCAGCGTCTGGCCCCCCTGATGCGTCGCGCCGGCGCCCGTGTGCACCGCGGCGACCTCGGCCCCCTGCAGCAGCCGGCGGAGTTTCTCGTCGAGGCGGTGCACGTCCCCGAGCGGGTGCGCGCGAACCTGCCCTTCCCCGTGCGGCTGCGGCTGCGCAGCACGGCGGCGGCCACGGTGCGCTGCGAGCTCGACGGCGAGGGTGTCCACCTCGGTCCCATCGCCGCCGAACTCGGTGCCGGTCGCCGCGACGTCGAGCTCGGCGAGGCCCGCATCCGCGAGGCAGGTGCCCACGAGCTGCGCGCGCACTGCGCCTTGGTGGCGGGCGGCGACCGCTTCCCCAGCAACAACGCGATGCGCGTGCGCGTCGTGGTCTCCGCGCGCCCGAGCGTGCTGCTCGTCGAGGGCAACCCCGCGATGGGGCGGCAGCTCGCGAGCGCGCTGGCCGACGACTTCGAGGTCACCCTGCGTGGCCCCGACGCGTTGCCCCGCGACGCTGCCGCCTTGGCCCGCTACCAGACCGTGATCTTGTCGGACCTCGCGCGCGTCTCGCCCGCCGGCGTCCCGCTCGTGCCCGACCCCGAGCAACGCGCGCTCGGACGCTACGTCGAAGAGGGCGGCGGCTTGTTGATGGTCGGCGGTGAGGACGCGCTCGGCTCGGGTGGCTGGCAGGGCTCCTGGCTCGACAAGCACGTGCTGCCGGTGCGGATGGAGGTCGATTCGGCCGTCGAGCAGCCCACGATCGCGATGATGCTGGTGCTCGATCGCTCCGGCTCCATGCAGGGCGAGAAGATGGAACTCGCCAAGGAAGCGGCACGCGCGACGGCCGAGGCGCTCGGCCAAGAGGATCGCATCGGCGTGGTCGCCTTCGACAACGCCCCGCGCCGCGTTGTCAGCCTGCAGCGCGCCGGCAACCGCTATCGCATTGCCACCGGCATCGGCAGCATCTCGGCCAGCGGCGGCACCAATATCTACCCGGCCCTCGCGATGGCCGCCGCGGAGCTCGAGCGCGTGCGGGCCAAGGTCAAGCACGTGATCTTGCTCTCGGACGGCCAGGCGCCGCGCAACGGCATCGACGCGCTCGTCCGGCAGATGCGGCGCTCGGGCGTGACGGTCACGACCGTCGGCGTCGGTGCCGAGGTCGACCGCTCGATGCTCGAATCCATTGCCGACCGCGGCGGCGGCCGCTCGTATTTCACCGACCGACCCGAGACGCTGCCTCGCATCTTCGTCCGCGAGACCAAGGAGATCAGCGGCGAGACGGTGGTCGAGAAGCGCGTCCGCGCCCGACTCGCCCCGGGATTGGGCCGCGTCGAGCTGTTGCGCGGCTTCGACGTCACGCGGGCCCCGGCGCTGCGCGGCTTCCTGGCGAGCAAGGTCAAGCGGGGCGCCGAGGAGATCTTGCGCCTCTCGACCGGCCAGCCGCTCTTGGTGCGGTGGCGTCTCGGCCTGGGCAAGGTCTCGGTCTGGACCAGCGACCTGAAAAACCGCTGGGCGCAGGATTGGATCGATTGGCCGGGCTACGCCGTGCTCGCGCGCCAGCTCGTGCGTGACCTGCAACGCGAGGATTTGGCCGGTGAGGTCCGCGTCCGTCTCGCGCGGGAAGACGAGCGGATGCGGATCGCTTTGGACGCCATCGTCGACGATCAGCACGTCGGCGGGCTGCTCGCGGAGGCCACGGTTCGTGCACCTGATGGCGCGCCGCGTGCGATTCGACTGCAGGAGGTCGCGCTGGGTCGCTACGAGGCCGCGGTCTCGATGAGCGCCTTCGGTCCCTACGACGTCCTCACCGAGTTGCGCGCCGCGCCGGAGAAGCCGGTGATGCTGCGCGGACGCGCGACTGCCGTGCGGCCGTACCCCGACGAGCTCCGCATCGCGCGCGGTGCAGCCGTCGGCCTGCAGGCGTTGGTTCAGTCGACCGGCGGTCAGAATGCCGCCAAACCGGCCGATTGGCGGGAGCGCGGGCAGGCCACGACCCGAACGTGGCAGCCGCTCTGGGCGGCGCTGGTGGCCGCTGCCATCGCGCTGCTGCTGCTGGATCTGCTGTTGCGCCGGGTGCGCTTGGGGCCGGCTCGACCCACCAGTTGGTTCGCCGTCCGGCGATGACGGTCGCGTCCTCCTCCCGTCTGGGGCACCGCCTCGCGCGACCCGTGGTTGCGGCGGCGCGAGCCGGTCGGTAGCGTTCGCTCATGTCGCGACTCGCCAAACCGGTACTGGCGCTGGATCCCGATGCCATCCCGCGCCTGAGCCGCTTCGTCGACGAGATCGCGGCGCCCGCCGACCTGCGCGCCGGCGACGACGTCGGTCGCGTGCGCTGCGTCGGCTGGACGCACGACGGCGACCATATCTGCCTGCAGGTCGAGCGCGACGGCGAGCCCTGGGATCTCCACGTGCTGCTGCGCCACCACGACCCGACGCAGGACACCTACCTGCGCACTCCGCGCTGGAACGTCAGCTACCGTGGCGAGGGCTTCGACCGCATGGCGACGGCGCTGTTGGCCGAGGTCGGGCGCCGCGTCGAGACCGTCGCCGCGTCGGCGGGCCTCTCCCCGGCCGACCTCGATCAGCGCTATTTCCGTGCGCCGCCGGCGTCGGCCTACCTCGAGATCACCAGCGGCAAGAAGCTCTACCTGCGCGTGACCGATCATTGCGACGAGAGTTGCGTGTTCTGCAACGCCACCGAGGGCAACAGCAACCTCGTCACCAGCAAGCAGAAGCTGCGCACGATCCTCGATCGGCTGCCCGCGGGCGCCTTGCGCCAGGTGATCTTCTCGGGCGGCGAACCGACGCTGCTCAAGGCGTTGCCCGAGATGGTGGCATTGGCGGCGGCGCGAGGGGCCCGCGACATCATCGTGCAGACCAACGGCGTGCGGATGGCCGAACCCGGCGCGCTCGAGGCGCTGCTGCCCTATCGCGACCGCCTCGGCATCGGCTTCTCGCTGCACGCGTTCGAGGCGCGGGCCTCGGATCTGCTCACTGCCGCGCACGACGTCCCGGCGATGCCGCTGGCGGAGCGCTTCGCCCGCGGCCTGACGCTGCCGGACCCGGAGCGCGAGCGGCCCGACAGCGGCCGGCTCGCGGCCAAGCTCCACGCCATCGATCGCGCCGTCGAGCTCGGCTTCCGCGTCAAGGTGACGTGCGTCGTGATGCGGCCCAACCTCGCGCACGTCCCGGCTTTCGCGCAGGCGTGCTGGGAGCGCTGGGGCCCTCGGCTGGATCGCCTCCAGTTCAGTTACGCGATGCCGCGCGGCAACGCCTGGCTCAATCCGCAATGGGCGCTCTCGTTCACCGATTGCCGGCCCTATTTCGCCGAGGCGTTCGAGCTCGGCCGGCGCACCGGCATGCGGGTGGAGACGAGCCAATCGGCCGCGCTGCCACCGTGCGTGATCCCCGAATACATCGACCACTTCGACATCTACGGTGATTTCGCCGACGGCGCGGTCGCCGACCCCGAACGCGTCAAGCCGGCGCACCTCTGTGGCGGCTGTGCCTTCGACCGCATCTGTGCCGGCGTCTGGTCGCGCTATCTCGAGGTCTTCGGCGAAGACGAGATCGTCGCCGTCCGCGACCGCGCGCCGCCCGACATCGTCATCGACGACTACCTCGACGCCGAGGTCCTCGACCTCGAGCAGATCGACGGGGTCGACTGAAGCCCTCCGGCGCCGAGGCTTCGCCGGTTCACGAGAGCGCGAGCAGCAGCTTCTGCAGGTCGCGGATCTCGTCGCGCAGCCCAGCCGCGCGCTCGAAGTCCAGGGCTCCGGCCGCGGCCTTCATCTCGGCCTGCAGGCCCTGGATGCGGCGCTCGAGGTCTTTGCGGTCCAGGGTCGCGAGATCGTCCGATTCCAGCAGCGCCTGCTCGCTGAGCGGTCCGCCGTCGTGAGCGGTCCGACTCGCGCCCTGCAGCAACTCGGTGCCGTGGATCGCCTTGCGAACCGTCTTGGGCACGATGCCGAGTTCGGCGTTGCGGGCCGCCTGGATCGTGCGGCGGCGTTCGGTCTCGTCGATCGCCTCGCGCATCGAGCCGGTGATGCGGTCGGCGTACAGGATGACGCGGCCCTCGGCGTTGCGGGCGGCGCGGCCGATGGTCTGGATCAGGCTCCGTCGCGAGCGCAGGAAGCCTTCCTTGTCCGCGTCGAGCACCGCCACCAGGCTGACCTCGGGTAGATCCAATCCTTCCCGCAACAGGTTGATACCGACCAGCACGTCGAAGTCGCCGGCGCGCAGGCCGCGCAGCAGTTCGACGCGCTCGAGCGTGTCGATATCGCTGTGCATGTAGCGCACGCGCACGCCCAGGTCGGCGTAGTATTCGGTCAGGTTCTCGGCCATCCGCTTGGTCAGCGTCGTGACCAGGACGCGCTCGTCGCGCTCGGCGCGGAGGCGGATCTCTCCGAGCAAGTCGTCGACCTGGCTGCCGACCGGACGCACCTCGATCACCGGATCCAGCAGCCCCGTCGGGCGAACCACCTGCTCGACCACGACGCCGCCGGTCTGCTCGAGCTCCCAATCGCCCGGCGTCGCCGAAATCAGCACGCCCTGCCGCACGCGCTCGAGGAACTCCTCGATCCGCAGCGGACGGTTGTCCAGCGCCGAGGGGAGCCGGAAGCCGTGCCCGACCAATACCTCCTTGCGCGCGCGGTCGCCGCGGAACATCGCCGCGACCTGCGAGACCGTGACGTGGCTCTCGTCGATCATCAGGAGCCAATCGTCGGGGAAGTAGTCGAGCAAGGTCGGTGGCGGCTCTCCGGGCTGCTGGCCGGTCAGGTGGCGCGAATAGTTCTCGATGCCGCGGCAGAATCCACGCGTCATCAACGCCTCGAGGTCGAACATCGTGCGTTGCTCGAGGCGCTGGGCCTCCAGCAAGCGGCCCCCCTCGCGCAGCTCCTGCAATCGCTCGCGCAACTCGACGGCGATGGTCTCGCGTGCGCGCGCCACCACCTCCGCCGGCGTCACGAAGTGCGAGCTCGGGTAGATGTGCACGCGCTCGACCTTGCGCAGGACGCGCCCACGCAGCGGGTCGATGATTTCGAGCGACTCGATCTCGTCGCCCCAGAGCGCGATACGCACGGCCTCGGCGTCCTCGCCGATCGGCACCACGTCGATGACGTCGCCGCGGACGCGGAAATGACCGCGCGTCAGCTCGACCTCGTTGCGCTCGTATTGCATCTCGACCAGACGTTCGAGCAGCTTGCGTCGACCGATCTCCTGCCCGACCTCGAGACCGAGCCGCATCGCCAAGTAGTCGACCGGCGCGCCGAGACCATAGATGCAGGAGACCGAAGCGACGATGACGACGTCTCGCCGCTCGAGCAGGGCGAAGGTCGCGGCGTGCCGCATCCGGTCGATCTCTTCGTTGATGAGCGCGTCTTTCTCGATGTAGGTGTCTGTTGAGGGGATATAGGCTTCGGGCTGGTAGTAGTCGTAATAGCTGACGAAGTACTCGACCGCGTTGTGTGGCAGGAAGCTCTTGAGCTCGGCGTGGAGCTGCGCCGCGAGGGTCTTGTTGGGCGCGAGCACCAGCGTCGGTCGCTGCGAGGCGGCGATGACGTTGGCCATCGTGAAGGTCTTGCCCGAGCCCGTGACGCCGAGCAGGACCTGCCAGTGGTCGCCGCGCTGCAGGCCGCGCATCAACTCGTCGATGGCGGCGGGCTGGTCGCCCGCGGGCGGGAAGGGCGCGACGAGATCGAAGGCGGGCATGTGTGGCTCCTGGGCGGATCGGGTCGCTTGCTTGTCACGGTCGCCGGCCGCGCGCAACCCGTCCCGAGATTCGCTTGCAGGCTTGGCGATCTCCGCTGTTGACCGCTCCGCGCAAGGCACCTAGCATCCGGCGAGGACCGCTCTTCTACCAAGATGGGAAGGTCGCGCCACAGCGTGCCGAAGGCCAATAGTGTCGCCGGGGGAAAGGGAGCCCTCCGTCGACCGGTCCCGAGGCGAGGACGGGGGTGAGAGTGGTTTGCCGCGGCGCGCCCATCAGGAGTCTGAATATGTTCACGTTCAAGCGTTTCGCCGCGGTCGCCGTGGCCGTTGGTCTCGCGTTCACCGTCAGCGGCTGCGGCAAGAAGGCCGAGCCGGTCGCCGCCGCCGAGGAGAAGAAGGAGGAGGCCGCTCCGGCCGCCGCCGAGGGCGAGGCCAAGCCGAAGAGAAGGCTGCCGAGGGCGAGGCCAAGCCGGCCGAGGAGGCCAAGCCGGCCGAGGCCGCTCCGGCCGCTGCCGAGGGTGAGGCCAAGCCGGCCGAGGCCGCTCCGGCCGCCGCTGGCGAAGGCGCCAAGTAGCTTGACGGTGCGGCAATCGCCGCACCCGTGAGCCGAGATGCGGGGCGGGGGGCCATCCCCCCGCCCCGCTTCACAAAGAGGCGCCCCCGGACTTGCGCTTCCCGCGCCCAGGCCGGATCGTACGCCGGCCGGTCCTGTCGGACCGACCGAACCCTGTCGCCGCTCGCATCGAGCGTCGGCGTCATTGTCCCCGTTGGCGGGGCAGGATCATGGAGCGAGAGATGTGGAACATCGGGAAGCGCGTGGCGACCGTCGCCGCGATCTGCGCCGTCGGCGCGACCGCCTGTGGCAACAAGAAGGAAGAGGCCAAGCTGGCCGCGGCCAAGGTCGAAGCCGCCAAGGGCGACGAGGCCAAGCCTGCCGAGGGTGAGGCCAAGCCTGCCGAGGGCGAGGCCAAGCCTGCCGAGGGCGAGGCCAAGCCCGCCGAGGGCGGCGCCGACAGCGAGAACCTGACCAAGGCCAAGGCCCTGGTCGATCGCATGGCTGGCCGCATGGAGACCATGGCGACCGAGATCGAGGCCGCTGCCGGTGATCAGGAGAAGATCAAGGCCATCGGCGAGAAGTTCAAGGAGTTCGCCGAGAAGGAGAAGGCCGAGGGTGAGGCCATCAACAAGGCCCTCTCGCCCGAGGACAAGAAGAAGATCGAGGAGTACGCCCGCGGCAAGCTTGCTCCCCTGATGGGCAAGTTCATGCAGGCCATGATGAAGGCCCGCCCGATGGCTCCGCCGCCGGGCGCCGCTCCGGGCGGTGAGGCTCCGGCCGGCGCTCCGGCTGGCGAGGCTCCGGCCGCCGCCCCGGCTGGCGAGGCTCCGGCCGCCGCCGCCGCTCCGGCTCCCGAGGCCCCGAAGGCCGAGGTTCCGACCGGTGAGGCGCCGGCCGCCAAGTAGGCGTCCACGCTTCGCAGCGACGTGAGGGGGCGTCCCGGCTGGTCCGGGGCGCCCCCTCCCCGTTTTGCGCCAAGCGTGGTATCCGAGGACGGCAGCGGCAGGCGCCGCGTGGAGCGCATCATGGACAAGGTCTACAGCGGCCCCGAGGCCGCGATCTTCGACGTCGCGGACGGCGCCACCATCCTCGTCTCGGGCTTCGGTCTCTGCGGCAACCCCGAGAACCTGATCACCGCACTGCGCGCCCGCGGCACCCGCGACCTCACCATCGTCTCGAACAATGCGGGCGTGACCGACGACGGCCTCGGTGTGCTCCTGCAGAGCCGCCAAGTGCGCCGCATGGTTTCGAGCTACGTGGGGGAGAACAAGGAGTTCGAGCGGCAGTTCCTCGCCGGCGAGCTCGAGGTCGAGCTCAACCCGCAGGGCACGCTCGCCGAGCGCATCCGCGCCGGCGGCGCCGGAATTCCGGCGTTCTACACCCCGACGGGCTACGGCACGCTGGTCGCCGAGGGCAAGGAGACCCGTGAGATCGGCGGTCGTATGTGCGTGCTCGAGCAGGCCATCCGCGGCGATTTCGCGTTCGTGAAAGCCTGGAAGGGCGACCGCTGGGGCAACCTGGTGTTCCGCAAGACGGCCCGCAACTTCGCGCCGATGATGGCGTCGGCGGGGCGCATCACCATCGCCGAGGTCGAAGAGCTGGTGGAGCCGGGCGAGCTCGACCCGGACCAGATCCACACCCCCGGCATCTACGTGCAGCGCATCTTCCAGGGCAGCGACCATCGCAAGCCGATCGAGCAGCGCACGGTGCGGCCGCGGCCGTGAACGCGCCGGGGCTGCGTCGACGTCGCGTCGCCACGTGGACCGTGGCGCTGGCGGCGTTGGTCGCGACCGCTTGTCGCGAGGACGCTGCGCCCGTTCCGTCCGGGGCCGCCACGCCGACCGCGTCCGCGGCACCGACCGAGCCGGCGCGTCCGCGGGTGCAGCCGACCGTGCGTCCGGGCTATCGGCGCCCGAAGCTGGTCGACGTACACGGCCACCTCTCGATTTTCGGCGTCTGGCGCATCGAGCACATCCTCGAAGACGTCGGCATCGGCGCTATCGTCAATCTCTCCGGTGGCTCGGGACGCGGCGGTCGACAGTCGTGGATGCTGGCGCAGATCTTGTCCGAGCGACTCGGCGGGCGCGTGCTCAACTTCGCCAACGTCGACTGGCAAGGCTGCTGCGACCCCGCGTGGGGGCTGCGCGAAGCGGCGCGGCTCGAGACGGCGGTGCGCGACCACCAGTTCCGCGGCTTGAAGATCAGCAAGGCGCTCGGGCTCTCGGTCCGCGATCGCGACCGCAACCTCGTCGCCGTCGACGATCCGCGCCTCGATCCACTCTGGCAGGCCGCGGGCCGCCTCGGCATCCCCGTCGCCATCCACATCGCCGACCCCAAGGCGTTCTGGCTGCCGCCGACGGCCGACAACGAGCGCTACGCCGAGCTCTCCGTCCACCCCGGCTGGTCGTGGTACCAGCGCGGCGTACCGGATTGGTCGGCCTTGCTCGACGCCGGCGACCGGCTCTTCGCCCGCCACCCCGGCACGACCTTCGTCGCCGTGCATTTCGGTAACGCCGCCGAAGATCTCGAGCGTGTCACCCGGATGCTCGAGCGCCTGCCGAACGTCTGGCTCGACCTCTCGGCGCGCGTGGGCGAGTTCGGCCGACATCCGCCGGAAGCCGTGCGCGCGCTGATGGTGCGTTTCGCCGATCGCATCCTCTTCGGCACCGATATCGGCGTCGGCGAGGAGATGCTGATGCTCGGTAGCAACGGCGCGGTCGAGCCGCAGATGTCCGATGTCGTGCCGTTCTACGACGCGCACTTCCGCTATTTCGAGGGCAGCGAGCGCCAGATCGACCACCCGAGCCCGATCCAAGGCAACTGGAAGGTCGATGCCATCGAGCTCCCCGACGCCGTGCTCGACAAGATCTACCGCGACAACGCCGTGCGCCTCTTCGATCTGGATCCGACGACGCTCATTCCCCGACCGCGCCGGTCGCCGTCGCCGCCGCCGGCAGCAACGCCCTGACCCCCTCGAGTTCGCGGGTCAATCGCGGGGCGTCGAACTCCGCGGGGCCGACGAAATCGGGGTGCTCGCGTAGCAGCGTCGCGAGCTGCTGCTCGAGGTCGCGAATCACGTCGAGGTCGACGTCGCCGCGGCGCAGGCCGCCCTCGCCGTTCGAAAGCAAGATCCAGCGCAGGTAGGCCAACGCGAAGCGGGTCTCGGCGGCGGTCGGGGCGGCGCGGTACAGGCGGTCGACCACGCCACGGAGGGTCTCGAACTGTTCGCCCAGGGTGCCGGCCTGCACGGTCCGGACGACCGCTTCGATGACCAAGCGACGCGAGCCGGCCCGGTCCTTCAAGCTGCGATCGTCCTGTCGCGCGGCGAGCGCCAACCACGCGCGCGCCGCCGCCGGCGCACCCTCCACCGCCGCGATCGCCTGCCAATTCAAGGCCATCGCGGTGTGATCGGCACGGGCGTCGGCGGCGCCGAGCGTCGTCGCCCGCAACAGCAGGCCGGGCGCCGGTCGATCGGCCGGTCCGAACACCGACGCGGCCGGCGGCTCGTGCTCGCACGCCGTCAGCGACGCCGTCACCAGGACGGCGGCCCAGATCCGTGTGCTCATGCCCATGGCCGTACCGCCGCGCGCTCGCTCGCCGGCCGTGCCGCGAGCAACTCGGCGACCGTCGTGTCGTGGCCCGGGAAGCGCCAATCGGGCACCACGCTCGCGAGCGGAACCAGCACGAACGCACGTCGGTGGGCGCGCGGGTGCGGCAGCGTCAGGCGAGCGTCTCGGTGCACGATGCCTCCCCAATCGACCAGGTCCAGGTCCAGCGGGCGGGCGCCGTGGTAGCCCTCCCGCGCTCGATCACGGCCGTGCCGTCGCTCGATCGCGAGCAGCGCTTCCAGCGTCTCTCCCGCGTCGCAGCGCGTATAGCCGACGCCCACTGCGTTCGCAAAGTCCGGACCGCTCGCCTGCTCGGCCGGCGGGGTACGGAAGATCGGCGAGAGCACGGGGTTGTCCAAGCGCAGGGCCGCCACGACGTCGGCCCAGCCGGCCCGGAGCAGGGCGTCGGGGGCGCCGAGGTTGCCGCCGAGGGCGATGACGACGCGACACGACACGGACGCTCCCGACTCCGAGTGGACCCCGGCGGCGCACCCTTGCGCCCTCCCGGTCCGCGCCGCATCCTAATCGCCGCCCATCGTGGGGCAAGACGTGGAGGTCCCCGTGTCCATGATCCGCCAGCCGTCGTTCGCCGGTCTCGCCGGCCTGCTCGCCCTCGCGCTCGCCGCGACCGCCTGCGGTAAGAGCGAGCCCGCGCCCGCCGAGGTCAAGCCCGCGGCCCCCGCCGCCGAGGCTCGCACGCCCGCCGCGCCGCCGGTCGAGCCCGCTGGTGCCGGCGACAAGGCCCCCGCGGCCGCGCCCCCGAAGACGGCCGACAAGGCCGCGCCGGCCGAGTTGCCCGGCGTCGACACCAAGGATTTGGACGCCTCGGAACTCAAGGTCCTCGGAGAGGTGCTCGACGAGCAGTTCTGCCCGTGCGGCAAGCCCCGCAACTTCCGCGCCTCGGTGATGGCCGGTGATTGCGCGCTCGCGCCCCGCCTTGCCCGCTTCGTCGTGCACAAGCTGCAGCAGGGCTACGGCAAGCGGAAGATCGTGGGCCTGCTCCTGCGCGAGGTCGAGCGCCTGAATACCGTCGCACGCATCGACACCGCCGCCGCCCCCCGCCTCGGGCCGAAGGACAGCAAGGTTTCGGTGGTCGTGTTCTCGGACTTCGAGTGCCCCTTCTGTCGGCGCGCCGTCGAGCCGGTCAAGCGCCTGCAGAAGCACTACGGCGTCGCCGTGTTCTACCTGCACTACCCGTTGCGGGCCGCCCATCCGCACGCAGAGGGCGCAGCCCGGGCGGCCTGGGCGGCGCAACAGCAGGGCAAGTTCTGGGAGATGCACGACGTGCTCTTCGCCAACGCGCCTGCGCTGGCGTGGGAGCAGGTCAAGGGCTACGCCACCAAGCTCGGGCTGGACATGAAGCGCTTCGAGGCCGACGTGAACGACGAGAAGTCCAAGGCCGCGGTCGATGCCGACTACGAGCAGGGCCGCAAGGCGGGCGTCGACGGCACGCCGACCTTCTACGTCAACGGCCGCCGCGCCGAGACGATCGAGCAGCTCCAGGACGGCATCCGCGAGGCCCTCGGCATCGCCGGCGTGAAGACGCTGCCCGAGCCGCTGCAGCTCTCGGCGCTCGAGGCCCCGGCCGAGGGCGACGTCCCGGGCGCTGCCGAGCCGGCCGTCCCGACCGCCGCGGAGTAGTCATGCCCGCCTCGATGACCGGCTTCGGCGCCGGTGATGCCGCCGTCGAAGGTGTCGTCGCGCGCGTCGAGCTGCGCAGCGTCAACCATCGCAACCTCGACCCTCGGTTTCGGCTGCCGCACGCGCTCGCCCACCTGCAGGTCGGGCTGACCGAACAGCTGCGCGAGGCGCTCGGGCGCGGCCACGTCGATGTTCATGTCGAGCTCCGTCGGGACGGCGACGCGCGGCCCGAGGTCCGCGTCGATCTGGCGCTCGCGACCGCGTGGCAGGAATCGCTGGCCGCGCTGGCCGAGGCCCTCGGCCGCGCCGAAACGCCGGGGCTGGAGCTGATCGTGGCGCAGCCGGGCGTGATGAGCGTCTCGCGGCCGGAAGAGGACGTCGAAGCCGGCGAGCAGGCGACGACGGCTGCGTTCACCGCTGCGCTCGCGCAGCTGCAGACCTCGCGCGACGCCGAGGGTGAGCGGCTCGCACGCGACCTGATGGCGCGGCTTGCCACGCTCGACGCCCTGCGGCTCGAAGTCGAGGCGCTGGCGGCGCAGGTCCTACCCGAGGCGCGCGAGCGTCTGTGGACGCGGGTCGGCGAGTTGCTCGGCGACGCGAAGTTGGACCCGGCGCGGCTCGAGACCGAGATCGTGTTGGTCGCCGATCGCAGCGACGTGACGGAAGAGTTGGTCCGGCTGGCCGGTCATCTGCAGGCCTGCCGTGCCGCGCTCGCCGAGCCGGCACCCGGACGCAAGCTCTCGTTCCTGAGCCAGGAGCTGCTCCGCGAGGTCAACACGATCGGCAGCAAGTCGAGCACCCTGGCGATCACCGAGCGCGTGGTCGCGGCCAAGGTCGAGATCGAAAAGATCCGCGAACAGGTACAGAACCTCGCCTGATTGGGGCGAAAAGGACGAGGCGACGATGCGGCAGACGGCGACGACCGAGCACGCGCGAAAGGGCCGTCTGGTGGTCCTGGTCGGCCCTGCCGGCGCGGGCAAGACCACGCTGGCGCATCGGCTGATCGACGCGAAGCCGGAGCAGCGTGCCTTCTCCGTCAGCCACACCACCCGCGCCATGCGCCGCGGTGAGCAGCACGGCGTCGACTACACCTTCGTCGACCGCGAGACCTTCGAGGCGCTGATCGACGCCGGCGGCTTCGTGGAGTGGGCCGAGGTGCACGGCAACCTCTACGGCACCTCCTACGCTGCCGTCGAGCACCACTTGCGCGCCGGTCGCGACGTGCTGTTCGACGTCGACATCGTCGGTGCCACCGCGCTCTTCGACGCCTACCAGGCGCGCTGCCGGTTGGTCTTCATCACGCCGCCCGATTGGGCAGCGCTCTGCGGTCGACTCGAGCGACGCGGTAGCGAGACGCCCGAGACGCTGCAGCGCCGTCTGCGCACCGCCCGCCGCGAGCTGCACGGGGTGCTCGAACAACTCGACGCGGGCGTGCCGTGGGGCCTGCTCTGCAACGACGATCTCGACCGCGCGAGCGCCGATCTCGAGGCGCTGCTCGCCACCCCGGCCGGCCCCGTGACCGGCGACGATCGCGCCCGTGTCGTGCAGATGCGCGCCGACGCCGACGCAGATCCCCGCGCCGCTGCCGGCTCTTGACCCTGCCCGGGGCGTCCCCGTAGCTTGCGCCGTTCCGCGGCACCCACCGGTGCCGTGAACTTCCCTACAGGAGCCGTCTTGAGCATCCCGACGCCTCGCCATCCCGTGCGCGTTCGCATCGCCCCGAGCCCGACCGGCGACCCCCACGTGGGCACCGCCTACATCGCGCTCTTCAACCTCGCCTTCGCACGGCAGCACGGCGGCCAGTTCGTGCTCCGCATCGAGGACACCGACCAGAAGCGCTCGACCGCCGCCAGCGAGGCCGCGATCCTGCGCAGCCTCGGTTGGTGCGGGCTGCAGTGGGACGAGGGCCCCGACGTCGGCGGCCCCTACGGCCCCTATCGTCAATCCGAGCGCGCCACGATCTACGCCGAGCACGCCGACCTGCTGATCGCCAAGGGTCGCGCCTACCGTTGCTTCTGCACCGCCGAGCGCCTCGATGCGATGCGCGCGGCGCAAAAGGCCGCCGGCGACGATTGGCGCTACGACGGGCATTGCCGCCACCTCGACGCCGCCGATTCCGCCGCTCGCGCCGCCGCTGGCGAGGCCCACGTCGTGCGCCTGGCGATGCCGCAGGATGGCGAGACCATCGTGCCCGACGCGCTGCGCGGCGAGGTGCGTTACGAGAACGGTCGCATCGACGACCAGATCTTGCTCAAGAGCGACGGTCTGCCGACCTACCATCTCGCCAACGTCGTCGACGATCACCTGATGCAGATCACCCACGTGATCCGGGCCGAGGAGTGGTTGAACTCGACGCCCAAGCACCTCGAACTCTACGACGCGTTTGGCTGGGAAGCGCCGGTCTTCGTGCACATGCCGCTGCTGCGCAACGCGGACCGCAGCAAGATCAGCAAGCGCAAGAACCCGACCAGCCTCGAGTTCTACCAGCGCGCCGGCATCCTGCCCGAGGCGTTCCTGAACTTCCTCGGCATGCTCGGCTTCTCGATGCCCGACGAGGCCGAGTTCTTCGACTTCGAGGCGTTCAGCGCCGCGCTCGACTTCGGCCGGATCTCGCTCGGCGGCCCGGTCTTCGACCTCGATCGCCTGCAGCACATCAACGGGCTGTGGATCCGGGCGATGGCGCCCGACGCGCTGGCTGCTCGTTTCGCCGACTACTTCCGCGAGGACGGCCGCGACGTCCACGTCGCCCGCCTGGTCGCCGAGCGCGTCGGCAGCCTCGGTGATTGGCCGCACCACGCCGGCCCCTTCTACGGCGCCAGCGTGCCCTACGGCGCCGACTCGCGGCACCTGCTGGTGGGCTGCGGCAGCAAGAAGAAGAAGGCCGTGCGGTTGAGCGCGCGCGCCTCGAAGGCTTTTTTCGAGGACGTGATCGCGCGCCTCGAGGGTCTCGCCGATTTCGACGAGGTCGCCGTCGAAGCCGCCTTGCGCGAGTCGACCGAGGCCGCCGGAGTCGGCGTCGGTGACGGCTTCATGGCCGTCCGCGTCGCCCTGACGGGCCGCACCGCGGCGCCGGGCCTGTTCGAGACGATCGTGGCGATGGGGCGCGCGCTCTCGCTGGTGCGACTGCGTACGGCCGCCAACTGGCTGGCGCAGTCCGCGCCGGGCCAGGCCGAGTTGGAAGCGCTCGAGCGTGAGGTCGCGGCCTACCGCGACGCGCTCGCGCACGCCGCCGCGGCGGCCGAAGGGGGCGCGGCATGAGCATCGCGGCTCGCGATTGGTTGGAAAGCGGACGCGCCCCCAAGGAGCGCTCCGCCGAAGTGGCGCTCGGCATGGTCCTGCTCTCGGGCAAGGTTCAAGCGACGCCGGAGCTGCTGGCGTCCCGCGATCTGGGCGAAGACGTCGAGTTGGCGCTGCTGGAGATCGCCGAAGAGCGCGCCGACTGGTCGCTCGTCGCGCTGCTCTGCGCCCACGCGCGCAGCAAGCCGTGCGCCAAGGCCGCCAAGAAGGTCGTGTTCCGGGCCAAGCAGCGCGGCATCACGGTGCCGGAGGCGGGGGCTCCGCGTCGCGCCGTCGGCCTCTCGCTGCGCCCGGACCCGCTGCCCTCGTACTGCACCGGCTTCGACAAGGCGGGCCACCACGTCGTCGCGCTCGGCGGCTGGTCGCAGGCCGACGGCGGCTGGTCGCTCGCCGGTGTGATCGGCCCCGACGACCGCCTGCGCGGGGTCTACTTCAACGCCAATACCTCGCGATCGCGTGTGCGCAGCCTGCTCGAGCGTGTGGTGCCCGACGCCGCCCTGATGGTCGAGGTGCCCGCCGAGCTCGCCGCGGGCCTGCTGCGCCGGGGCTTGGATCTCTCGCGCGAGAGTGGTGCCGCGGTCGAGGGCGACATGCTCCGCGCCGGCCGGATGCTCGCCGACATCCCGCCGCTCGAGGCGATCGACGTGCAGCTCGATGGCGATGCAGGCGCCTTGAGCGCGGTGATCGAATCGGCCGACCGGTTCGGCGGTCACGCCGCGCTGCGCGCCTACGCCCGCGCGATGGCGACCGCCCTGGGCCTCGCTGCCGACGCAGACGCGACGGCGGTCGACGCGGCGCTGCACGACGACGCCCGCGCGATCTGGTCGCGCCGCCTCGAAGTCGTCGCCGTCTTGCTGGGTCGCGAGGGTGAGCAAGAGGCCGCCATCGCCGCTGCGGCGAGCGCGCGCCGGCTCCGCGACTCGGGCGTCGCGCTCACGACGCTGCCGTTGTTGGTGGCCGCGTTCTCGGCCTGATCGCAGGTTCCGACCGGATCGGCTAACGCTTCTTGCCGACGGTCGGGCGCGGCTTGCGCACGGCCTTCGGCGTGCCCGCGGGCGTCGCTTCGGGCGGGCTGGCGATCGAGTCGAGGAATCGCTCCCAGGTCTCGATCGCGACGCCGCTGCCGGTGTGCACCGCGCGTACGATGCCGCCGGCGTCGACCACCATCACGGTCGGGATGCCGCGAGCCTCGAGGGGATCGAGCAGATCGGGTCCGCACCACGCAACGGGTGGTCCGTCCGGCGGGAGCGCCGCGACATAGTCCTCCAGCGCGGCTTCGTCGCGATCGGCCGACGCCAGCACCACGCGCAGGCCCTTGCCGGCGCGGCGCGCGGCGAGCTCGGCGATCTCGGGTGATGTCCGCTTGCACGGGCCGCACCAGGTCGCCCATGCGTAGAGCAGGAGCGCCTCGCCCTTGGCCGGTGCCGCCGCGCCTTCCCCGAGCCACCGGCGGACCGCGATCTCCGGCATCGGCTTGCCGACCAAGGGGTGATTCAGTGCCTGCGCAGGCAGCGCGCCCGCCGCGACCGGCGGCAGCGCCTCGAGCGCCAGCGGCACCTGCGCCGTCGCGCCGTCGTCGCAGCGCGTGGCCGCGCTGGGTGCGACGAGCTTCGCGGCGTAGGCGAGATCGCGATGACCGCCGCCCTTGGCCGGCCGGATCCCGACGATCGTCCAGGTGCCGGCGGGCAGCGAGAGCGTCGCCTCCCCGTCGGCGTCGGTCAGCACGGTCGCGCTCGGCATCACCTCGCCCGTCGCACTGCGGAGATCGACCGTCAGCCGATGCAACACCACCGGAGCTTGTCCGATCCGCGCCGCGACTCGCAGCGTGCAGGGCCCCTCGGGCCAGTGCGCGACCCCGGTTTTCGGGGGCGCGCGCAGGGTCTGCACCTTCTGCGCCGAGGGATCGAGCGATCGCCACCGTGCGGCGTCGGTGACCACCACCGGCAGATTCGAGGCGGAGGCGACCAAGACGCTCCGGCTGGGCCAGATGGCGAGATCGACCCGGAGGTCCGCGACCTGCACGGTCGCCCCCGCGCCGGTCCAGACCACCACCGATTCGCCTTGCATCGCGTCTTTCGCGTCGAGCGCCGCGCCGCTCGGCGCGACGGCCCACGCATAGCGCACCAGCGCGCCGGGTCGGCCCTGGTCCAGGAAGTGCACGCCGACCGTGTGGTTCGCGCCGCTCGCGACCAGAGCCACGCCGGCTTGGACCTCGACCGGTCGCGCCACCCGCGTCGGGAAGAGCGATTCCATCGCGACCCGCTCGACCTCTGCTTGCCGCGGCGCGGGATCGGACTTGCCCTGCACCGCGATCGTCACCTTGCTGCCGATCGGGCCGCGGATCAGCAGGGCGACCGTCGCGACCGTCGCGTCGGGCGGCAGCGTCTTGCCCGCGACGCCGACGATGCGATCGCCGGGTCGGACCCCCGCGCTCGCGGCCGGGCCACCGGGTACGACGCGCGCGACTACCACGCCGGCCGAGCGGCCTCCCTCGGCGCGCCCGTCCAGGACCATGCCGACACCGCCTGCGCCACCCTTGGGGGCCGGCGCCTGCTCGCTGAAGCGCCACGCCGGGGCTGCCGACGCCAGGGTGCTCGGCGCGGCGATCGCGCAAGCCACGGCCCAGGCCGCGATCGTTCCGTACGCTCGTCGCACTTGCCAGTCTCCCCGTCGCAGCGGACCATCCGCGCGCTCCGCATCCTGCGGCTGCGCCCGTGGAGCGTCAAACCGCGCGGCCGCCAGGGAGATTCCAGATGGCAGCCGGAACCTATGGACGCGAGGTCTGGGTCATCGACGCGTTGCGCACCCCGGTCGGCCGCTACGGCGGCGGCCTCCGCGCCGTCCGCCCCGACGATCTCGGGGCACTCGTCCTCCGCGCGATCGTCGACCGCAATCACTTGCCGGACGACGCCGTCGAGGAGGTCGTCTTCGGCTGCGCCAACCAGGCCGGCGAGGACAACCGCAACGTCGCTCGCATGGCGACCTTGCTCGCCGGACTGCCCGACAGCGTCCCGGCGGTCACGGTGAACCGCCTCTGTGCGTCGGGCCTCGATGCCGTGATCGCCGCCGCGCGTCGAATCGCGCTCGGCGAGGCCGACGTCGTCGTCGCCGGCGGCGTCGAATCGATGTCGCGCGCACCGTGGGTGATGCCGAAGCCCGATTCCGACCCCGCGCGCGGCAACGTGACGGTCTACGACACCGCGCTCGGGTGGCGCTTTCCGAATCCGCGGCTGGAGGCCCGCTTCCCGCTCGAGGCGATGGGCGTCACCGCCGAGAACCTCGCGAGCCGTCACGGCATCGGCCGTGTGGAGCAGGATGCCTTCGCGCTGCGCAGCCAGCAGCGCGCGATCGCGGCGTGGGAACGCGACGCCTTCGCCCGCGAGGTGATCCCCGTCGACGTGCCCGGCCGGAAGGCGACGGTTCGCGTCGATCGCGACGAAGGGCCTCGAGCCGACAGCAGCGCAGAGAACCTCGCCAAGCTGCGCCCCGCGTTCGTCCGCGACGGATCGGTCACCGCCGGCAACAGCTCGACCCTCAACGACGGCGCGGCCGCGTTGCTGCTCGCGAGCGCCGAGGCGGTCGAGCGGCACGGCTGGACGCCGCTCGCGCGCTTCGTCGGTGGCGCGTCGGCCGGCGTCGACCCGACCGTGATGGGCATTGGCCCCGTGCCCGCGGCCGAGCGCCTGTTCGCGCGGATCGGCTGGGATTGGGCTTCGGTCGATCGCGTCGAACTCAACGAAGCCTTCGCGGCGCAAGCGCTCGCCGTGCTTCGGCATTGGGCGATCGACCCAGAGCAGGTCAACGTGCTCGGTGGCGCGATCGCGCTCGGTCATCCGCTCGGGATGAGCGGGGCGCGGATCGCCGGCAGCCTCTGCCACCAACTCGCCGCCGCGGGGCTGCGTCGCGGCGTCGCGGCGCTCTGTGTCGGTGTCGGGCAGGGCGTCGCGGCCGCGTTCGAGCGGCCCTGAAGGCGCTGCGAGGGGATTCGCGCCGCCGAACCCTGCGGGCGACTCAGTCGCCGAGGTCTTCCAACGCTTCTTCGACCAGCAGCACGACGTCTTCGAGCGCGCCGCCGGCGTCGAGCTCGCGCTCCAGGTTCCGCGCGTAGACGACCAGACCGCCCTTGCCGCGCTCGACCATGCGCAGGCGGCCGGCGCCGGCGGCCGGCATCTCGCGGACCTGCACGGCCTTGCCGATCGCGCTCTGCAGCGCAGCGGCCATGGCCCCGCGCTCGAAACGCGGCGGCGCCGGCCAGAGCACGTCGACGTCCTCGGCCTCCGCATACAGTCGATCGGCCTCTTCGAATGCGCCGGCGAGCTCCGCGGCGAGTGCGCGAGCGCGGAGCACCCGCGGATCTTCGGCGTCGAGGTCCGAGGCGACGTCGAGCTCGATGGCGGCGGCGTCGGCCTTGTCCTGATCCATCAAGATCTCCGCACGCAAGGTGTACGCCTCGATCCACTCGGGATCGAGCTCGACCACCTGCGCCAATGTCTCGAGCGCCTTGCGGCTGCGGCCGGCGGCGAGCTGAGCCTCGGCGAGGTACGCCCACACGTCGGCATCCTCTTCGTCGTCGTCGAGCAGGGCTTCGCACAGGCGGATGGCCTCGTCGGGGTCGTCCTCGATGGCGGCCTCGATGGCCTCACTGTCGCTTCGTCGCATGGCCTCACCTCCGGTTGGGGCGCCGATGGCAGCACGGCGGCTCCGGCGGCGCAAGCGGCGTGGTCGCAACGATTGCAGCCGTACGTTCACATTCCATCATCCTCTCGTGGCCCATTCTGGTACTCCAAGTTCGCGGATCTGCAGCCCACCTCCAGGCCTTGACCGTCCGCTGAACGCGGTGCTACAACGCCGCCTGACTTGGCCGTCCGCGAGGGCGCGGGATTGGGTTGACAGACGCTGCTTCTGCTGAATGATTGTCCGGCCGCGAGGTCGGGTACGACCAAACGGCAGGGGCACGCTTCGACCCACCCGCATCGGAGGGGACGGAGACGGCACGAGGGTTGTCGTCGCCCGAGTCGAGTCGTGAGAAGGTCCGCTTGCGCCGGTACGTCCGGCACGAACAGGGAGACACCGGGATGTTCCACCGTATTGCTGAGTTCTTCGAAGAGGGTGGTTGGGGCATGTGGCCCATCCTCCTCCATCTCATCTTCATCCTCGCGATCATGTTCGAGCGGATCTTCGTTCTGTACATTCGCTCGAGCGTGAAGAAGGACGAGTTCATCAAGCTGCTTCAGGTTCCGATCCTGAAGGGCGATCTGAACCGCGTGCTGAAGGTCTGCTCGACCTACCAGTACCCGCTCGCCCGCATCGTCCACAGCGGCGTGCTCAAGGTAAAGCGCAGCGACGAAGAGGTTCAGGCCGCGATGGACGAGGCTTACCTCCGCGAGCTGCCGCAGATCAAGAAGCGCACCGACTACCTCAACCTTCTGGGCAACTCGGCCACCCTGGCCGGCCTGCTCGGCACCATCACCGGTCTGATCCAGACGTTCGGTGCCATCTCGCGTCCGGACGTGGACCCGTCGCAGCGCTCCACCCTTCTCTCGAAGGGCATTTCGGAAGTGATGAACTGCACGGCGTTCGGCCTGGGCACCGGCATCATCGGCGTTCTCGCGTTCGCGGTCCTGTCCTCGAAGGCCACGGCCATCGAGAGCGACATCAACGAGGGCACCGTGCGCGTCCTCAACCTGATCGTCGCCAACCGCAACAAGATGGGCGACATCAAGGAGGACGCAGCCTAAGGCCGCGTCCTTCCGACTCCTCCGGCGCGCAAGCGCTGTGTGAACCTGAAGCGGACCCCGGTGGGGGACGTCGTCCAGAGCGACGGCGTCCCCCACGACCTCCGCAAAAGTCCAGGAGCCTGTCATGGGTGGTGCATCCAGTGGTAAGGGTGGCGTCGCAGACGCGAGCCTCAACGTCGTCCCCTTCATCGACCTCCTCGTTTGCCTGATCTGCTTCCTGCTGGTTTCGGCTGCGTGGACCACCTTGTCCCGAATCGATGTCGACCAGGCGCTTCCCAAGGCGTCGAAGACCCCGCCCAAGGACAAGCCCGAGAAGAAGGCGAAGATCAACCTCGCCATCACCCCCACCGGCTACCTGGTCAACTTGTGGGACGCCGAGGACCCGAACCTCGCGACTCCGAAGCGGATCCCCGCGCTGGGCGATTTCAAGCTCTGCCGCGGCAAGTCCGAGAACGGTGTCTGCTCGGGTGACCTCGAGGTCTTCAAGAAGTACGACAAGGAGAAGCTCAAGGAAGAGCTCTCCAAGTTCATGAAGGCTGGCGCCCAGGGCGACAAGATCAAGGTCATGGTGGCCGCGCACGACAAGGTGCCGTACATCCACCTGATCAGCACCCTGGATATCGTCCTGCACAGCTGCGAGGACGAGGCCGGCAAGAGCTGCTTGAAGAACCCCTCGGTGGGTGACATCAACCTGCTCCGCGCCGAAGGCTTCACCAGCTTCGAGTAAGTCCGAGGCTGTTCGCCTCTCGGCACGAACGACTCAAGGAAGGAGCGCCCCAAGATGGCCATCCACAATCCCGGATCGCGCGCAGGACACGGAATCGCTCTCAAGGCGATCCGCGACGTCGTCACCCACGGCGGCGGCAAAGGCATCTTCGCCACGCTGAACGTCGTTCCCATGATCGACATGTTCGCGATTCTCGTCGTCTTCCTCATCCAACAGTTCAACGCGTCTGGTGAGCTCATGCTCATCAACCCGAACGTTGCGATGCCGAAGGCCTCCACGAGCAAGGAGCTCGAGCGCGCCCCGATGGTCGCACTGACCCGCGGGGAGAACGGCAAGCCCGGCGCGCTGCTCTTCGAGAACGAGATGGTGATGAGCATCGCCGACATCAACGAGGTGAAGTTCCCGTCGTGGGACATCAAGCCCCTCGGTGAGGTCCTCAAGCGCGCGTGGAAGCTGCAGCAGACGTCCAGCGACAAGAAGCTACGCAACAGCCGCAAGGTCATCATCCAGGCCGACCGATCCGTCCCCTTCCAGGTGATCAAGATGGTCATGGCGACTTGCGGCCGCAACGAATACCGCGAGCCGAACTTCGCCATCATGGTCGGCAAGGACGTCGAGTCGCAGTAGCCTCGACGACCGGCCACTCGGCCCGATCGCCCACGCGCCCGCCCGGTCCTCCGTGGCGGGCGCGTGTCGTTTTGGCCTGCGGCCGACTCACCATTGACATCCCTCGGGCGATGATTTGCACTTCCCACGCAACCGCAGGGGAGCCCATGCAGCGTGATCGCCTTCGCCTCAGTTTGCTCGCCGTCGCTTTTCTCCTGACGTCGGGCGCCATCGTCAGCAACGCCAGCGCCACGCCGGCGACCAAGGTCTATCTCAACGGCCGTCCCGCGCCGGTGTACTTCAACGACGGCGACTCGTTTCGCGTCCTCGCCGGGCCCCTGGCCGGTACCAAGGCGCGCCTCGCAGGCTTCAACACGCTCGAGAGCTACGGGCCGGTGCACCAATGGGGCGGCTGGACCGGGCACGAGCTGTACCGCAACGCCAAGATGGGCACGCTCAATGCGCGCCGCGGCGTCTGGCATTGCACCTCGGACATGAAGCGCGACGGCTACGGACGTCTGCTCTGGTGGTGTCCCGACCTGGCCGAAGATCAGATTCGCAAGGGCTATGCCCACGTGATGAGCGTCACGTCGTCCGGCGGCCACCCGCGCTTGGTGCGCGCTCAGGCGGAAGCCATCCGCGCGCGCCGCGGGATGTGGTTCCACGGGGTGCCGGAGTACATCCTGACATCGACTCACAGCAACGACGAAGGGTACGAGGGCAAGACCTACAACCGCCTGGTCTCGACCAAGGACGGTCACTCCAAGAAGTGGTACCACAAGGATATCTACGGCGAGTGTCAGGTCGTCTGTAGCCAAGAGGTGCACTACGACGAGGCTGCCCTGCGCGGAGCGTTGTCGACGCTGCGGGCCGACGCACGACTCGCGGCCTTCCAGTCGCGCTACACCGACGCGCAGTGGTTGGATCTGCTGCGTGCTCGCTTGGCAGACGAGAAGCTCGGCGGCTTGCTCGACGAAGCGCATCGCGCGCCCATCGAGGCCGTGGTCGACGCACTGCGTGAGCAGGGCGCGCTCGGCAAGGTCGAGAAGAAGGTCGACTCCTGCATGACCTACGCACCCTTCAACCGACGCTACGGTTCGCGCGCCGCGCCGTGCATGCATTAGGGACTCCGATGGCTCGCCTCGCTTCCAGGGCCGCGCTGGCCCTCGCCGTCCTCGCGGTCGGTGGCTGCAACTTCGGTCCCTTCGCCTTCGAGCGTCCCGTCATCGGGCCGGTCGGCTACGAGACCGACGAGCAGTCGTGCTCGGACCTGCTCGACAACGACGGCGACGATCTCGTCGATTGCGAAGACCCGGACTGCTACATCTCGTCCGGCCAATGCGGCGAGATCGTGCCCGAGCCGCGCTACTGGCAGCCCGAGAACACCTACGCGGCGTGCCTGGACCAGGTCGACAACGACGACGACGGCCAGTTCGACTGTGGCGATCGCAAATGCCAACTCATCGCCGAGCTCTGCTGCTCGCGCGAGTTCAGCGACAAGGCCTGCAGCGACGGCATCGACAACGACCAGAACGGCTACACCGACTGCCAAGACTTCGGCTGCCGCAACGGCCTGTTCGTCAGCGTCTGCATCGAGAACGACGCCACCCTCTGCGCCAACGGCAAGGACGACGACGGCGACGGCTATACCGATTGCCTCGACCGCGACTGCCAGAGCCAGGACGTCTGTGGCGGCAGCAGCCAGCCCAAGGGTCAGGACGGCCCCGAGGACACCGTCGAGGCGTGCAGCGACGGCTATGACAACGACGGCAACGGCTACGTCGACTGCAAGGACTTCTCGTGCAGCAAGTCCAAGGACCCGGCGGTGCTCGAGCTCTGCGCCAACCCGCCGACCGAGGACACGCTCGAAGCGTGCAGCAACGGCAAGGACGACGACGGCAACGGCTACGTGGACTGCAACGACTTCTCGTGCAGCAAGTCCGAGGACCAGGCCATCATCGACCACTGCAACAACCTGCCGACCGAGGACACGATCGAGGCCTGCAGCAACGGCAAAGACGACGACGGCAACGGCTACATCGACTGCAACGACTTTTCGTGCAGCAAGGCTGCCGATCCGGCCGTGGTCGCGATGTGCGATGCCAAGCAAGAAGCCACGGCCGCCCAGTGCTCGGACGGCAAGGACAACGACGGCGACGGTTTTATCGACTGCAACGACTACTCCTGCAGCGGTTCGACAGATCCCGGGGCCATCGAGTACTGCAAGTCGATCGCCGAGGACACTTGGGACAAGTGCAAGGACGGCATCGACAACGACGGGGACGGCTACGCCGATTGCGCGGACCGCTCGTGCCGCGACGCGACGCCGGTCAACGGTGCCGCGCCATGCCAGGAGAGCGTCGGCGCGACCGATGCCTACATCAACGCGAACTGCTCGGACGGGAAGGACAACGACGGCGACGGCTTCGTCGACTGCGACGATTGGGACTGCGCGTGGAATCCGCGCGTCACCGTCTGTGCCGGCAAGATCAAGGTCTGCGAGTAGCAGGGGAAGGGGAGAACGAACATGAGGAAGCTCTGCTGTGTCCTGGTCGCGCTGCTGGTGCCGGCGACGCTGACCGCCCAGCCGCGGCCCGACGGCTCGAATCCCGGCGCTGCGGCGGCCGGCGAGACGGCCGCAGATCCCGCCCCGGCGGCAGCGCCGGCGGCGGCGCCCGCGGCCGAGAGCGGCACGCCCAAGGAGACCGACTGTCGGGACCGCAAGGACAACGACGGCGACTCGATGATCGACTGTGCCGACGCCGACTGCAAAGACCAGCCGCACTGCAAGCCGGGTCAGGGCCCCGAGCGCTCGAACGAGGCCTGCGCCGATTGGGTCGACAACGACGGCGACGGCGCGGTGGACTGCGACGACACGGACTGCGAGGGCCCCGGCATCACCGCTTGCAAGGGCAGCTGGAAGGGTCCGCTCGAGGGCACCGGTGCCGGCGCCGGCGCGGGTGCGCCCGGCGAAGACGACACGCCCGAACTGCGTGAAGGCATGACGGTCGAGGACCTGATCGGCAAGGGCGGCGACAAGGACGGCGAGCGCAACGATCAGGTCTGCTCGGACGGCGTCGACAACGACGGCGACGGCCGAACCGACTGCGCCGACTTCGGCTGCCGCTTCGATCCGAGCGTCACCGTCTGCCGCGGCAACCCGGGCATGCGCTTCTCGGTCGTCGCCGGTATCGCCCAGGAGTACAACATCAAGAACTACCGAGACGGCGACGGCACGATGGACACGCGCTTCTCGCGCATCCAGCTGCGCTCGTTTGGTCCGATCCCGCTGCTGCAGGATTCGTTCTACCTGCTCAGCCTGCGCGCCGAGAAGACGCCGCGTTTGACCTTCGCGATGTTCCAGCTGCCGATCAGCAATTACGGGCACTACCTCAACATCAACTCCGGTGGTGGTGGTCTCTCGAGCTCGCTGATCTTGTCGGTCAGCAAGCAGCTGCTCCTCGACCCGGCCTACTACGTCTACTCGGCGTTCGAGCAGGGCAACGGCGCGAGCTTCGAGGTGGGTGGCCCCATGCTCGACGGACGGCTCGGCTTCCGCGTGTTCGTCGCGGGTGGCTCGGGCCGCAGCTCCGGCAACGTCGGCGGTCGCTACTTCACCTACGACAACAACAACTACACCTACAGCGTCGGCGGTCAGCTCTCGATCAACGTGATCGGCATGTTCTCCCGCTTCGACTCGCCCTTCCTCTACACGCCCGTGCCGACGACGCTCGGTGTCGCGATCGGCGCGAAGTACGACCAGCGCGCGCAGGAGCGCTACCCCGCGACCAACGTCTCGCTGGTCTTCCGCACCGGCCGCTTCGTCGCCCTCGCCGAGAACTACAGCAAGTGGGAGCTCGAGTTCGATTCGTTCCAGACCGCCTACGTCATCCAGGCCGGCTACCTCGTGATCCCCAAGCGGTTGCTGATCGCTGCGGACTTCGGTTCGTACCTCGCCGGCGAGATGAAGAACCCGCCGGCGGTGCTCGAGACCGATCTGCGTCGCCAGCTCGACGAGCAGCAGTGGCGCGTCGCCGCGCACCTGTACCTGGTCCGCAATATCGGCCTGCTCAGCCTGCTCTACACCGATCGCGCGGTGGAGAATCAGGACGCCGCGCTACCGGCCAACCGTGAGCAGAGCGTCCGCCTCGAGGCGCAGTACCGCTTCTGATCGGTCCGCCTCGGCCCGAGACGCGACGATCGTCGCGACGCATTCTTCGCCAGAACCCGATCATCCGTGACGGGCTCCTTTGCGAGCCCGCGCGGAGGCGGTGTGGTGCGTGCTTTTGTCGAGGCCATTCGGGGCAAGATGTGGGCGCCGCCCGCGATCGCTGTCGCAGTCGGCGCGTCCGTCCTCGGAGGTGACGCCGCCGCTTCGGCTGGCGTACGCGGGGCCGTCGTCGCCGGCGTCTTGGCGGCCGCGGCCTGGCTCGCCCGGCGCGGTCGCAGCCTCGTGGGGCCGGTGCTGGCGTGGTCCGCCGTTGCGCTGGTCGCCGCCAGCCCCGCACCGCCGCAGCCTGCGCCGATCGCGGACATCGATCGGCCCCTCGCGCGACGGCAGCCGCGCGTGCAACGCCTCCGCGTCGTCGATGCGGGGCGCCTCAGCGCCGACGGCCTGGTCCTGCCGGCGCAGTGGCTCGCCTCCTGTGCCCCGGCGCTGCGGGACTGCCGTGCTCGTCGAGGACCGATCTCGCTGCGCTGGTCGACATCCGCACCGCCGCCGCCGCCAGGCGCGATCGTGCGGGTCGCAGCGCCGGTGCATCCGAGCGCTGTGCCCGGGAATCCGGGCTTCGAGGGGATGCGCCGCGCTCGCGATCGGCGCGGTGAGCGTGGCGTCGTCGGTGTCCGACCGTCGACGCCGTGGGCGCTGGAGGTGCAAGGTGAGGCGGGCGTGGCCGGGTGGTTCGCCGAGCGGCGGCTGCGGCTCCGTCGACGGCTGGTCCGCCATCTCTCGGCGCCCTCGGCGGCGATCGTGCGCGGCTTGGGTCTCGGTGATCGCGGAGGGGTGGCGCCCGCGGTGCGTGATGCGCTGCGCGCGACCGGAACCTCGCACGTCCTGGCCGTCAGCGGGGCGCACGTCGGCGTCGTCGCAGGGCTGGTGCTGCTGGTGCTCGGCGCGGCTACGCGTCGCCTGCCGACGGTGTGGCTACGACGGGTGCCGGCGCCCGCGTGGCAGTTGCTGCCGGCATTGGCCGCGATTTGGTCCTACGTGGCGCTGGCGGGGTCACCCGAGAGCGCGAGGCGCGCCGGCGTCATGGCGAGCTGTGCCCTCGTCTGGCGCGCCCTGGCCCTCCGTGGCGGTCCGACCGAGGCGTTGGCCCTGGCCTACCTCGTCGCCGTCCTGCGCGATCCGGGGGCCGCGAGCGACGTCGGCCTGCAGCTCTCTTGCCTCGGCGTGCTCGGCGCGCTCTGGGGCAGCCGGGTACCGGGCGGTCGGCTCCGACAGGCACTGCACGTCTCGTTCGCGGCCTGGGCGCTGACCTCGTGGGTCGCGGTGCCGACCTTCGGCGCGCTGCCGCTGACCGCCCCGATCGCCAACCTCGTGGTGGTTCCCCTCTTCGGGCTGGTGCTGCTGCCGCTCGCCCTGCTCACGCTCGCCGTGGCTGCGCTGCCCGAGGCGCTCGCTGTGCCGGGCTTGGCCGGTTTGGACGCGCTGCTGACGCTCGCGCTGCTGCCCTTGGAGGCGATGGCTCGGCTCGATGCGGGCTGGTGGCCGCAGCTCTGGCCGGCCCTCGAAGGGCGGACGTCGCTGGCGATCGCGCCCGCTCTCGGCGTGGCCGCCTGGCGTGCGGAGCGGCCGTCGTTGCGATGGTCGCTGGCTGCGTCCGCGGTGGTGACGTGTGCGTTCGGCGTGACGGCTCGGCCGGCGCCGCCGCCGGTGGGCTCGGTTCGCGTCCATTTCCTCGACGTCGGTCACGGCGATTGCACGCTGATCCGCTTCGCGGACGGCGCGACGATGCTGGTGGATGCGGGCGGAGAGGTCGGCGACGATGGCCGGGTCGGGGCGCGTTCCGTGGTGCCTGCTCTGCGCGCGCTCGGGGTGGATCGAGTCGACGTGATGGTGGTCTCGCATCCGCATCCGGACCACGAGAACGGCCTGCTCGCAGTCGCGCGAGCGCTGCCGGTCGGCGAGCTCTGGAGCAACGGCGAGGGGCACAAGGGCCGAGAACATCGGGCGCTACGCAAGCTGCTCGCAGAACGGGGCACACCGCATCGCGTCTTCGGGCCCGGCGTGGCGCGTCGATGGCGGTGGGCGGGCGTCGGGGTCGACGTGGTCTGGCCTCGACCGCCCCACTTGCCCTTCGATCCGACCCTGGGCGCCAACGACAACTCGTTGGTGCTGCGCGTCGACGCCGGCGGCGCCCAACTGCTGCTCGCAGGCGACGTCGAGCATCCCGCCGAGGCGATGTTGGCGCGTTCGTCCGCCATGCTCACCGCGACGGTCTTGAAGGTTCCGCATCACGGCAGCCGGACCTCGAGCACGATGGCGTTCCTGGCGCGGGTGCAGCCGCAGCTGGCGCTGGCCGGGGCGCGTCCGTATGGCGCGTTGTCGTTCCCACACGCCGAGGTTCGCGCGCGCTACGCGGCGCTGGGCATCCCGCTGTGGACCAGCCACGAGGGGGCGGTGGAGTTGGAGCTCGGTCCGGACGGCGTTCGCGCGACTCAGGTGCTGGCGGCGCGTTCGCTGCGCCTGCCGAGCCAGAGTCCCGCGACGACCAGCGCCAACGTCGCGACGGAGATGCCCGCGCCGAGGGCGAGCCCCGGTGCGCGGTAGCGCAGCTCCACGCGATGCGAACCGGCCGGCACGACGACGCCGCGAAATAGGCCGTCCACGAGCACGAGGTCCTGCGCGGTCTGGTCGATGCGGGCCTCCCAGCCTGGCAGCAGCACGTCGCGGGCGACGAGCAGCGCCGGCGCCGCGGTCTGCACCTGCAAGGCCATCGCGTCGTTGCGCTCCTCGATCAGGGCGACGTTGCTCGCGACGTCGGCGGGCTCGACGTTCACCGCGCGATCGACCAGGACGCGGCCGCGGTCGAGTCGACCGAGACGTTCGAGCGCGCGCTGCCGATCCGGCTCGACTTCGACGCCGCGCGCGAGCGCGAAGCGCGGCATCGCAGTCGGGCTCGCCGCCAGCTCGAGCGCGCCGAGGCGGTCGGTGGTGCGCCAGCCTGCGAAGGTGCGGCCGGTCCTCGGATCGCCGGCAGGGCGCAGCAGATGGCTCGCTGCCATGCGGTCCAGCCACGGCGAGTCACGGCGGATCTGCAGGTTGACCTGGTAGCGATCACGCGGCCGCCCGTTGGCGAGGTTGCCCCAGCGGTTGCTCCACAGCGGCATCGCGGTCTCGTAGCCGCCCGCGCCCATCACACCGGCGCCGCCCGGACGGTCGGCATGTCGCAGCTGCGGCGCGGTCACCAGGCGGTGCGCTCGACCGACCCGCGCCTGCAGCGCAGCGCGCGTCGGCGCGTCCCACGACAGCCGCGCCATCGGCCACTGCCGCGTCTCCGGCTGCACCTCGCGGGCCAGTTGCACCGCGTCGTAGGCGCCGAAGAGCAGCGCGACCGTGACGACCGGGCGGCGCAGGCTCGGTCGTAGCGCCGCGACCGCCACGGCGCCGGCCAGCAGACCGGCGAGGGCCAGCCGCCCGCCGAGCGCCGCGAGCGCCGCGGATCGCGTAGCCGAGTCGGCACGGTTCGCGAAGCCCAGACGGAGCCACTCGGTGTCCTCGGAGAGCGTGAACGCCAGCCCAAAGAGGACCAGCGCGAACAGCCCCGCGACCGCGGCGCCGAAGCGCTCCGGCCCGGCGGTGTCTGCGGGTGCCCGCCGGTCGGTGGCGACCGGCCACCATCGGGCGACGGTCGACGCGGCTCCGATCGCCATCAAGAGCGTGGTCGCGACCCACCACCGTGACGGCACGCGGAAGGCGTCCAGGCCGGGGACCCAATCGAGTAGGGCCGGCAAGACCGAGAGGTTCTTGCCCGGGACCAGCGTGAGCAGGCCGAGACCGGCGACGACGGCGACGCGCGCCCCGCCGCCTCGCGTGGCCGCTGCCACGCACGCCAGCGCCCACAAGCCCGGGCTGATCCCGCCGACGGCTTCGTGCCAGGAGAAGCTGCTCGCGCGTAGCTCAGGCGCGCCGAACGCGAGTGGCGCCGGCCCGGTCAGCAGCGCCGCGACGGGGGGCGAGAACGACAGCGCGAG
>JBEARB010000329.1:0-3869 GCA_041163625.1 Pseudomonadota bacterium | reverse complement strand
CCGTACGATGACGGTCGACATCGGGCGGTCATCCGTCCCGATGTCGACCGCCATCGGGCGATCGCGCTTCGTCTCCACTTCGCCGACGGTCGGCAGCGGCTGTGCCCAGCAACGAGCCTCTGTGCGTGCCGCTGCCATGGCCTGTGTGTGGTGCACTTCGACGCGATGAGCACAACCACGCGATGGTGCTTCGGCCCGGATGACGATCAGGCTGTCGCGCCGGACCACGAGATGTTGGACGAATGGGAGCGGCAGACGCGCATCATGCCCCAGCCACCGGAGAATGAGGAAACGATTGCCGATCCCCGCGCACGGAGAACCACGTCTACCCTGCAAGTCTCTCCGCAGCCGAACTGGGGATCGCAAGGAAGCGACGACTCCGATGGAAACTCGCGCATCGATCTCCCAGACCGTGAGCCAGCTCGACGTGAAACCGGCAGGTTGACCCCACAGCGCAATGGCGAGTTGGTGGCGAGCGAGCCACGCCGAAGAGTTGCTGCCTCGGCGAACACAAGAGAGGAGATGCGAGTCGAGCCTGCCCGGAACGAGGTCATCGTTCGGCAACCCGTTCGCACCGAATCGGCCGTTTCGAGCTCGCCAAATCCGAGTCCACGCTCAATCGCCGAACCGAGGCCCATCCCGGCGGCGCCTCGGCCAACCGTCCCACACGCTGGTGTGACCTCGCGCCCTGTGGTCGCGCAACCTGCCGGCACGTCGCGCCCCACAGTTCCACAGGCCACTGGAACTGCACGTCCCATCGCTGCTGCCAACACCACGAGTGCGGGTCCTGCCGCAACACTCGCCGCGGCAGCGGTCAAACCCGCCATTCTGCCTCCGAAGCCCGTCACTGCGCCTGTGACTCCGCAGATTGTCACGGCTCCCAAACCGGTAGCCACACCGGCCATGGTGGTCGCCGCGCCTGCCAAGCCAGCTGCGGCACCGGCGACGTCGGCGCCTCAATCTGTCCCGGTGCCGGGTGCCTCCCGCGGCGTGCGACCCGCCGCACAACAATCGAATGTGTCGAGGGCGGCAACGACGCGGGGAGCTCGTCGATGAGACCCGCCGCCCCCGCGATCGACGGCTACGGCCTCGGCCTGCAGGGCTGGCAGCAGCCGATCGCCGCGGCTCCGGGCGTCGTCGACGGCATCCACCTGCGTTGGTCGTTCTCGACCAGCCGTGGCCTGCCCTGGTACGGCTATTGGGTGCTGCGTGCGGTGCGCGACCGTGTAGCAGGTCGGCAACCGCAGAGCGGGACGATGAGCCCGCTCGGTGGCCCGTCGCATCATGGCCTGCAGGTCGGTGCCGGCGGCCGCGGAGCCACGAACGGCAGCGCAACGCTCGGCCGCGGCATCGTCGGCCGCACGCGTGAACAACAAGGCGTGCGAGCAGGCATCCTCGGCCGGCCGTGGCAACAGCTCGGCGTGCTCGGCGAGGGTCCGATCGGCCTGCCGGTCAGCCACCCCGCCTATCCGCTCAGTGCAGGCGCGATGCTCGGCGTCCCGCTCGATGCGGCCCTGGCCAAGAGCCGCATCCGCTACGGCGACGTCGAGCAGCCGTTTACTCCCGATGCGAACGGCAGCACGGGTTTCGCCGAGCTCCGCGAGCTGCTCTCGCTGCTGGTCGCTGGCGGACCCGATGGACCGCGGATGGCGAGCGTCGAGCTTCCGCCCGAGCCCGAGCAGGTGGAGCAGGTCGCGACCTCGCAGCCGCATACGTCACTGCGGGGGCGTCCGGTTCTCGACTGGCTGGCGCTCGCGTCGGTCGAGCCTGCCGTCGCGCAGATGTTGGGCCTGTACGTCGTCGATACAGACGTGACGCCTGGGCAGAGCTTCGACTACCTGATCATGGCCGACTTCAACGGGGCGATCGCCGCCGCTGGCAACCCGCAGACCTGGGCCCAGGCGAGCAGCGCGTGGCAGAGCGGTCGGTGGGAGCGCGAGGGTGTGCACGTCTGCTTGCTGGAGAATTTGCAGCTCCAACCGCAGCCCGCGCTCGGCGCGCCGCGTGATGTTTGGGGATGTCCGCTCCGCGGTGAGATGCGGGCCGAGCCAGGATCGCTGCGAGAGATGCAAGATGCGACGCGCGTCATCGGCGTGCGCTGGCAGGCGCAACAGCCCAAGCTGCTCGCAGGGGGTGCCAAGGTCTTCGACGCGCCGATGGAGCGCTACCACGTCTGGCGTGGCGCGTGTGGTCCGGTTTCGGGGCCGGTTCCCGCTGGCGGTTGGTCGCCGCTGGTCGAGGGAGGGGCGGGACCTGCGACCACGCTGCCGACGCCGTTGCTCGCGGTCGACGGGCCCGGTCGGGCCGAGGCGCGCGGCAACGGGGCGATCGCGCTGCCGCTGCCGCGGATGATGGTACGCGACGTGCTGGCGCAAGACGGCTTCTACGCCTACCGCGTCGCGCGCAGCGATATCTTCGGCCGCTTCAGCGCTCCGTCGAAACAAGCATCGTGGCGACCGCTACCGGACGATGGCCTGGGCCCACGCTTCTGGGACGAGGTACCCGCGCCGGGTGGCGTCCTCGACGCTCAGGCGATCGAGGTCCGCTCCGAGCTGCCACCGCCGCCGCCGCAGGGGATGGTCGCCACGCTGCACGATCCTGCCGATCCCTTCGACGTCAGCCATCGCTCGCCGGCGGACTACGAGACGTGGTTGATGCAAGAACAAGACGTCCCGCCGCAGCGCGCGAAGGAACTTGCCGCCGAGCTGGCGGCCTCGCCGTATTGGCAATGGCGGAGTTCCCTCGCGGGAACTCCCCCCGAGCTGGTGCTCGAAGTGCGGTGGAGCTGGAGTTGGCCGAGCAGCAAGCGGACGCCTGGGGTCCGGGGCTTTCGCGTCGAGCTTGAGCACAAGGTCGACGGCAAGCCGAGCAAGAGCTTGTTGGCGGAGGTTCCGTTCCATGCTGCGGCGAAGAGCGGATGGCCCGAACCGACGCAGGGTTTCGAGGTCCGGCGGGACGGCGCGGGCGGCGCCGCCTCGGGCGTTGGCGTCGGGCTGCAGGCGGGCGAGCCGGCGGCGCTACGGTTGATCGGGGCGGAATTCGACCTTGCGGCGTTGCGGCCTGGGGTGGACCAAGTGCTGTTGGAGGGGGACTCTGGGCCGGATGGTCCCTTGTACGTGCTGCGGGATGTTCGGGCGGTGGTCGATGAAGTCGGAGCGGTTGCGAAGGTCCAGCGGTGGTTGTTGTTGGATGGGGCTCCGGTGTTGGCGGACCTTGCCACGGTGAAGTGGGCGATTGGTGAGGCGGTGTTGGAGTGGCGGGTGTTCTTGCCGGTCGATGGCTTGTTCGCGTTTGCGGATTGGCGCGCGATGCGCGTTGGTGGCCGGGTTGGGGTGGTTGCGGTTGGGGTGCAGGAGACGGCGCCTCGGAGTGCCGCGGCTGGCGGTGGCTTTGTCGAGCGGGTGCGGCGGGTTTGGCCTGCGGACGCGCCTGAGCTGAAGTTGGTTCCGCCCGCCGAAGGCCTGCGCGCCTCGCCACCAGATGCGCAAGGGCGCTCGTTCGTGCAGGTGCCGTGGCAGCTCGAGGGCGTGACGTCGTTGCCGATTCGGATGCAGGCGAGCTTCGCTTGTGTCAGCGATCTGATGATCTACGCGAGCGAGGCTGCGGCGCAGCCTCGGAGTTTGGCTGACGTGATTGCGAGTGACGGAGGGTTGCGGCCGGAGTTGGTGCCTACCGGGATGGTGGTAACGGCGGAGCAGGTCGCGGCGGTTCGTGGGTTTTTTGATGGTTTGCGGGCGTTTGCGTTGACGTATCGGGTCGAGGTTGGTGCCGGACTCGGGCCGATGACGGTTGCTGTGGCGCGGGAGGAGCTTCGGGTACGGCTTGCTGCTGGCACTGGGGACGGCGACGCGGCGGGCTGGTGGTCGGAG
>JBEARB010000328.1:0-4253 GCA_041163625.1 Pseudomonadota bacterium | reverse complement strand
CTCGGGCGTGCGCAGCCCGGCACTCGGTCGCTTTTGGCGCGCGCATCCGGGCGCCGCCTGCGTCGGCGTCTACCCCGACCCGGTCGACATGCACCACGGCGCCACGCAGGGCACCGCGAGCGTCCACTTCCGCGGCGGCATCGGCGCGGGCGCGACGTTGCGGCCCGGCGTCGGCATCAAGATCGAGAGCCTGGCGCTGCCGCTGGAGCTGGTCGCCGGTCGCACCGCCGGCGCCGGCCGCAGCCTGGTCGACAAGCTCGGCGACGCCCGCCACCAAGCGCTGTGGATCACCGCGGTCCGCGCCGAGGCCGAGGGCAGCTGCAAGCCCGGGCTCTTCGGCCAGCCCAACGTGCGCTACAAGCCGACCGCTCACGATCGCGCCGCCCTGCTCCGCGGCCTGCGCCTGCTCGCCGAGCTGCACTTCGAGCGCGGCGCCACCGCCGTGCGGCCCGGCATCTTCGGGCTGCCCGACGCCATCGGCCCCGACGAGCTCGGACTGCTCGACACGCCGCCGCGCGACAACCGCGCGCTGACCTGGGTGCTCTCGCATCTCTTCGGTGGGGCGGTGCTCGGCGCGGACCCGACGCGCAGCGTCGTCGGCCCAGACCTGCACGTCCGCGGCGCGAAGGGCCTGCACGTCGTCTGTGCGAGCGCGCTACCCACGACCTTGGGCGTCAACCCGCAGCATACTATCATGGCCGTGGCGCAGATCACCGCGCTGCGCCTGGCCAACGCCGGACTTCCGGCCTCGTAGGAGCCCGACATGACGACCCGCGCCGAATTCCTCGCCCTGTTGCGCGCCGAGAACGCCGTCGTCGAGGCGCTCGCCGAGCTGCTCGACGCGATGGACAGCGACGGCCGCCGCCACGCCATCGAGGGGCTGCGCCCGGCCGACCAAGCCAAGCTCTACCAGCTCGCACAGGGCCGCCACACCGACCTGGACCATTACGTCCCGCCCGGCACCGCGCACGGCGAAGAGATCATCCACGACGGCATGAACACGCTGCCCGTCATCGGTGGGCCGTTCCAGAAGCGCTTCGCCATCGACCCGGACGATCCCGACCGCCTCCTCGGCTACAACCACAACCACGCCGGCCCGGTCTCCAAGCTGTTCTGGTTCACGGGCCCCGGCTATTTCGTGATGCGCCCCAAGGGCTCGGGCAGCCCCGACGGCCGCACCGACCACGGCGGCCAGGTCTTCGTGAACTACTACGAGCAGCCCGAGCAGGCGCCGGTCGAGCATTGGCCGCACCCCGCCCCGCCGATCGGCCTGACCGCCGGCCTGGTCTGGGGCTCGATGTGCGACTACATGTGGAAGGTGAGCGAGCACGTCTCGATCGGCGCGGCCTACAAGAAGGGCAAGCTGATGGGGCAGTACTTTGCGTTGAGCCGGCGGGAAGACTGACGCCGCCCCACGGAGCCCCGACGTCGACGGCCTCGTGACCACTTGCACCGCTGCCCTGGTCTCCGTACGGTTTCCGCACATCGCACGGAGCAGAACGCTTGACGCCGCCACTCGCACACCCCACGCAACGGGTCTACGCGCACCCTGACGTTGCACCCGCAGACGCTGCGGAATTCCAGTGGCTCTTCGATCGAACCCAACAGCTCCGCGACACCACCGCTGCACGCACGCACAAGTCGATTCACTGCAAAGGCAACTGTCGCGGCACCGTACTCGAACTCAAGACCAGCAGCGGGGACGGGGCGAAGCGCATCTACTTCACCATGTTGGCCGGAGCGGTCGTCGTACTTGCCTTTCATGCGAAGACCAAGCAGAAGAAGGACATTGGGCTTGCTTGCGGACGATGCGATGACGTGCATCGCAACCCGTCAGCATTCTTGAATGATGATCAGCTACTGCATGAGTAGATCGACGCAGGGAGGCGGCCGCAGGGGTCGCCAATACGCACCTTGACTTGCGCGATGGAGCACCTACTCTGTGCCTGAACTTCTCAGGGATGAGAAGTTCAACGGAGGATCCAGCCATGACGAATCCCTTGAGCCCCGTAGTCGAGCGCTGGATCGCGGCGCTGCCGGAAGGTGATCGCGCGGCAGCACGGGCTCATGCCCGCTACGGTGCGGTCCACCAGCGACTCGTGCAGGACATGCGAATCTTGCTGCGCGCCCATGCGGTCAGTCAGCGAGACCTGGCTGAGCGGATGGGTACTTCGGAGAGCGCAATCTCGCGGATGCTCGACGACGAGGCCGCCCGTGGCATCAAGCTCGATACGATCGTGCGATTCGCGGAGGCGATCGGCGTCGATGTAGCTCCGTCGTTCTTCGTCGACCCAGCGCTCGTCGCGCCCAAGCCAGAAGCAGCAACGATGTGGACGATCCCGATTCGACCGACGCAGCACGTCGAGTGGAGAGTGAGCAGCGGCTCCGCAGCTCGAAGCGCGACCAGCGCCCACGAGAATGCAGAGATCGCGGTGGCGGCTTGAGTCATGAAGCAGCAGTTGAGCCAGCTGATTTCTGACTTGGCACTCGACGCAATCGCGCTGCGGCGCCTCGACTTCGAGCGCCCCGGCTCCAGCCCTGAAGCGCAGGGACTTCTCGTCGAGGAGAAGGAGCGTTCGTTCGTCATCGAGACGGATGGTGCGCCCGGAAGCTTCCGTGTGGTCGGTCGGCTCGCACTGGGACTCTCGCGTTCAGACGAGAACGGCCAGCCGCTGCCAATGTCGGGGCTGCTGCGGATAGAGGTCGAGGCCTGCTACCGAAGCCGGCGCGAACTTCCTGAGTCGGGCGTGCTGCAGCGCTTCGCCGAGACGAGCGGGTCGGTGCACCTCGCAGCGTTTCAGCGGCAGTACGTGGCGGAGACGCTGGCACGCGGTGGGTTGCCAGTGGTTTGGATGCCGCTGCGCGGGGTTCCTTCGTGAGACTTGCGACCCTGGTGTTGCCTCCCGCGTTGCTTTCGAGGCGGAGAGAATCGATGAAGGCGGGATGAATTGCGACCCGCCGGGCTCCGACCCTCATAGGAATGCTCCACAATTCCACAACTGGATACAGGACGGATTCCTGAGCGCTGAGCTGGTTGCTGTATGCGGAGCTGGATGATCTGCGGGAATTGTTCCGCTGTGGAATGCATTGGTGCTCCCTCTTGAGGCGGGTTGCGGAATGCCAGGGCTCGGAGACGAGGCGAGATCCTTGCCAGCCAGGGCCGGGGCCTGCCAGCCGCAAGAAGGCGGCTTGAGGTTCGACTCGACGCGATAGCTTCAAGCACCACCTGACGGGACATGACCGTGCAATGCGGTGTCGAAGGGTAGGACGCTGCGGTCGTACACGCTCAGGACTGAAGTCCCGAGCTTGGAATGAAGGCCCGTCTGCGCGGGCCGGGCTGTACCACGAGCGCCGGCGCTGCGGTCGGTGTGTTCGTGAGCGTGCGTCTCCAGCCCGGCGAAGGCCGGGCGTCCAACTCAGCGCGAGACTTCAGTCTCGCGTGTGCCCGGCAGCGGG
Source organism: Pseudomonadota bacterium (assembly GCA_041163625.1). Classification (GTDB taxonomy): domain Bacteria; phylum Myxococcota_A; class UBA9042; order UBA9042; family UBA9042; genus JACKFC01. Next base: position 797 of record JBEARB010000328.1, on the reverse strand, counting down.
ATCGACGTCGGCGAGCAGTGCTGTGACGCCGCCCGAGGGCCCTCCGCGCGCCGCCCTTGCCGCAAGCGCAAAACCTGCTACAGTCCGCGGCGCTGGAAGGCGCTTGGGCGCTCCGGCGCGAGCCTACCGCGCGGTCGATTGGCCCAAAGCGCGACGCAGGCTCCCCGACTCAGAGCACGTCCGCCCGGTAATCCGGGCACGAAGCAGAGAGCGATCGTGATTCCGACCTTGATTGACCTGCACGTCCGCGCTGGAGCGGACGCGCTCGACCTCAACAGCCTCCGCGAGGCCGCCGGCGCGCAGGGCCTCGACGGCCTGCTGCTCCTCGGCAGCGACGCGGCGCCGAGCCTCGGCGAATCCGGCGACGGCAACGGCGTGCAGCTCTTCGTGGGCGCCGAGATCGACACCGACATCGGGCGGCTGCTCTGCGTACCGGCGGCGACCGACGATTGGTTCCAGGGGCGCGGCTGGGCCGAGCTGCGCGCCGACGAGGCGGCGCCCTACCCGGCCGAGGCGATCGCGGCGGCGTTCGGCGAGCGCGGCGGCGCCGTCATCGTGGCGCAGCCCTTCGATCGCGACCTGGACCACGAGGCGCTCGAGGACCGCTTCGTCGGCACACCCGGCCTGCACGCGGTGGTGGTGACGAGCTCCGCGCGCCACACGACCTCGAACGAGCGTGCGGTGACGAGCGCCCGCGAGGCCGGCCTCGGCATCGTCGGCGGTTCGGCCGCGGCGCCCGGCAACGAGCGCTTCGGCGGCGTCGCGACGGTCTTCGCCGAGCCTCCGACCGACCAGGC
>JBEARB010000327.1:0-11020 GCA_041163625.1 Pseudomonadota bacterium | reverse complement strand
GCACTTCCTCGATCGCTGCGCGGGCCTCCTTGCGCAGACGCACCCGACCGGCCCATCCGCCGATTCTGCCGATCGGTAGCCCCGTCGCCGAGACCACCAGGGCATCTGCCAGAGGGATCCGTCGCTCTCGGACCTTGAAGACCGCGAACCCCTCCCGCAGCACCAAGACCGGCTGCTCGCCTTCGACGTAGGCGGCGCGGTGATCGCTGGCCGCCAGGACGCCCCAGAGCGCGCCCGCCATCATCGTGAATCCCGGCGCGGCGGCGAGATCGGCCCCCTCGGTCGCGATGTGGACGACGCGCGCGATCGGCAAACCGACGACGGCCAAGCCGGCCATCCGCCGAACGAAGACCGAGAAGCCGCCGAGCTCGGCGTGGCCGCGGCCGCTACCGAGCATTCGGCCGACCCCGCGCAACACGCCCCGGGCGACGCGAAAAAGTACGACGAAGACCACTGTGATGACGGCGAAGGCCAGCGCCTCGCGAGTCGTGACGGCGCCCACCTGCGCGCCGGGATCGAGCAGCTGCACCCAGGCTTCCGGGAACCAATCGACCAAGAGTCGGTGCGCCTTCATCCCGTCCCCTCCGAGCGCCGCAGTTCGGGGCGCCCGCTTCGTCCGCAGGATCGCCGCTCGTCCCGTCGCGTCAAGGCGCGCTTGCCCCTCTGAATGCCTGTGCTAGCTTCCCGCGCCCGCGCGGACCGGACCGCGCAGCCGGAGTCCGTCGACATGGCCGAAAGCACGCACAACCCCGTCGATTCCCTAAGCAACGCCGCGATGCAGCTGCCCTCGCGCTACGACCATCAGGAGGTCGAGCCGCGGTGGCAGCAGCGGTGGGAGTCGCTCGGCATCTACCGCTACCGTGGCGACAGCGAGGCCGCCCGGACCGGTCGGGTGTTCTCGGTCGACACGCCGCCGCCGTACGTCTCTGCCGCGCACCTGCACGTCGGTCACGCGATGAGCTACTCGCAGGCCGAATTCGTGGTCCGCTACAAGCGCATGCGGGGCTACGAGGTGTTCTACCCGATGGGGTTCGACGACAACGGCCTGCCGACCGAGCGCTACGTCGAGAAGGTCCACGGCAAGCACAAGGGCAACTGCACGCGCGACGAATTCATCGCGCTCTGCCTCGAGGAGACGCGCAAGGGCGCGGGCGTCTACGAGGAGCTCTGGCGCGCGCTCGGCCTCTCGGTCGATTGGCGGATGACCTACTCGACGATCGCGCCGCGCGCGACGCGCCACGCGCAGAAGAGCTTCCTCGACCTGCTCCGCAAGGGGCGGATCGAGCGCCGCGCCGAGCCGATCCTCTGGGATCCGCGGATGCAGACCGCGCTCGCGCAGACCGATGTCGAGCCGGGGCCGGAGATCAACCGTCCGTTGCATCGCCTGCGCTTCGACCACGCCGGCGGCGGCGAGGCGGGCGTCATCGACACCACCCGCCCCGAGCTGGTGCCGGCGTGCGTCGCGTTGGCGTGTCACCCCGACGACACCCGCTTCGGCAAGGACGACCGCTTCCTCGTCCCGCTCACGGATCTGCGCGCCGACGGCAGCCGCAGCGAGCGCCGCAGCGTGCCGCTGATCCGCGACGCTGCGGTCGACCCCGAGTTCGGCACCGGCCTGATGATGGTCTGCACCTTCGGCGATCAGGAAGACATCCTGAAGTGGAAGGAGCACAAGCTCGATACCATCCTCGTCATCGCGCCCGACGGCAGCATGGACACCCCGGAGCTGCCGACGTTGCACGGCAAGCGGGTGCACGTCCTCGCCAAGGGCAGCCAGCTCCCCGAAGCCCGCCTCGCCGCCCGCGAGCTGCTCGATGCCGAGGGCTACTTGCTCGGCGTCAGCGACAACGTCAGCCGCGCCGCCGTCGCCGAGCGCTCCGGCACGCCGGTCGAGATCCAGGTCGTGCCGCAGTGGTTCGTGAAGGTGCTCGACCAGAAAAGGCGTTACCTCGAGCGCGGCCGCGAGCTGCGCTGGTACCCCGAGTTCATGCGGGAGCGCTACGAGTCCTGGGTCGACGGGCTGAAATGGGATTGGAACATCTCGCGTCAGCGCTTCTACGGCGTGCCGTTCCCGGTGTGGTACCGCGAAGACACCGGTGAGCCCGTGGTGCCCGCCGACACCGACTTGCCGCTCGACCCGCTGGTCGACGCCCCGCCGGCGTCGGTGCTCGCGCAGGTGCCCGAGGGCGTCGGACTGCGCGCCGAAGAAGACGTCATGGACACCTGGATGACGTCCTCGATTTCGCCGCTGATCAACAGCAACTGGGCGTTCTGGGAGCAGGCGCCGGGCAGCGATGCCGCCGATCTGCAGCCGCGGCCGCAGATCTACCCGATGGGCGTGCGCGTGCAGGCCTTCGAGATCATCCGGACCTGGCTCTTCTACACCGTGGTCAAGAGCGAGGCGCACACCGGCTCGCTGCCCTGGCAGGACGTGATGATCTCGGGCTGGGGCCTGGACAAGCAGGGCAAGAAGATGAGCAAGCGGCTCGGCAATTTCGTCGATCCCGCCGGCGTCATCGAGAAGTACTCGGCCGATGCGCTGCGCTATTGGTCCGCCGGTGCAACCCTCGGTCACGACCTCCGCTACCTCGAGGACGACGTCAAGGGCGGCAAGCGCCTGCTGACCAAGTTGTGGAACTCGACCCGGTTCGCGCTCAGCAGCCTCGGTAGCTGGTCGCCGTCGGACGCCACCGCCGAGGAGCCGACCGCCGCGGACCGCTGGATTCGTGCCCGCATCGCGCAGACCGTTCGGGCCGCGACCGAGGCCTTCGAAGTCTACGAGTACAGCCGCGCCATCCGCGCGGTCGAAGCCTTCTTCTGGCGCGATTGGTGCGACAACTACCTCGAGATCGTGAAGGATCGCTTCCGCAACGAGGACGCGTGGACGCCCGGTCAGCGGCAAGCGGGCATGGCGACGGTCTTCGCGGGTACCTGGGCGTTGCTACGGCTATTCGCGCCCGTGCTGCCGTTCATCACCGAGGAGCTGTACCAGGTCGCCGTCCGGCCCTTGCTCGGCGACGACGCGCCCGAGAGCGTCCACATCGCCGCTTGGCCGCAGGCCGACGACGGCAGCATCGACGTCTTCGACGGAGCCGATGCCGACGCGGGCGCCCTCGCCGACGGCGAGCTGCTCGTCGAGTTGGTCGCCGCCGTGCGCCAGCAGAAGACGGCCGCGCGGGCTGGCCTCGGCACGCCGGTCGCCTGTCTGCACGTGCGTGGCGACGCAGCGCTCGTTGACGCCGTCGAGCGCGTCCGGATCGACTGGCTCGCCGCCGCCCGTGCCGAGCGGGTCGCCGTGCGCAGCGACGATGTCCTCGGCGAAGACGGCGAGTCGCTGCTCCGTCCGCTCGGTGAGCGGGCGCTCTCGCTCTACGCCGAGCTCGCGCCCCGCGCCGACGCCTGAGGTCGCGCTAGCTCCAGAACGCTCGCGCCGCGAACGCGACGCCGCCGATGCCGACGGCAACCGCCGCTCCACGCCGCGCGCGGTCGGTGTTCAGCGCGCGCTGCGCCACCGCGTGCGCGAGCAGGGCGACCGCCGATTGCGCGGCGTCCAACCCGACGCCGAACGCCGCGAGCGGCCAGATCAGCCCGTCGCTGACACCCAGCGAACGCCGCAGCTCGGCGCCGAACGCTGCACCATGGACCAGCCCGAAGAGCAGGGCGCCGAGCGCGAGCAGGCCGCCGTGCAGCCGTCGCTCACGTTCGCGCGCCGCCGCCAGCGCCGCGGCCACGACGGACAGGCCAATCGCCACTTCGACCCAGCGCATCGAGGGCCAGCTCAGCAGGATCGCCGCGGCCATCGTGGCGAGATGACCCAGCGAGAAGCCCGCGACCGCGGCGAACAGGGCGGGCAGACGCGAGCAGGCCAGCACCAGGCCGAGCAAGAAGAGCAGGTGATCGGCACCACAGAGCAAATGCTCGGCACCGATCCGCGCCCACGCCAGCAGCAACGTGACCGGCGGCGGTGGCGGCAGCAGCGGCGGCGCGCGGCCCGCTGGCGGCAGCGCATCGAGCGGCTGGGGATCGCCCGGACGCGGCATCCCGGTGCCGAGTACCTGCGGATCGGCCGCAGCGTCGGCCCGCTGGGCACCCTTGCCGACCGTCGCGCGCGCGGCACGGCCGTCCAGGGGGACCTCGAGCGCGGCGACCCGCGGCGGCAGGAGCAGCCGGCGCGGTGGTGCACCCTGCACGCGCAGCGAGAGGTAGACGGTCGCCCGGGTTCGCTCACGGCTGTAGGCAACGCGCTCGACGCGCAACGCTCGCAGCGGCTCGGGACACTGGATCCGCACCCGAAACGCCCGCATTCCCGGCTTGCCTGCGTCGACCTCGGCCGGCGCGTCGGGTTCGGTCGAGCAGCCAGGCACCGAGAATCCGGTCGCCAATCGACGCGCGAACGCCGCCGCGCTCCGGTCGGGCGCCTCGCCGATCGCCTCGGCCGCCTCGAAATACGCCTCGACACGCCCGGCCTCGAGGTACCAGGTCGCGACGAGGGTCTTGCGGTCGTCGGTCTGGAGGTCGCAGAGCAGCGACTCGGCAACCTCGTCGAGCAAGTGACCCTGCGCCGGCGTCGCGAGCAGCAACGCGGAGAGTATGCCCACCATCGGTGCGGTGATCGCTCCGTGGCGCTGCAGCGCCGTGCTCAGGTGGCGCCACCCCATCGAGAGCCCTCCGAACAGCGCGTGGAGTTGGACGCCGCGCCGAGCGGCCGTACACTACTGGGTCGGAGGAGCGATGCGCAACGCGACAGCCACAAGCCGACCGATCCGAAGCCGCCTCGCGCCCTGGCTGTGTGCCCTCGCGCTCGGCTGCGGCGAAGAGGCCTCGGGCGACAAGGACACCCTGAGCCTGCCGACGCCCGACGCCGGCATCGACACCGGCGGTTGGGTCTTCGGCGGCGACACGGGCGACTCGGGCAGCGGTGACGCCATCGTCGTGGGCCAGACCGACACCGCGGTCGACGCCGGCGGCGGCGCGCCCGACACCTCCGCCACCGACGCTGCGGCCGGCGATGCGGCGGTCGCGGACGCCAGCGCCGACGCCGGCCCCGTCGAGATCACCACCTGCGCCGGCTCCTGCGGCCTGTACCTCGAGGGCAACCCCTGCCACTGCAACCACGGCTGCGTCGAAGCCGGTGACTGCTGCGGCGGTTCCGGCGCCTTCCTCGCGGCCTGCGCCTGCAACGTCGACGGCGATTGTGACGACGCCAACGCCTGCACGCTCGACACCTGCCAGCCCAAGACGCCGCAGAAGCTGTGCATGAACCTGCCCTTCGAGGGCTGCTGCAAGAACGACGGCGACTGCAGCGGTGGGGACGGCGTCTGCTCGGTCGCCGCCTGCGTCGACGGTGCCTGCGCCGTGCTGCCCAAGAACTGCGACGACGGCGTCGACTGCACCATCGACACCTGCGATCCGAAGGACGGAAGCTGCCAGAACACGTTGCCCAAGACGCAATGCCAGATCGACGGCGCCTGCTGGAAGGCGGGTGACGCCAAGCCCGGCAGCGGTGGCTGTCAGCGCTGCGAGCCCGCGATCGACCCGAAGGCATGGACCGCCAAGCCCGGAACCTGCCTGATCGACGGCATCTGCGTCGGCTCGGGCGAGACCGAGAGCGGCGTCGCCTGCCGCGTCTGCCTGCCCGACAAGGACAAGAACGGCTGGAGCGTCAAAGCCGGCGAGTGCTTCGTGGACGGTAGCTGCTACCCCGACGGCGCCACCGCGCTCGGCAGCTCCTGCGCGGTCTGCGACAGCAGCCAGACGCAGACGGCCTGGAGCGGCAAGGCCGGCACCTGCGTCGTCGGCGACACCTGCTACGCCGCGGGCGAGGGGCCCGCCGGCGCCACCTGCGCGACCTGCAATCCGAGCCAATCGACCGCCGGTCTGACCGTCGCCGAGGGTCAATGCTTCATCGACGGGACCTGCCACGCCAGCGGCGCCGCCAAGCCCGGTTCGGGCGGCTGCGAGCTCTGCGAGCCGGCCAAGTCCAAGACCGGATGGACGCCCAAGCTCGGCCTGCCCTGCGACGACGGCGACGCCTGCACCAAGGACGACGCCTGCACGAGCGCGTTGGTCTGCAAGGGCAAGCCGACGGGCGGCTCCTGCTGCAAGAGCGACGACGAGTGCAGCACGCAGGTGCAGCCCGCGGCGTGCGAGAAGGCGGTCTGCAAGGGCAACGGCACCTGTGCCGTGGAGCCCAAGACCAATTGCTGCAGCGACGGCAAATGCTGCGACCTGCCAAAAGGCGAGTTCCTGCCCAAGGGCGCCATCTGCTACGAAGACCCGAAACTCGCCGAGTACAAATGCGAAGGCGGCAATGGCTGGGTGCGAAAGGTGGGCTACGGATGCACCGGGGACAGCGCGAGCAAATGCTCGTCGTCGGTCACCGGCTACGGTGCGTGGACGCTGTTCAAATCGTGCGAGGGAGCGACGAGTTGCCATCAATCGACCCCCACCTCGTCGCCGGTCTGCAAGTAGACCGCCCCTGTCACATCGTGGTCTTGACGCGGCCCCTGGCGGTCGGCAGCCTGCCGGGTACGGGGATGTCTGTGACGTATCGCGACAAGGCTGCGAACGAGCACTTGGGGGAGCCGAAATGATGCGCCGAATTCAGACCACCGCGGTCCTTGCCGCGAGTTGTCTCGCCCTCCTCGCCGGCGGCTGCGGCGACAACACCGATCCCGTCAGCGGCGGGCAGGTCGAGGCGGACACCAGCGGCGGCGGCGACACCTCTATCGCGGACACCGCCGACACCGGCGGCATCGACTCGATTGGTGAGGACACCAAGGGCGACACAACGGCGAATCCCGATACCGGCGGCGACGTGGTCGTCAGTTGCCCGGGCGGCGCGGGCTGCGATTGCAAGAACGACGATGCCTGCTTCTCCGGCCACTGCATCGAGCAGCAGGGCAAGAAGGTCTGCGCTGCAACCTGCAACGAGGACAGCGACTGCGGCGACACCGGCACCTGCGTAGAGATCCAGGGCACCGGCAGCGACAAGGACAAGATCTGCGCCCTCCGTCACGGCAACATCTGTGATCCGTGTGAGACCAACGAGAGTTGCAAGGATCTCGGCGCGCCCAACGGCGCGTGCGTCGACCGCGGTGACGCCGGCGCGTTCTGCGCCACCCCGTGCGAGAACAGCACGCAGTGCCCGGCCGACTACGTCTGCGAGACCTCGACCGATGTCACCGGCAACACCGCCAAGCGTTGCGTGCTCCCGGTCGGTCAGGTCTGCGAGTGCGGCCCTGGCGCGCTGCAGAAGGAGGCCGCCACGAGCTGCCTCGTCCCGCACAGCAACGGCGGCAAGTGCAAGGGCCTGCGCAAGTGCCTGCCGGCCTCGGCGCCGGGCGCGCCGGACGGCGGCGGTCTGACGGCTTGCTCGGCCCCGGAGCCGGCCACCGAGACCTGCGACGGCGTCGACAACGACTGCAACGGCACCACGGACGACAACACCTGCGACGACGGCAACGCCTGCACCACCGATTCGTGCGACGGCAGCAAGGGTTGCATCCATATCGACGCCTCGGATACCCCGTGCGACGCCGACGGCTCGGTCTGCACCGAGAACGACGTCTGCAAGAGCGGCACCTGTACCCCCGGCGCCGCCAAGGTCTGCGACGACGGCAATCCCTGCACCGCCGACGTCTGCGATCCGAAGACGGGCTGTCAGTCGACCCCTTCGAGTGGAGAGCCCTGCAACGCCGACGACAACCCCTGCACCGTCGGCGACGTCTGCAAGGAGGGCCTGTGCGCGTCCGGTGCGCAGAAGAGCTGCGACTCGGGTGATGTCTGTGTGCTGGGCAAGTGCGAGATCTCGACCGGCACCTGCAAGTACAGCAATAAGGACGCTGAGCCCTGCAACGACGGCAACCCGTGCACCACCAACGAGAAGTGCGACGGCGACGCCTGCAAGGGCGCGGCGGTCGACTGCAACGACGGCAACAGCTGCACCGCCGACAGCTGCGACCCGAGCTCGGGCTGTACGCACAAGGCGACCCCCGGCCCGTGCGACGACGGCAGCAAGTGCACCACGAGCGACGCCTGCGCCGACGGCACCTGCGTCGGCTTGGCGCTCAACGTGACCGAGTCCTGCGACGACGGTGACGACTGCACCATCGACGCCTGCGACGCCAACAAGGGCTGCACGCACGCGCCGCAATCGAACAAGCCTTGCGAAGACGGCAATATCTGCACCGTCGGCGACACCTGCCAGTCCGGCAAGTGTGTCTCCGGCGAGAACACCTGCGGCTGCAACTCGGACGCCGACTGCGCCAGCAAGGAAGACGGCAACCTCTGCAACGGCACGATGTACTGCGACACCAGCGCGCAGCCCTTCCAGTGCAAGGTGAAGGCTTCGACCATCGTCGCGTGCGACGAGAGCGTGAACAACGACTGCCAGACCAACGCCTGCAACCCGAAGAACGGCAAGTGCGAGCTGACCCAGGCCATCGACGGCAAGCCGTGCGACGCCGACGGCTCGGTCTGCACCAAGGACGACGTCTGCAAGTCCGGCAACTGCCTCGTCGGCGCCGGCGTGAGCTGCGACGACGGCAACGCCTGCACCGACGACAGCTGCGACCCGAAGTCGGGCTGTGACTTCAAGCCGAACACGAACCCCTGCGACGCCGACGGCGACGCCTGCACCGTGGCGGACGTCTGCACCAGCGGCACCTGCGTGGCCGGCAAGAAGAAGGACTGCGACGACGGCGAGTTCTGCACCGACGACCTGTGCGCCAAGGACACCGGCAAGTGCTCGAGCAAGCCGCGCGTCGACGCCTGCGACGACGACAACGCCTGTACGCTCAACGACGCCTGCGGCGTGGAGCCGACCACCAAGCTCTACACCTGCGTCGGCGGCAGCAACCTCGAGTGCAACGACAAGAACCCCTGCACCCAGGATCAGTGCGACGCCAAGAAGGGCTGCTCGTTCACCGCGGTCGCCGACGGCGCTGGCTGCGAGGACGGCGACGCGTGCACCGCCGGCGACATCTGCAAGAGCGGCACCTGCGTCGGCGAGAAGTTCGACCCGAAGGTCAAGTGCGACGACGGCAACCCCTGCACCATCGACACCTGCTCGACCGAGAAGGGCTGCACCCAGCTGCCGGACGACGCCGCGGTCTGTGACGACGGCAACGCCTGTACGAAGAACGACTTCTGCAAGGACGGCAAGTGCAACTCCGGCGTGAACACCTGCGGCTGCAACAGCGATTCGGACTGCGCCGGCTCCGAGGACGGCAACCTGTGCAACGGCACGCTCTACTGCGACAAGAGCGCGCAGCCGTTCCAGTGCAAGGTCAACCCGGGCACGGTCGTGACCTGCGACACTTCGCTGAACTCGACCTGCCAGAAGAACCTCTGCGACCCGAAGGTCGGCAAGTGCGGGCTGGTCAAGGAGACCGATGGCACGCCCTGCCAGGCCGACGACAACGTCTGCACCTCCGGCGACGCCTGCTCGGACGGCCAGTGCAAGCCGGGCGCCGTGCTCGATTGCGACGACAAGAGCGCATGCACCTCGGACAGCTGCGATCCGAAGAACGGCTGCGTCAACACGCCGCTCGCGGGCCCCTGCAACGACGGCGACGCCTGCACGGAGCTCGACTCCTGCCAGGGCGGCGTCTGCAAGGGCTCGGCCTTCAACGAGAAGACCAAGTGCAACGACGACAACGACTGCACGCTCGACGTCTGCGACCAGAAGGACGGCTGCCAGAACAAGCCGCTCGACCAGAAGGCTTGCGATGACGGCAACGCCTGCACGCAGAACGACACCTGCCAGACCGGCAAGTGCGTCGGCGGCACCAATACCTGCGCCTGCACCACGGACAGTGACTGCGTGGCGAAGGAAGACGGCGACCTCTGCAACGGCACGCTCTTCTGCGACACCGACAAGCAGTGCAAGCTGAACCCGGCCAGCATCGTCACGTGCGACACCAGCACCGACAACTTCTGCAAGAAGACCGCTTGCGTGGCCAAGACCGGCAAGTGCGAGTCCGACATCAAGGCCGACGCCACGCCGTGTGATGCCGACGGCTCGCTCTGCACCACCAAAGACGCGTGCGCTTCGGGCGCCTGCAAGCCCGGCTCGCTGCTGCCGTGCGACGACAACAACCCGTGCACCGCCGACTCCTGCGATCCCAAGACCGGCTGCGTCCATACCGCGCAATCGGGCGACTGCGACGCCGACGGTGACGCCTGCACGCAGAACGACACCTGCGAGGCCGGCAAGTGTGTCGCGGGCAAGGCGCTCTCCTGTGACGACAGCAACCCGTGTACGGCCGACAGCTGTGACAAGCAGACCGGCAAGTGCGTGTACAAGGAGCTGATCCAGTCCTGCTCGGACGACAACGCCTGCACCTCGGGCGATGTCTGCGGCAAGGACAGCGGCGGCGCCTGGACCTGCCTCTCCGGCAAGGCCGTGACCTGCGCCGACGGCAACGTCTGCACCGAGGACGTGTGCGACAAGACCAAGGGCTGCAGCAACCCGGTCAACACCAACCTGAGCGAGCCCTGCTACACCTTCGATCCGAAGACGCGTGGCAAGGGCGAGTGCAAGGACGGCGTCCAGCTCTGCCAGCAGGACGCCTCGCTCGGCACTTGCAAGGGCGACAAGGGCCCGGCGGGCGAGGTCTGCGACGGCAAGGACAACAACTGCGACGGCGTGACCGACGAGGGCTGCGCTCCGACGGCCTTCCAGGCGCGCGATATGAACTACTCGCTCAAGCACAGCACCCAATCCTCGGGTGTGCAGGCGGTGGTCGGCGCCAGCCCGGTCGGCGGGGACGCGGCCGCGGCACAGGGCGGCAAGTTCGGCGCGAAGTTCGGGTTCCTCGCCTGGATTCAGGCCATCTTCGGGAAGTAGGGGGGGCAGGATGTGGCATCTGCGACGAATCGGTAGCGCACTCGCCATGGTGCTCGCCCTCACGGCGAGCCCGGTGGTGACGCACGCGGCGACCCCGACGACCAGCCGGGTCGAGGGCTTGCTCCTCGCGAGCGGTGGCGCCCCCGCGGCCGACGGCGAGTACGAGCT
>JBEARB010000326.1:0-11954 GCA_041163625.1 Pseudomonadota bacterium | reverse complement strand
CGCCGCCGCGCGCTTCTATCGCGCCTTCCAGCGCGCCGAGGCCCGGTGGCCGGGGATCGGCGAGAAGGCTTGCCCGACCATCGAGACCGACGAGCAGGTCTTCTACCTGCTCGGACTCTCGGCCGGCATGATGGCGCTGATGCACGACCGCGGCGCGCGCGGCACGGCCGGGGTGCCGATGTCGATCCCGATGCGGGTGGCGCGAGCGGCTGCTTGCATCGACGACGCGACGTGGTGGGGCGTGCCGAGCGCCCTGCAGGCAGCGGTGTGGATGACAGTGCCGGGTAGCGGCCCCAAGGATGCCGATCCGAAGAAGACCCTCACTGACGCCGCTGCGAAGGGCGACGCCGCTGGAGTGCGCCTCGCGCGTGCCCTGCAGGTCGTCGCCCTCGGCGGCGCTGGCGACGAAGCGGGGGCCCGCGACGCCATCGCGGCGCACGGTGCGGCGGTCAAGGCAAAGGCGGCGCCGGCGCGCTGGCGGCTGCTCGACGCCTACGCGCAGCGACTGACTCGGCACGCGGCCGACCTGATTTGGACGCGCGAGCTCGGTCATCGCGGCCCGACGGACGATTTCGCCGGCCTGCCGGCCAAGCCTGAGGCGCCGGCGGCGGACGACGAAGAGGTGCTCGAGGGCATCGGGGAGTAGCCGGATGGGACGTCGTATCGGGGGCGTTGCCGTCCTGGCCTTGCTGTTGTTGCCGCTCGGCCTCTCGGTCGCGCAGCTCTTGCACGCGCGTTCGCTGGTCTGGGGTGAAGAACTCTGGCCCGGCTATGCCACGGTTCGTCTCGCCTGCACCGCCGAGCGTCAAGCCGCCGAAGCGGCCGCTGCGCCGCCGGTGGCCCCGAACCCGGACGCGCGCGCTGCCGCCGCATCCGACGACGCGTTGCTCGACGACCTGCTCGGCGAGGACAAGGGCGCTGGCGCCGCGAAGGGCGGCGACGAGGCCCTGATCGACGACCTGCTGGGCGAAGGCGGCGACGACGCCGGCAAGGGTGCCAGCGAGGGCAAGGGCGACGCCAAGAAGGACCCCCTCGACGAGTTGCTCGCCGACGACGAGCCCGCGGAAGGCGCCGCCGAGGCCAGCCCGACCGCCGACGCGCCAGGCGCTGCGACCGCCGCGACGGGGGACGACGACGGGCTCGGGGGCGACGACGACCTGCTCGAGGGGCTCGACGCCCCGACGCCGCCTCCGACGCCGGCACAGGCTGCTGCGGCCGCCGCCGCGAGCGCCTCGGCGTTGGCGCCGGACATCCAACTCACCGACGCCCAGCGGCGCTTCTGCGCGTTCGAGCACACGCTCGGTGAGGCGAACCAGAAGGGCGTCGCCTGGATGCCGCTGATCATGGTTGCGCTGCTCCTGCTCGCAGCGGTGATCGCCACGCTCGGCCGCCACCACATTGCCCTGCGGACGCCGCGCAGCGCGCTCGAGGACCGCGTCTCGACGGCGATGCAGATGCTCGGCAACGCGATGGTCGGTATCTCCGCGTTCTACAATCTCGACATCACCTCGGGTACCAATCACGAGCTGCAGCAGCTCTGGGTCGGCGGCATGGCGGTGTTGGTGTTGATCAACATCTGGCATTTCGCGATGCCGCTTCGCGCCGCCGAGGGCGTCAAGACCGGCTGGGGCAGGGCGATGGCCGCCATCCCGCTCTACGCGTGGATGGCCGTCATCTCGGGCCTGTACTTCTTCGCCGTCGAGCACCATCCGGCCGGCATCGCCATCTACCTCCAGAAGATCACGGCGTTCTCGATTCTCTACATCCAGGTCGGCCTGTATCTCTGGACCGGCATGATCCTGCGCGATACCAGCCTCGGCCAGCTCTTCTTCGATTTGGTGCGCCCGCTGCGCCTGCCGCCCGAGGCGTTCGCCGTCTTCGTGGTCATCTGCGCCGCCGTGCCGACGGCGTACTCCGGCGCCTCGGGCATCCTGGTGCTCGCGCTCGGCGCGACCATCTTCACCGAGCTGCGTCGCTCCGGGCTGTCGCAGCAGCGCGCGCTCGCCGCGACCGCGATGAGCGGCAGCCTCGGCGTCGTGCTCGCACCCTGCCTGCTGGTCGTCATCGTCGCGAGCCTGAACCTCGACGTCACCACCGACGAGCTCTTCCATTGGGGCTGGCGCGTCTTCGGGCTCTCGGTGACGATCTTCGCCGCGGTCAGCTGGCTGACCCGCAGCGCGCCCTGGAAGATCTCGCCCGATCCCGATGCCGGAAGCCAGATCGCCGCCGCCGCGCGCCGTCTGTTGCCCTACCTGCTGATCGCGGTCGCCGTGGTGCTGGCCTACGATTTCGGCCTCGACGCCGGCCTGGACGAGCACACCGCTCCCTACGTCTTGCCCGTCGCGATGCTGTTGCTGGTGCCGTGGGACCGCTTGCGCAACCGCCGCGCCGCCAAGACCGGCGACGGCCCGGTCGACCTCTCGGGCGCGAGCCGCGCGACGCTCTACGACACCGGCACCCATATCGGCGCGCTGCTGATGCTGATGGGACTCTCGGCGTGCCTGGGCGGCGTCATCGAGCGCTCGGAGATCATCGAGCTCTTCCCGCACGAATTCGGCTCGCCGTACCTGGCGATGTCGGTGTTGATGATCGTGTTGGTGCTGATCGGCATGGTCATGGATCCGTACGGCGCCGTGATCCTGGTCACCGTCACGCTCTACCCGATCGCGAAGAGCAACGGCATCCACCCGCTGAACTTCTGGATGGTGGCGCTGGTCAGCTTCGAGCTCGGCTACCTGACGCCGCCGGTCGCGCTGAACCACCTGCTGACCCGGCAGGTCGTCGAGACGACCGAAGCCTTCGACGAAGACGAGGACGACGAGCCGACGGGCACGTTCTTCCAGCGCTACGAGCGCTACATCGTGCCGGCGCTGGTGATGGTGACCACGCTGCTGGTGGTGGCGTTCGGGCCGCTGCTGTTCGGCGCCCGCGCCTGAGCGCGCCGGGGCGTTCGTCGCGCCGCGGGCGCTATTGGACGTGCGGGCCGAGGATGCGCGCCATGCCGGGGACGGCCGAGGCCACGTGCTCCTGCGCGCTGGGGCGCAGCTTGTCGTAGAGCTTCTTGACCTGGGTCATCGAGGTGCGGCGCGCACGAGCGTCGGTCACGCCGAGCAGGGCGTCGGACACGCCGCGGGTGTCGCGCTCGAGCGAGGCGCCGAAGGTGCCGCTCTTGCCGCCGTCGATCCAGCGCTGGTGATGACCCTCGAGGGAATCGACGAACTCGTCGAAGAGACCGTTGACGATCTCGCGGATGAAGCCCGGCTTCACCGCCTTGACGACCTTGAACGCGCCCTTGATCGCGATCGAGGACAGGCCGGACTTGCGAGCGACCTCGTCGTCGATCAGGCGGACGCAGGCGTCGACCAGGGTATTGCGAAGCGGGGGCTGGCAGAGGGTGTCCTTCAGGCTCATCGTCTTCTCCTTGGCAGGTCGCGGAGGATGCCGCAGCCGCCACGCAATGCAACCAGACAAATGTCTTGAAAAGAGCGAGCGGCGCGTGCTATCGCAGGCGCGGAGGTGCCGCCCTGCGTCCCGACTACGTACCACTCTCGGTCAAATCGCATTTCAGCTTGCTCGAGGCCTCGAGCGCGCCGGACGAATTGGTCGAGGCAGCACATCACGTTGGCATTCGCAAGATCACGATTTGCGACAGGGACAGCGTCTCGGGCGCTGTCCGTGCCTGGGTCAAGGGCCGCGAGCTCGGCGTCCGCGTCGCGGTCGGCGCCGAGGTCACCGTCTGCCACCGCCACCTCGACGCGGACGCCATCGGGGCCGACGGTCGCGCCGAGTCTGCGCGCATCGGATCCCCGGGGGCGGCCGAGCTGGTCTCGAGCATCCGCCTCTGTGCCGAGACCCGGGAGGGCTACGCCAACCTCTGCCGACTGCTGACCATCGGGCGACGTCGGGCTCCCAAGGGGCGCTGCCTGCTGCGCTGGGAGGAGGTGGCCGAGGCGGCGCCGGGGCTCACGGCGCTCTGGGGCGGCCCGGGCTCGTTGTTGCGCGACGCCGTAGCGCCGCCCGAGGCCGAAGCGGCGCTGTTGCGCGAGGCGTTCGGGCGGCGGGTGCACGCGCTGCTCGATCGACATCGGCTCGCCGAAGACCTGCGTGACGAGGCACGCCTGCGAGCGCGCGCCGAGACGTACGGGATCGATTGCGTCGCGGGTGGCGAGGTGCGCTACGCGACGCCGGCGCGGCGGCCGCTCTGCGACGTCTTGCTCGCCATCCGACACCGCACCTCGCTCGATGCCGCCGGCCGGCTGCTGCTCGCCAACGCCGAGCACGACCTCAAGGCGCCGGCCGCCTTCGCCTCGCTCTATCGAGACGATATGGCGGCGGTGCGGCGCTCGTTGGCCATCGGGGAGCGGCTCGAGTTCGAGATGGGGGCGCTGCGGTACCGATACCCCAGCGAGGAGTTGCCCGATGGGCGGACCTCGATGCAGCACCTGCGAAACCTCACGTTCGATGGCGCAAGAGGCCGTTACGAAGGCACGATCCCAGACGATGTGGCTGCGCAGCTCGAGCGTGAGCTGGCGCTGATCGACGAACTCGACTACCCGGGCTACTTCCTGACCATGGCCGAGATCATGCGGGTCTGCCGCGAGCGCGGGATCCTCGCGCAGGGGCGCGGATCGGCGGCGAACTCGGCGGTCTGCTATTGCCTGGGCATCACCGCGGTGGACCCGGTGCGGATGGGGCTGCTCTTCGAGCGCTTCCTCTCGCGGGAGCGGGCAGAGCCGCCGGATATCGACCTCGACGTCGCCCACGAGCGCCGCGAGGAGGTCATCGCCTGGGTCTACGAGCGCTACGGACGCGACCACGCCGCGATGGTGGCCAACATCATCCGCTACCGGGGGCGTTCGGCGGTACGAGACGTCGGCAAGGCGCTCGGGCTGCCCGAGACCTCGCTCGACCGGTTGGCGCGGATGGTCGACCACTACGACGGTCCGGACGAAGAGGCGCTGCGCCGCGCCGGCTTGGATCCGGAGGCGCCACGGCATCGTTGGCTGATGCAGCTCGGCCAGGAGATCCAGGACGTGCCGCGGCACCTCTCGATCCACCCCGGCGGCTTCTTGCTCGGTCACGAGCCTGTCTGGCGCTTGGTGCCGATCGAGAACGCCGCGATGCCGGGACGGACGGTGATCCAATGGGACAAGGAGGACGTCGAGGCGCTCGGGCTGTTCAAGGTCGATCTGCTCGCGCTCGGCGCGCTCTCGCAGCTCGACCGGGGCTTCCGCATGTTGCGCAGTCACAAGGGCGTCGATATCGACATGGCGCGGATCCCGGCCGACGATCCGGAGACCTTCGCGATGATCCGCCGGGCCGACACGGTCGGCGTCTTCCAGATCGAGAGCCGGGCGCAGATGGCGATGCTGCCGCGGCTGCTTCCACGGACCTGGTACGACTTGGTCATCGAGGTGAGCATCGTGCGTCCCGGCCCGATCACCGGCGGCATGGTCCATCCCTACCTGCGGCGGCGGGCGGGGGAAGAGCCCGTCACCTATCCACACCCGAGCCTGGAGCCGGTGCTGCAGCGCACGCTCGGGGTGCCGCTCTTCCAGGAGCAGGTGATGAAGCTCGCGGTGGTCGCCGCCGATTACACCCCGGGCGAGGCGGACCAACTCCGCCGCGATATGGCGGCGTGGCGACGTTCCGGGCGGATCGAGGCACATCGTGAGCGCTTGGTCTCGCGCATGGTCGAGAAGGGGATCGCCGCCGAGTTCGCCGAGCGAGTGTTCGAGCAGATCCGCGGCTTCGGCGAATACGGCTTCCCTGAGAGCCACGCCGCGAGCTTCGCGCTGATCTCGTACGCGGCGGCGTGGATGCGCGCACATCACCTCGACATCTTCACCGCGGCGCTGCTGGACGCGTGGCCGATGGGCTTCTACGCGCCGGCCACGTTGGTCGACGACGCCAAGCGACGCGGCATCGTGTTCCGGCCCATCGACGTCGGCTTCAGCGAGGACG
This sequence comes from Pseudomonadota bacterium, assembly GCA_041163625.1. GTDB lineage: Bacteria > Myxococcota_A > UBA9042 > UBA9042 > UBA9042 > JACKFC01. The sequence goes on along the minus strand of JBEARB010000326.1, from coordinate 5,990 downwards.
GCAGCGCGCTCGAGCCGCTCGGCCCCGAGGAGGTCGAGGTGGTTCCGGGGTTCGCGCCGCCCTCGTTCGCGATCCGCATGGGTCTGCGCTGGGTCAAGGGGCTGCGCGAGGCCGACCGCAAGCGGATCCTGGCGGCTCGGCAGCGCGCGCCCTTTCGCAGCATCGAGGATCTGATGCGTCGCACCGGCCTCGGCGAGGACGGCATGGTCGCGCTGGCCGAAGCTGGCGCGCTCGGCAGCCTGGAGCCCGAGCGCCGACAGGCGCTGTGGCGCGTCCGCGGGCTGCTGCGCGACCGGCAGTGCAGCCTGCCGCTCGGGCTGGACGAGCCCGACACGCCCGCCTTCGCGGCCCTCGGGGCGCTCGATACCATCGCCTGGGATTATCGCGCCGCCGGCCACAGCACCGCCGGTCATCCACTGCGGCCACTGCGAGAGCGGCTGCGCGCCGCGGGGCTGCCGACTGCCGAGGACCTCGGGCGCCTGCGCGACGGCCGGCGCGCGAGCTTCGTCGGGTTGGTGATCACCCGGCAGCGCCCCGGAACGGCCAAGGGCACGACCTTCCTGACCCTCGAAGACGAGACCGGCTTCGTGAACGTGGTGCTCTGGTCCTCGGTCTACGAAGCGCATCGCGTGCTCGCGCGGACGGCGTCGCTGCTCGGCGTGCGCGGCAAGGTGCAGGCCCAGCGCAGCGAGGGAGCCGAGGTGCGCGTCGTGCACCTGGTCGCCGACGCCTTGTTCGAGCCCGAGTTGCAGACGATCTCGACCGGCCGGAGCCGCGACTTCCATTGAGTCCCGCGTGCAGCGCTTGCGTCCGGGATGCGGCCGCGCTACGCCAGAGCCGCAGGAGCGAGCGATGGCACCCCGATCCGAGCGCAACGGAGCACACGACAAGCGAACCGGTCGCGTACGCGGCATGACCCTCGTGCTGGTGCTCCTGCTGCTGGCGAGCGCGGTGCTCGTGCAGCAGATCCTGCAGGAGCCCGCGCCGGCCGCCCGCCTCCGCGATGCCGCGGTCGAAGACGAGCCGGAAGAAACCGCCGAGACGCCGCCAAGCCCGCACGTGCGCGGCGCGTTGGCGGGCGTCGTCGTCGGCCCCGACGGGCGTCTGCTCGCCGGCGCCACCGTTCGCTGGCGCGACGAAGGCGGCACGACCGCGACCTGCGCTCCCGCCGCGACCGGCGCCGACGGCGACTTCCGCTGTCCGGACGTCCCGCTGCCGGGCCGGTTGACGGCCAGCGCGCCGGGGCTCGCCACGCCACCGCCGGCGCTAGCGGCGCGCGTGCCGCGTCCACGCACGGACCTGCGCCTCCGCTTGCGCGCCTCGGTGCGACTGAGCGGTCGCGTGCTCGACGGCCTGCGGCCGGCTCACGGTGCCGAGTTGCGCGTTCACCTGCTGGCGCCGGAGTCCCTCGACGGCGTGCCGCTGCCGCCGACGCTCGCCCCCGTACGTGCCCACAGCGACGCGGCCGGCGCCTTCGCGTTCGAGGCCGTCTGGCCGGGGCGGATGCGCGTCGAGGCCCGCCTGCCGGACCGGGCCCCGGCGTACTCCGAACCCTTCTCGCTCGACGACGGGCAGCGTCGCGACGGGCTGCAGATCGTGCTCGGCCCGGGAGGCACGCTCAGCGGCACCGTCCGCGCCCGCGGTGGCGCCCCGCTCGCCGGCGCCATCGTGGAGCTCGACGGCGTGGTGGGCGGACCGGTCGGGCGAGCCGACGCGCAGGGCGCCTTCCGAATGGACGCCGTCCCGCGCGGCGCGTGGCGATTCGTCGCGCGGGCGCCGGGCTATCGCGACGCCGTGGCCGACTTGGAGATCCTCGACCACGCCGCGCCTAGCGTGCTCTTCGAACTCGAGCCGCTGCCGGGTCTCGGCGGGCGCGTGGTCGACGCCGACGGACGACCGGTCCTGGGCGCGCGGGTCGATCTCGACGCGGCCGGTCGTCACGTCCACGCCCGCAGCGACGCGGACGGTCGCTTTCGCTTCGACCAGGTCCCGAGCGGGCAGGGCGGCCGCGCCGTCGCGAGCCACGACGAGCACGCCGACAGCGCCGAGGTCGAGCTGCTGCCGGGGGCGGCACCGACGCTGCGGCTGGGCGCGCCGGGCTTCGTCGAGGGGAGCGTCGTCGACGCGGACGGACGTGCCGTCGGCCCCGCCGTCGTCCGCATCGCCGACGAGCACCACGACGGCCCCGGCGAAGCACGACCGCATCGGCAGCGGGTGCCCACCGACGAACACGGACGATTCCGGCTGGGTCCATTGCGCCCCGGGCGCTTCGACCTCTCCGCCACACTCGACGATCACCCGCCCGCGCTGCGTCGCGGCGTCCGCGTCGGTGGCGGCGAGACGCTGCGTGGCGTGACGTTGACGCTCGACGGCGGGGCGACCCTGCAAGGGCGCGTGCAGACGACAGACGGCCCGGCTGCCTCGGTCGCGCTCGCGCTGCGCTGTGGTGAGGAGCCCGAACGGACGGGCACGAGCGATGGCGAGGGGCAGTACCGCTTCGATGGCTTGCCGCCGGGCGTGTGCTGGCTCTCGGCGCGTGCGCCGGGCCATCTCGTCGAGGTCGGAACCATCACCATCGGCGACCACGGCGCACATCGACTCGACCTGCGGCTGCGCGACGCCGGCGAGGCGCGGGAAGCCGCCCTACCGCGGCATGGCTTCGACCTGCGGGAGAGCGAAGACGGCATGGTCGTGGCGCGCGTGCGCCCGGGGTCGCCGGCCGCAGCGGCCGGACTCGACCCGGGAGATCGCGTCCGCAGCGTCGACTTTCGGCCGCTCGGAGCGCACGATTTCGCCGGCGTCGTGGGGGAGGCCGCCCAAGGCTCCGCGAATTTGACGCTCGAGATCGTCCGCGACGGTCGCGTCGAGACGGTCTACGTGCCCGTCGAATCGGAGTCCCCATGAGCTGCACGCTCGGCAGATCGCGCACATCACCCCGCCTCGGCCGAGTCGCGTTCGCGGTCTGGGCGCTGTGTCTGACGATCGCGCTGGGCGGTTGCCTCGAAAGCGGCGGCGTGACCGGCGACACGGACTCCGCCTCGGACGCCGCCGGTGCCGACGCCCACGCCGGCGGGGATGGGTCCGCCGACGTCGGGGACGCCGGTCCTCCGGCCGACCCGGGCGGCCCGCGGTATTGGCTACGCTCCTACGGCGGCGTCGGGCGCGACGAGCTGCGCGACGTGCTCCCTGAACCGGACGGCGGTGCGTGGCTGCTCGGCACCACGGAATCGGCGGGCGCGGGCGGCTGGGATGCCTGGCTGCTCCGCGTCGACGCCTGTGGAGCCGTTCAGAGCGCCGCGACGCTCGGCGGGAAGGGGCAGGATCAGGGCGTCGCGCTCGGCAGGCTCTCGGGCGGCGATCTCCTGCTGGTCGGCAGCAGCGACAGCTTCGAGCGCTCGCTCGAGGTCTGGGTCACCCGCTGGGCCCCGACCGGGAGCCCGGTCTACAGCGTCGCGGTCGGCGGCTCGGGCTGGGACGCCGCGGTCGCCGCCACGGCCACCACCGACGACGGCGCCGTCGTCCTCGGGGAGACCTACAATTTCGGGCCCGGCGCTCCGAAAACCCACAACCTGCTGGTGTTCGCGCTCGACGGCGCCGGGCAACTGCGCTGGGAGCAGACGCTCGGCGGTGGCAAGGACGGCGACGCCGGCTTCGGCGTCCTGCGCGCCGACGCCGCGGGCGGTGTCGTCGTCATCGGGGCATCGGAGAGCTACGGTGCCGGGCGCGACGATATCTGGCTGATCCGGCTCGACGCGCTGGGCGCCGTGCAATGGGCGCGTACCTACGGCGGCGAGGAAGACGACGAGGGCCGCGCGATCTGGCACGACGGCAGCGGCGGCTTCTGGCTCACGGGCTTTACGCGCGGCTTCGACGCCAAGAAATCCGACACATTCACGCTACACGTCGACGGCGACGGTTGGCCGCTGCAGATGGCCCGCTACGGCGACGACGGAAAAGAGCGCGGCTACGCGATGTTGCCGCGGCCCGGCGGCTGGACGCTGCTCGGGGTCACCGACTCCGTCGACGGCACCGAAGACGGCTACGCCCTCGGCCTGGACGCCGACGGCGAGGTGGTGTGGATGAAGCGCATCGGCAGCGACCTGCCCGACGCGGTCCATCACGCGCGGCCGGCGGCGGGCGGGCAGGGCGACGTGCTCTGGGTCGGGCAGACCGAATCCTACGGCACCGGCGGTCGCGACGCCTTCTTCGGGCGAATCCGCAGCGACGGCGAGGGTGGCTGCAAGGTTCGCCCCGTGAAGACGCCGTGGGAGCGGCGGAGCGCCAAGTTACCGACGCCCGATTCCACGCCGCCGACCGTCGCCCACGGCGCCGAGCGCCGCGTCGTCACGCCTGCCGTGCAGAGCGTGCCGGCCGGCGCGGCGGCCTACGCGACCGATGTGCAGTGCCTCTCGCCGGCCTGCGACGCCCTCGGAGGTTGAGCCCGATGCCCTTGTCCTTGTGGACCAGCGAGGTGGACTGGAGCGCTGCGCTCGGCGGGGCCGGGCTCGGCCCGATGCGCCGGCTGCTCGCAACGCTGGTGGTCACGCTTTTCGCGCTCCTGCTGAGGCGGGTCGTGCTGCGGGCCCTGGACCGCTCGGTCGAGGAGGTCGCGCGCCGCTACCAGGTCGGCAAGGTCGCCACCTACGCCATCGGCGTGGTCACGGCGGTGCTCTTGCTGCAGATCTGGCTCAGCGACAGCGAGGGCATTGGCACGTGGCTGGGTATCGCGTCGGCCGGCCTGGCCATCGCGCTGCGTGACCCGATCGTCAACCTCGCCGGCTGGGTGTTCATCCTGGTGCGGCAGCCGTTCGGGGTCGGCGACCGCATCCTGATCGGTGACATCGCAGGAGACGTCGTCGACGTGGGGCCGCTGACCTTCTCCCTGCTCGAGATCGGCAATTGGGTGCGCGACGATCAGAGCACCGGACGCATCATCCACCTGCCCAACGGGCGCGTCTTCCACGAGCCGGTCGCGAGCTACACGCAAGGCTTCGAGTACATCTGGAACGAGCTCAACGTGGTGGTGACGTTCGAGTCCGATTGGCAGCGCGCTCGCGACCTGCTGCAGGCGATCGCCGAGCGCAGCGCCGCGGCGGTCGCCGACGAGGCACGCGAGCAGATCCGCCGCAGCGCCCACAAATACATGATCCACTACAAGCACTTGACGCCGATTACGTGGGTTGCGGTCGTGGATATCGGCGTCTCGTTGAGCGTGCGCTACCTCTGCCGAGCGCGCGCGCGCCGCAGCAGCGCTCACGCGCTCTGGGCCGAGATCCTCACCGCGTTCCACGACGAGCCCCGCATCGACTTTGCCTATCCGACCACCCGGATGTTCCGCAACCACCTCGAGGGCAAGCCCGAGCTGCGAGGCGAAGCGAACGTCGGCGGCGCCGAGGAGCACGCATGAAGCCGCCCGACACCTGTGCGCTCTGGTGCGTCGTCGCGCCCGGTCTAGAGCGCGTGGCGGAGACCGAACTCCGCGCGCTGGGTGCCGACGCTGTCGAGCGCCAGCGCGGCGCGTTGATGCTCGAGGTCTCACCCGACATCGCGCTCACGATCGCGGTCGGCAGCCGCATCGTGGAGGCCGTGCGCCTGGAGATCGCGCGCTTCGGAGCGCGCGACGTGCGCGCGCTCGATGCCGGGCTGCGGGCGAGTCCGCTCGCGCAGTGGCTGCCCGCGCGCGGGCTGGTGCGGGTGGATGTCGCCTGCCACAAATCACGCCTGTACCACTCCGGATTGGTGGGGGAGCGCGTGGTCGAGGCCGTCCGCGAAGCCGGCGGTCGCGCCCGTATCGGCGCCTCGGACGACGAGCCGGCGGGCCACCTGCACCTGCGGCTCGACCACGACGAGGCGCTGCTGCGGGTCGAGCTCGCGGCTCCGCGCGCGCATCGCCGAGGCTGGCGGACGCAAGTGGGCAAGGCGTCCATGCGCGAGACGATGGCGGCGGCCGCGCTGCTGGCGCTGGATTGGCAGCCGACGCCGGGGGGCCA
>JBEARB010000325.1:0-7559 GCA_041163625.1 Pseudomonadota bacterium | reverse complement strand
CCCGCGTCTCGGGCATCCAGCGCAGGATCAGCACCAGCGCGACGATCGGGAATAGCGCGGTGGCGGCCACCGAGGGCCCCCAGCCCAGCCCGGCGGCGGCGAGTTGGCCGACCAGGATGGGGCCGAGCACGTAGCCGATACGTCCGAGCAGGTTGTTCGACCAGGCGAAGGCGTCGCCGCGGAGATCGGTCGGGAACAGCTCGGTCGTATAGCTGTTCAGCACCGGCAAGACCGCCGAAGTCCCGAAGATCGCGAACACCAGCGCGATGGTCAGCGGCCAACGTCCGTGCAGCGTATAGGCCGCGACGATGCCGACCACCGTCAGCGAGTAGATCACCGTCGCCCCGCGCAGCCGGCCGATGGCGTCGAGAAGCCGGCCGGAGGCGAAGACCAGAGGCATCGAGGCCACCGCCGCGATCGAGATACTCGCGCCGACCTCTGCGTCGCTCAGACCGCGCTCGCCGACCGCGAACTCCTTCCAGAACGTGATGGCGTTCTGCGTCGCGACGTAGGTCAGCGCCCAGATCACCGCGAGGCGCAGCACACGCCCGCGCCACGCCGTGCCCCAGATGGCGCCCAGACGGCTGCCCTCGAGCGTCCGCCCGGCCGCCTGCGCTGCGAGGAAGCGCGGCGTCTCGGGCAAATCGCGGCGCGCGAGCGCGAGCAGGATCAGCGGGACCACGCCGACGACGTAGACGCTGCGCCAGCCCCACTCGGTCTTCAGCAGCAAGGGCACGACACCGGCGCACACGATCGAGCCCAGGCTGGAGAACGCCTGGATGATGCCGATGACCGTGGCGCGCCGCGCCGCCGGGAAGCTCTCGGCGGCGTACACCATGGACGTGGCCCACTCGCCGATCAGGAACAAACGCGCGAAGAGCTGCGCCACGAAGAGCTGCCACGGCGCCTCGCAGAGCGCGGTCAGCCCGGTGAAGACGGTGTAGCCGACGATGGTCCACATCAGCACCGGCCGTCGCCCGACGCGATCGGCGCGACGGACCAGCAGGAACGAGAGCACCGTGCCGACGTTGATACCGCCGACGAGCAAGCCCGCGTCGGCGGGAGTCATCCCCATCTCGGCGCGCAACGTCGGCAAGATCTGCGTCAACGCGAGAAAGTCGTAGCCCTCGAAGAAGGTCGCGACCGAGAGGAAGACCAGCAGGCGCCTGCGCGTCCGCGCGTCCGGGAGCTGCTCGGCTTGCATCGGGCGTCCTCGTCGTGGTTGCGGCGGCCGGCGGTTGGGATAGCTTGGCGACATGAGCATGAACGCCCGCTACGCCCGTGTCATCCCGCTCCCCGACCGCCGCCGAATGCCGCCGCGATCCCGGCTGCTCGCCGGCATCGCCGCCGTCCTGATCGGCACATTCGCGGGCCCTGCCCTCGCCCAGCCCGGTCCGGGCGACTCCGGCGCACCGGACGGAGCGTACGGCGACGGCGATCGCGGCCCGGCCGAAAACTGCGAACCGAACGTCGGCCCGGGCGCCGGTCCGGAGGCGCCGCCCGCCACGCCAGGGCCAGCCACGTCGCCCGCGCCGCTGCCGCCGACCGCACCGAGCGGCCCCGGCGCGCCGCCGCCGGCGGCCGTGCCGCGATGGCATCTCCTGGCGAGCATCGGGCTGCTGCAATCCTGGGCGATGGGCGACCGTAGCTTCGGCCTGCGCGAGAGGCTCGGGCCCAACGGCATCGAGTTCGACGACGGCTTCGGCTTCGACATCGTGCTCGGTGCCACGACGCCCAACGAGATGTTCGAGCTCGGCCTGCGCATCGCGGTCGCATTCGGCGCGCTCAACCGCAGCGCGTGGGAGGACGAGCTCGGCCGCAGCTTGGGCGCGAGCCAGCAGTTCCTGGTCGGACCGACCGTGCGCGCGACGCTGCCGCTGGCGGGCCGCTTCCGTCCCTACGCCGGCGTGGATTGGCTCTACCAGAGCATCGGCACCTCGACAGGCGAGAGCGATGGGCAGGTCTGCGACGATTTCGGCTGCAGCGACGTCTCGGTCGATCGCTTCTTCGTGCGCTACGAGGGCTTCGCATTCGCCTACAGCGTCGGCGCGCGCTGGGCGCTCGGCGGCGAGCCGTGGCCCTGGCGGCTGTTCCTCGCCATCGAGGGTCGCTACGTCCAGGGCAACTGGTCGAGCCTGGAGAGCGGCCTGGGCGACGCCACCACGCCGCTCGCGACCGGCTTGGACGCCCTGCGCCTGGACCACGCCCAGGTCGCCGTCGTGATCGGCGGCATGCTCTAGCGACGCGGCCCGTCGACGGCTTGCGCACGCGCGGTCTGGCTCCTGCGCCATCGACCAATCATTCGAGATCAGACACATCTCGTCCGACGCCCCGGAAATCTCCGTTGCCCCGGATCGCGCCCGGTCGTACCATCAGGGCCGAGCCCAACCCAGCGGAGGCCACCATGCGCCAATCACCCCCCCAGAACGCCCCTTCGGCCACCTCCGGCGACGCTCCGTCGCGCCGCGGCTTCCTCTCGCGCCTCTTCGCCGGCGCGTCCGCCGTGGTCGGTGGCGGAATGCTCAGCGGCTTCGGCGGCAGCCAGCGCGGCCGGATGTACGGCCCGGTCCGCCCCGCCGCGAGCGCCCTCGCCCGTCCACTCGCCCACGACGCCGCGCGCCTGCTCGGCCCCTATGCCGACGGCCGTGTGCTCGAGCGCGCATGGGCGGTGGCCCACGTGACCCACGGCGACGCCGGCCAACTCGTCGTCGTGCTCGCCGATGGCGAGACGACCGGACACGCCGAGCTCGAGCTCTGGGCGCGCGGGACCGACGTCGCCGGCTCGCTCGCCACCACCCGTCAGTACGCAATTCATCTGCCGGGCACGCCCACCGGACAGGCGCCGCCGCATATCGAGCGCGTCGCCGCGCGTGTCGCCGCGGTGGTGCGGCGGCAGGAGGCCGCCGTGCAGCTCCGGCAGCCGCTGCCGGGACGCGCGCCGACCGACGTCGCCTGACCCCCGTGAAAGCGTGACCGCGCCCGGCATCGTTGACGACCCGGGCGATTCCGCATATTTCGCCACGCCCCGGTGTCAGCCCGCGGGTGAGGAGGCAACGACATGGCCAAGACTCCGCAGCAGACCGCGATCGCCGCGCTGCAGAAGGTGTCCAGCATCGCCCTGGAGAAAGCGAGTGAGCTCGGGCCGTTGGCCGATCTGCTCGACCGCGGCGTCGCGCCTCCGCCGGTGGTCCCGTCCGCGCTCTCGCCCGAGGAGACGCGCATCGTGCCGCCCGCGCCGGAGCTCGATTCCGATCGCGAGAGCCTCGATGTCTGGGGCTTCGACGACACGGAGTTCCGCGTCAACGAGCGCGGCCACGTCGTCTTGACCGGTGACCGCTACGAGCTGTGCAATCAGGAGCTGCCGACGCTGCTGCCCTGGATTCGTGGGGTCATGGAGATCGAGGTCGACACCTCGGTCGTCAACGAGCCGCACTACCCACCGCAGATTCCGGCCCCGAAGAAGAACGCCCGCTTCGTGAAGGCGGCGCGGGAGATCGTCGGCGACGCTCAGGTCAGCGACGACGCCGAGCTCCGCCTGCGTCACGGTCACGGTCAGACCCAAGAGGAGATGTGGGCGATCAAGTACGGCTCGCTGCCGCGCGTGCCCGATCTGATCGTCTGGCCCGAGACCGCAGAGCAGGTCGAGGCGCTCGTGCAGGCGGCGATCAAGCACAAGGCGGTGCTGATTCCGTACGGCGGCGGCACCAACGTGACCGATGCCCTGCGCTGTGATCCGAACGAGCCGCGCCTCATCTGCTCGGTCGACATGCAGCGGATGAACCGGATCCTGTGGATCGATCCGACCAACCGGATGGCCGAGATCCAGGCCGGCGCCGTCGGCCGTCACATCCAGCAGCAGCTCGCCCGCTACGGCTTCACCATGGGCCACGAGCCCGATTCGGTGGAGTTCTCCACGATGGGCGGCTGGGTCGCCACCAACGCCTCGGGCATGAAGAAGAACCGCTACGGCAACATCGAGGACATCGTCCTCGACGTGCACGCGGTGACGACCTCTGGTGTCCTGAAGCGCCACAACGTGCCGCCCCGCGAGTCGATCGGCATCGATCCCCGGCGCGCCCTGCTCGGGTCCGAGGGCAGCCTCGGCATCGTGACCAGCGCCACGGTCAAGCTCTTCCCGCTGCCGGAAGTGCAGCGCTACGGCTCGATCCTGTTCAAGACCTTCGAGGACGGCGTCGCGTTCATGATGGACCTGACCCGCAACGGCAAGCCGCCGGCGTCGATCCGCCTGGTCGACAACCTGCAGTTCCAATTCGGCATGGCGCTCAAGCCGGCGTCCGAGGGCTGGAAGTCGGTCAAGAGCAAGCTCGAGAAGATGGTGGTGACCAAGCTCAAGGGCTTCGACCCCGACAAGATGGTCGCCGCCACGTTGGTCTTCGAGGGCACCGCCCGCGAGGTCGCGCACGAGGAGGAGATGGTCTACGCCCTGGCGACGCGTCACGGCGGTATGAAGGCCGGCTCCGAGAACGGCCGCCGCGGCTACCAGCTCACCTCCGGCATTGCCTATATCCGCGACTTCGTCATGAAGTACCGAGTGATCGCCGAGTCGTTCGAGACCAGTGTTCCGTGGAGCCAGGTGCTGACGCTCTGCGACAACGTCAAGCGCCGCGTCTACGACGAGCACGCCGCGCGCGGCTTGCCCGGCAAGCCGTTCATCACCTGCCGCGTGACCCAGGTCTACCAGACCGGCGTCGCGGTCTACTTCTACATGGCGTTCTCGTACGAGGGCGTCGAAAACCCCTCCGAGGTCTACACGGAGATCGAGCACGCCGCGCGCGAGGAGATCTTGCGCTCGGGTGGCTCGCTGTCCCACCATCACGGGGTGGGCAAGATCCGTCGCGGATTCCTGCCGGACGTGTTGTCGCCGGGGGCGTTGGCGTGGAACCGAGCGGCCAAGCAAGCGCTCGATCCGCACAACGTGTTCGCGACGAACAACCAGATGTTGGGGGATGCATGAGTCAGCAACGCCTGAGCCTGCCGGACGCCAAGGGTGCGCACGTCTTCGTGACGGGCGTGACCGGCTTCGTCGGCAAGGTCGTCCTCGAGGAGCTGCTCCGGCGCCAGGAGGAGCTCGCCATCGATCGCATCACCGTGCTCGTGCGCAGCAAGCGCGGCCAAGCGCCGGCGTCGCGCTTCGAGACGGTCGCCAAGTCACGCTGCTTCGCGCGCCTCTCGCCCGGTTGGCACGAGATGGTCTCGGTCGTCGGCGGTGAGCTGAGCCAGCCAGGCTGCGGCATGAACCGGCGCGACATTGCCGAGCTTCGCCGCACCGTCACGCACGTCGTGCATTGTGCCGCCTCGGTCGAGTTCGACCTGCCGATCGCCGAAGCCGCCGCGGCCAACATCACCAGCTCGATGAACATGCTCGAGCTCTTCCGTCCGGCGAAGGCCCTGCAGCACATGACGTTCGTGTCGACCGCGTACGTCACCCCGCATCGCCTGACCGGCGCGCGCGGCGCGGCGCCCGAGACGTTGGTCGATCTGCCGTTCGATCCCGAGACGGTCTACCGCGACATCCTCGACGGTCGCGCCGACGAGCGCGCGCTGATGACGCTCTCGGGCCACCCGAACACCTACACGCTGACCAAGTGCATCAACGAGCTGCTGCTCGACCGGCGGCGCGGCGACATGCCGATCTCGATCGTGCGTCCGTCGATCGTCAGCGCCAGCCTGCACCACCCGACGCCCGGTTGGATCGACAGCCACGCGGCCTTCGCCGGCTTTGTGGGACTCATCGGTGCCGGCCGCCTGAAGGTGCTGCGCGCCGACAAACAATGCGAGCTCGACATCGTGCCGTGCGACACCGTCGCCGAGCGCGCCATCGACACCTGCTTCCGCGAGGCCCCCGCCGGCGCCGGTCGTGCGCTGCCGATCCGGTACGCGGTCGCCGGTGACGGCAACCTCTGCCAGATCGGCATGTGCCTCGACGGCATCGAGTCGTTCTTCAAGGCGCATCCGATCGACAAGGAGCCCGAACTGAAGTGGATCGGCACCTCGGGTGGCCTGTCCTACCGCGCCCGCGCGATGGTGCACCACGAGGCGCCGGCCCGGATGGCGCGTGCCCTGCTTTCGGTGACGGGCCAGTTCAAGCTGCAGAAGCGGGTCGGCAAGCTGACCGAGAAGATCAGCTACCTCAACGAGGCGTTTCCCTACTTCACGCACAACACGTTCCGCTTCGAGGCGAGCAGCCGCCTGGACGACCCGGCGTTCGTGCCCGAGGACTACGTCGAGTTGGTCTGCCGCGGCTTCTACCGGAACCTGGTCCGCAAGGACGAGCACCGCATGGACGTCGCCGGGGCTCGCCACAGCGACGGCAAGACCGACAGCAAGTGGGCGCTCGATCAGCCCGACGGCAACTGGGCGATTCGCGGTGCCGCCTACACGATGCGCAAGGCGCTGCGGAAGATGACGCGCCGGGTCACCTTCGACCGCCCGAGCTTCCGAGCAGCGCAGATGATGGCGCGGGACGATACGCTCTTCGTGATCATCCCGACCCACCGCTCGTACATGGATTTCCTGGTCTGCTCGTACCTCTTTTTCGCGCGCTCGGACCTCGGCATCCCGATCCCGCACATCGCGGCGGCCGAAGAGTTCTCGCGGATCCCGGTGCTCGGGTGGCTCTTCCAGCAGACGCATGCCTTCTACATCAAGCGCGGCGTCGGTCGTGAAGACCCGGACCTGACCGAGAAGATCCAGAAGTTGGTGCAGCGCCGGCAGACCCTCGAGTTCTTCATCGAGGGGACGCGCTCTCGGTCGCGGCAGTTCATGCGCCCGCGCCGTGGCCTGTTGCGCGCCATCCAGCAGACCGGCCAGCGTGCCGTCATCCTGCCGGTCGCGATCACCTACGACCGCGTGCCCGAAGAGCGTAGCTTCCTGCGCGAGTTGCAAGGCGAGGGCAAGCCCTCGATGCAGCTCCGCAAGCTCCTGCTCTGGACCGCCAAGATGCTGACCGGAGCAGTCGATATCGGCCACGTGCACGTGACCTGCGGCGAGCCGCTGGTGCTCGACGGCGAGACCGACGTGCACGGCCTGGCCGTCGAGGTCATGGCGCAGCTGCAAATGCACACCGCGGCTTCGACTCATCACCTGCGCTGCTTCTTGGCCCGCAACCCGATCGCCGGTGTGGACGATTCGACCCTGCGCCAGGCGATCGAGGCCCGCGGTGGCGTGGTCCTCGACAGCGACCTGCGCGGCGAGCACGGCGTCGATCCCGAGATCGAGCGCACGATGCGCTACCATTGGATGCACCTGTTCTACCCCGAAGCGCGCAAGCTCTTCCCGGAGAACCCGGCGATTCGACACCACTGCGCCATCAACGGCTACGCGCCGGCCGCGCACGTCGATCTGGCCGAGGTACCGAACAGCCCCGCGATGCGGGCGGTCATCGAGGCCCTGTTCCGCCCGATCTGCGACGAGTACGTGGCCGTGGCTCGCTTCCTCGCGGAGACCACGCTGCCGCTGTCGGAGCTGACGTGCTCGCGCATCGTCAAGGAGCGGCCGGCGCTGCACCTGCCCAACGTCGAGGGCGCGCTGGACGACCT
>JBEARB010000324.1:0-11833 GCA_041163625.1 Pseudomonadota bacterium | reverse complement strand
ATCGAGGAAGTGCTGGGCCGCTCGGGTCCGATGCGTTGGCTGCGTCCGCTGCTGGCCGCAGAGGGCCTGGTCCTCGAGAGCAGGCGTGGCGAGGCGGCCGCAGGCTGAACCGGCCCAGGCTTCAGCCGCGCAGCACGAACCAGACGATCACGCCGACCGCGACGGCGAGCGCCGCGGCGAGGCCGATGATGACGCCCTGTTGCTTGCGACCGCCGCTGCGGGCCTCGTCGAGCTCGCGGGCGAGCGCGGCGCGCTCTTCCGGCGTGACGGCGAGCGTCCCGGCGGCGGCGGCGCGCACCTTGTCGGGCGCCTGCTGCGTCTCGGCCTCGGCGGAGCGCCGTCTGCGGCCGCTGATCGGTGCTTCGTCGGCGCCGGTGACGGCGGTCGGCGCCTGGACGGTCGACTTGCCGACCGACCGCGGCATCGAAGCGCGCCCACTCGGCGGCGGCGGCGGGCCTCCGCGCCCGGCCGGCGGCGCGCTGGCGGGCGCCGCGCTGGCGGGCGGCGCGGTCCGGGGGGCACGTTGACTCTTGGGCGACGGAGCAGGCGGCGGTGCGCTCGGGGGGGCGTCGAGGGAGAGGGAGGGAGCGGCCTTGCCGGCGCGCTCGGCCTCGATCCGGGCCGCCTCGGCTCGGACCTGCGCGGCCAAGCCGTGACCGACGATGGTGCGTCCGCCCGGCTCGTCTTCCTGCGCGTCGCCAGGCAGATCGCCCGGCATCTCGGGCAGATCGGCCGGCGGCGTGACGGAGCCCTGCCCCGGCACGGTGCGGCGAGTGCCCGCAGGCGCGGCAGCCGGCGTCGGCTCGGGAAAATCGGGCAGATCCAGCGCCGACAGCGCGACCGTCCGATGCCCGTCGTCCGCCGCATCGTCCGGGATCTGCACCGTCGGGATCTTCTCTGCGGCCGCAGCGGCACGATTGACGGCCGCGACCATGTCGGCGTCCAACTTCAGCGTGCTGACCGGCTCGTCGTCGTCGTCGTCGTCGTCGAGGACATCACCCTCGATCGCTCGGGCCTCGGCGAGGTAGCTTTCGAGCATCCGCTCGACTTCGGTCGCCGACGAGGGGCGGTCGGCGACCTTCTTGGCGAGCAGCGACTCGACGAGGTCCGCCAGCCCTGCCGGCAGCTTGCGGCCACCCGCATCCAGGCGCGGCGGCGTGCCACGCACGTGCTGCAGCAGGATGTCGATGACCGAATCGCCGTCGTAGGGCGGCTCGCCGACGATGGACTCGTAGAGCACGGCGCCGAGGGCGTAGAGGTCCGTCTGCGGCGCGACTTCTCGGCCCTCGACCTGCTCGGGCGCCATGTAGTGCGGCGTCCCGAACACGGAGCCCGCGCGAGTGAGCGCAGCCGTGACCATGTTGGTGGGCAGCTTGGCGATCGAGAAGTCCAGCATCTTCACGAAGTCCGAGCCGCTGCCGTGGTGGATCAAGAAGAGGTTCTCGGGCTTGATGTCGCGGTGGATGATGCCGTGGTGGTGGGCGACGGCGAGGGCGCTCGCGACCTGCCGCCCGATCTCGATCGAGCGCACCAGCCCAATCGGGCCGACCTCCTCCATCAACTCCGAGAGCTCGCGCCCCTCGAGGAGCTCCATCACGATGTAGACCATGCCGTCGGACTCGCCGACGTCGTGCATCGTGATGATGTGGGGGTGGTGCAGTTGGCCGGCGGCGCGCGCCTCGCGCACCAAACGCTTGGCTGCGATGGGATCTTTGGCGACGTCGGTGCGCAGGACCTTGATGGCGACGGTGCGCCC
The DNA here is from genome assembly GCA_041163625.1 of Pseudomonadota bacterium. GTDB lineage: Bacteria > Myxococcota_A > UBA9042 > UBA9042 > UBA9042 > JACKFC01. Next base: position 10,077 of record JBEARB010000324.1, on the reverse strand, counting down.
GAAGCTCTTGTCTTCCGCCCGGTAGACGACGGCCATGCCGCCCTTTCCGAGTCGGCCGGTGATCTCGTAGCGGCCGCCGAGGCTCTTGCCGACCAGGTTCTGTCCGCCGCCGGCGGTCGTATCTGCGGGCACGTGCCACCTCCAGGCCCGGAGCATACGGCAAGGGACTGCGCCCCGCAACCGCGCGAGAATCGTACAGATACCATTGAATCCAAGCCCTTAGGCGCGAGTTGACGGCGACACGCCGGGCCTCTCGAGCAGCGTTGACCTTCGCCTGGAAGTGCTTACAATCCCGGGCCGCTCGCGCACGACTTGTCGCCGAGCGCCACGGAGACGTCATGGCCCGCATCACGATCGAAGACTGCCTGGACAACGTGCCGAACCGCTTCGGCTTGGTCCTGCTCGCCGCCAAGCGCGCTCGCCAGCTGCGCGACGGTGAGACCCCGACGCTCGAGACGAAGAACAAGGAGTGCGTGACGGCGCTCCGCGAGGCGGCCCACGGCCACCTGCGCTTCCACGATGCCGACGGCCAGCCGGTCCTCGAGAACCCGCTCGGCTGAGCGAGTCCGGCCGCCGAACCGCGCGGCTGCCCTTCGTACACCGCACCGAGTCGCGCGCGACCAGCCCAGATGGGCCGGCCGCGCGTGCGGTCGTTTTGGTCCCTCGATGTCAGGATCCGCCGAGGCCTTCACGGCAGCCTTGACGCCGCAGCAGGGCACGGGCCGCGAGGACCCGTTCGACATACCATTGGTTCGGGGGCAGGCGTCCGGCCCGACGTGCCCGCGCGACCCGTGTTGCCCCGGTGTTGTAGGCGGCGATCGCGTCGATCTCGACGCCGTCGAACCGCTGTAGCAGGCGCGCCAAGAAGGCGGCCGCGGCTTCCAGCGCGCAATCGTCTTCCTGCGGGTCGTCGCAGCCGAACGCGCGGGCGGTCGCGGGCAGCAACTGCATCGGCCCGCGCGCACCGGCGGACGAGCGCGCCCCGACGGCGAAGCCGCTCTCGACCCAGGCGATGGCGAGCAGCGTAGCTGGGTCCAGGGCATGCCGCCGCGCCGCTGCACGGGCCGGCTCGCGGAGCGCGCTGCAGCGCTCGGCGCGCTCCGCGTTCAAGCGGGGCAGCTTCGCCCGCCCGCGGGCCATCGCGGGGCTGCCGTCGATGGCCTCGACCGCGCCTTCGTCGACTACAGCCGGCGCCGGCGGCCGCGCGGAGGCGGTCACTGCCGGCCGGGGCGGTGCGTGGGTCGGCGGCGCGGTCGTGGTGCGGCGCTGGGTGCCACCGCAACCCACCAGTCCTGTCGCGAGCGCGAGCAGCAGGGGCAGGGACGAGGCGGAGCTGCGGAGGAGCGGGCGGGTCGTCATGACGGCAGCATAGCGCGAGCGCCGGAAGCGCGGAAATTCACGTCATGAGCACGGATCGGCCGCCTGTCGCCCCTGGACCGATCCCGTTGGTTGGACTATCGTCCGCGCCCGCTTCCGGCCGCCTGCCGGGAGCCGATCGCGCGAAGAGGATACGGAAAATGGGCCTGTTCGACTTCCTCACCGGTGGCGGTGATCCGCAAAAACAGATCGAGAAGCACCGCAAGCGGCTGACGGACCGCTTCCGCCAGACCTACGAGCGCTACGAGGCGATGGACGCGCTGGCGAAGCTGGGCACGCCCGAGGCGTTCACGGCGCTGCTCGGCCGGTTCACCATTCGCGTGGACGGACCGACGGTGGACGAGGAAGAGAAGACGTACTGCTACGAGCTGCTGCGGAGCGCGGGTGAGCCGGCCGTGGCGCCGATCGAGGCGTTCATCGCGAAGAACACGGCGGTCTACTTCCCGCTGCGCGCGCTGCGCGAGATCGCGGGCGACGACCGCGCCGTCGAGGCGCTGCTCGCCGCGATGGCCGATTGCGATCCGGGCTACCACGAAGGGCTCGAGCGCCTGCGCGAGATTGTCAGCAACCTCAGGGACTTCCAGCACGACCGCGTGCGATCGGCGCTCGAATCGTTGGTCGAGAGCCGTTCGGACGAAATTCGGGTGTTCGCGCTCGACGGCCTCTCGGGGTACCCGAACGACGAAATCGCGCCGCTTTTCGCCACGCGCTTGCTCGAGGACGAGTCGCTCCGCGTGCGCGCGTTGATCTGCGAGCTCGCGATCGCGAACGAGATGGACTTCTCTGCCCAACGTGAGGCGCTGACCGGCAAGCTCGGCGAGCAATACCGGCTCGGCGAAGACGGCAAGATCCAGCGCAACCTGTAGACCGAACCCGACTCACCCGCCCCAAACGAGCCGCGCGAGCGCGCGCGAGGGCGCCGGAGGCTCCGATGTCGACCACTGTCCCGATGACCCCAGCCGGACTCGAGAAGCTCCACGTGCAGCTACGCCACCTCAAGGAGGTCGAGCGCCCGCAGAACGTGCGCGACATCGAGGTGGCGCGCGAGCACGGCGACCTGCGAGAGAACGCGGAGTACCACGCGGCCAAGGAGCGCCAGGGGCAAATCGACGGCCAGATGAAGTGGCTCGAGAACCTCATCGCATCCGCGCAGGTCATCGACCCCACGACGCTCTCGGGAGATCGGGTCGTCTTCGGAGCCACCGTCACCCTGATCGATGTCGAGCGCGACGACGCGGAGCCGGTGCGCTACAAGCTCGTCGGCGAGCACGAGAGCGACCTCGCGCAGGGGCTGATCAGCTTCGCTTCCCCGATCGCCCGCGCGATGATCGGCAAGAGCGAGGGCGATGAAGTCAACGTGCAGACTCCTGGCGGCAAGCGCGTCTTCGAGATCGACAGCGTCGAGTTCATCTGAGCCGCCACCGGGCCGGCCCGCCGATGCACGATTTCTCGCTGTTCTTAGGCGATCTAGCGGCAACGCGACGCGCGGGCGCATGGCTCGCGAGCGCGCTGCGCGCCGGTGACGTTGTGTTGCTGCGCGGCGACCTCGGCGCCGGCAAGACCTCGCTCGTGCAGGGCATCGCCGAGGGGCTCGGCGTCGCACACGAGGTCACCAGTCCGACGTTTGCGCTGATGCAGGTCCACCCGACGTCCACCGACGCGTGCGACCTGATCCACGCCGACCTGTACCGCGTCGGAGACCCGGACGAGGTCGAGGCCATCGGGCTGCTCGACTGCCTCGGTGCAGACGACGCCATCTGTTGCGTGGAGTGGCCGGACGTGCTCGGGGAACGCTTGCGCGGGCTCGCCGTCTTCGAGTTGACGCTCCGGCACGACGGGACGGGCCGGAGCGTGACGCTGCGCGCGCCCCGCTCGCTGCCCGCCCCGCCGTGAGCGAAGGGACTACTGGCCGGCCTTGGCCGGGGCGTCGCTGGCCGCCGCGTCGGGGTTCTCCTGCTGCACGAAGCGCCAGAAGGTGCCGAGGAAGCGCTTGGTGAGCTTGTCCTTGCGCGTGGCGTCCTTGTCCGAACGCTGGATCAACTGCTGCAAGCGCCGGTTGAGGTTCGCGAGCGCGAGCTGGCTCTGCGCCAGCTGTACGTACAGCGGATCCTTGCCCAATGCGCCTTCGTCGACCTGCTTGGCGGCGAGGTCGAGCTGCTTCTCGATGGCGACCACGACCAAGCGCTCCTGCTCGGCGTTGTTGTCGGTCGCCGCCGCCCGCGCGATGTCGGTCTTTGCGCCGTCGATGACCGCGCGGAAGGCTTCGGCGTAGCGGTCGGCCGCGTACGAGGCGAGCTTGTCCGAGTATTGGACGACCATCGACTCGATCATGCCACGAACCAGACGGGGCACCTCGGCGCTGACCTGATCACCGACGTAGCGCGCCAGCGCCGGAGCCTCGGCGCGCACGGTGTCCGACGCGGTTCGCTTCATGGTCGGGATGTAGCTCTCGACGAAGCCGGCCGCGGTGGTGGCGAGGTTGTCGGGTTGGGTCCAATACGCGAATTGCCGGTCGAGCCACGTCATGTAGCCGGCCACGATCAGGACGAGAACGACACCCAGGATCAGGCCGCCGCGGCGTTCCTTGTGCAGGCGGGCGACCTCGGCCTCGAGGTGACTCCGCAAAATCGTCGTGTCTTGCATGGGATGTCTCCTTCGGGGGCCTAGCGGCCGGCCGGCGCCTCGGCAGGCGCGGTGAAGAGGTCGCTGTCGCCGCCGCTCTTGAGCGCCTCGTCGAGGATCTCGAGCCACAGCGCGAGCAACTGCTCGGGCGTGATCTTGGTCTTCGCGCGATGCTTGCCGGCCTCGGCGTCCGCCGCGATGCGGGCCTGCTCGGCCTGGTGTTGCTGCAAGACGAAGCCGTTGAGGGTGCCCTTGATGGCGTCGAGCTCCTTGAGATGACCCGCGAACGTGGTGTTCAGCGTCTTGGCGGCCCAAGCCGAGAAGCCGTTCTGGAATGCCGTGAGCAGGCGCTGCACGCGAGCCGGGTCCTGCTTCAGCTCCGGGAAGCTCTGGTAGAGCGCTTCGGCGGAAGCCGCGTTGGCCTCCTCGAGCTTGCGGTGGAGTTGTTTCTCGAGCGTGCCCGGCAACGAGTCCCCGAGCAGCTTCATCTCCGAATCGAGCCGACCGGAGAGACGGTCGAATGCGCCGTCGAGCTGCGTGACGAACGCCTCGCCGACGATGGGCGCGACCTCCTCGCCGACATCGACGGCGGCGCGTTGCAGCTTCGGAAGCACGCGAGTCGCCTGCTTCTCGAACGCGACGCCCATCGCGTCCGGCGCGATCGCGCTGAAGGTCGAGCGGATGTGCAACATCGTCCCGGCGATGATGCAGAAGACCGCCAGTGGAATCGCCACCCGGACGATCCGGATATGGCGTTGCAGCGCAACGTGCCGGTCGCGCAATACGTCGTCTGACAGGCCGCCAGGATCTGGCGGGCCTTGCAACCAATCGAGCATGCTCCCCCCTTTGTGTGCTTCCCCGCGCACACATGTCGCTTCAAGATACATCGCTGTGGACGCTGACGCCAAGCCCTTTCTATGCATCGGTTTCAACAACGACTCGCGAATCTACTTCGTATTTTTGCAACCTGAGACATCCGATGCGGTCCCGCCGGCGGGGCTGCGTCGACCGTGGAACTGCGCTATCCTGCGCGCAAGCCGCGCCCCAGCGGCCGGAGAGGGATGGCGATGGCCGCAACGAGAGCAACTGCGATCCGAGGCCTCGCGTGGCTGGTCTGCATCGCGGCGGCCGGTGCTGCGCTCGCGCAACCGGCCCCGCCACCGCCGGATGCGCGCGAACCGCCGGCCGAGGGGCCGCGGACGCCGCCGCCGGCGCGCAGCTTCGTGTGCCCGATCGACGGCACCCCGACCCAAGCCAAGGGGACCGACGGCAAGGACACCACGCGCCGCTACTCGGACCTCGAGATGCCTACGCGCGCCTATACCAACCTGGTCGTGGTCTGCCCGAAATGCGGCTACGCGATGTGGGCGGACGACTTCGAGCGGGCGCCCGGCGGTGCCGTCACACAGTACACCCATCAGGTGCTGTCGCGGTCGGCGCGGTCGGCGAGCACCGATCCGGTGGCTGCGTACCAACACCTGATGAACGTGTTGCACGTCCGCCGTGCCCCGCTCGCCGAGCAGATCGGCGCGGCGCTCTACTACACCTATGTGCTCAAGCGCAGTCGGCCCTACGGAGGCATCGATCCGAAGCTCGAGCGCCGCATCGTCGCCGGGCGCAAGCGCGCCTTGACGTTGATCCGCAAGGGACTCACCGGGCAGCCGCCCAGGCAGCCGCGGATCCGCTACGAGTGGCTCTACCTGTCCGGTGAGTTGGCTCGGCTGGCCGGTGACGTGGCCGGGGCCAAGGCCGCGCTGCGCGAGGTCTGCGAGGCGCGCCGAGAGGCAGGCTATACCGTGGGGCGGCTCGCGTGCGAGATGGCCGATCGAGCCGACCGTGGCGAGACCTGGGAAGACTACCGAGACGGTGTGTTCGACGTGCGTCAAATCGAGGCGGCCGAGAAGGACGCGGACCGCCGCCGCAAGCAAGCCGAGGCCGCCAAGGTCGAGGCGGACAAGGCCGCAGCCGAAAAAGCCGCCGCCGACAAAGCCGCTGCCGAGGCGGCCGCCAAGGCCGCCGCCGAGCGCGCTGCGGCCGAACGAGCACGCGGCCCCGTCGCGGCGCCCGCCCCGGCCACGGGAACCGACGATCCCTACGCCCCGCCGCCGCCACCGTTGGCGCGCTGATTCGGCTCGAATCGGCCTTCTGGGCGACGTCTGGCCTTTTTTCCGACCGTGAAGTAGGCTCTCGCCGACGTCGGTCCAGCGCGGCATGCCCGCCGCGGCCGAAGGGGGCTCCGGAGCCCCCGGAGTACGGAGTACGATGCGCAACTCTTGGAAGGCGCTGCTGGCGATGGCCGCGTTCGGGCTGCTCTTCACAGCCCCGACGACGGGACTGGCAGCCGACGCCTCGGACCAGCCCGCGGCGACGACGGCAGACCAGAGCGGACCGTCGCGAGGCGCTGCTGGCAGCAAGCGCAAGCGCGAACGCCTCTCGGTCGAGCTCGCCCGGCAGGGCGAGGCCGAGCTGCGCAAGTCGGTGCGCGTGTTCCAGCAGCGCTACCTGCTGAAGGCCGGACGCGTCGAGCTCCAACTCGGTGGCTCGATGTCGATCGGCGACCCGCTGGTCGACCACTACTCGGCCGACGCGGGGCTGCTCTACCACATCAACGAGGAGTGGGCCGTCGGCGGCTGGGGCGGCAAGCCCTTCGGATCGCGCAACGAGACCTTCCTCGCCATCCAGCAGGACTTCGGCCTGTTCCCCGAGCGCTCGTTCGTGCAGGGCATGGGCTTCGTCGAGGCGCAGTGGTCGCCGATCTTCGGCAAGTTCTCGAGCTTCGGCGTCGCCGTGATGCAGATGGACGCCTACCTGATCGGTGGCGCCGGCGCGCTGCGCACGACCATCACCGAGGACATCGTGCCGGCTGGCGAAATCGGCGCCGGCATCCGCATCCACCTGCTGCGCGCGTTGACGGTCTCGTTCGAGGTCCGCGACGTCATCTTCGTCGAGAACTTCAAGCTGGGCAGCCGGGTGATGCAGCACGTCTTCGGAGGCGTGCGTCTCGGCCTGTGGATTCCGCCCACCGTGCAGTACAGGTACCAGCGATGAATTGCCGCCGCCTCGCCATCGCCCTCGTCGCCATGCTCCTGCTGCCGGTATTGTCGGCAGGAGAGGCCTTCGCCGACGACGTACTCGCCGGCGCCAAGCCAGTTCGTCGCTCTCTGCTGATGCGCGAGTCCCGCCACGAGGTGACCGGACTGGGCGGCATCTCGCTCGGCGACCCCTACGTGCGCAACATCCTGCTCGGCGCCCGCTACGACATGCACCTCTACGATTGGCTGAGCGTCGGCGGCCGTCTGCAGGTCGGCGTCCCGGTGACGACCGAGACCTACAGCGAAGTCGACACCAAGGTCACCCGCGCCAACGACACCTTCGCGATGGAGGCGACGAGCCTTCGCTTCCTCGGCTTGGCGCACGTCTCGGTCAGCCCGGTCGTCGGCAAGCTGCTCATCTTCGGCAAGTCGCCGACGCAATACGACCTGCACGTCGATTTGCTCGGCGGTCTGGCGGCCGTCGGTAGCACGGGCGACACGCTCACCACGGGCCCGAGCCTCGCGCTCGGTGTCGGCGCGGGCTTCCGTCTGTTCTTCTCGGACGTCTTGGCGCTGAACCTCGGCCTCGAGACGCTGACGAGCGACCGCGCTCTGGCGGTGAACCGGGACTCGAAGGAGTCGGGCAAGAAGCTGCGCTTCGCCACCCTGCTCAACATCGGCGTGTCGTTCTTCATGCCTCCGAAGGTTCGTCGCGGCCAGTAGCCTCGAGGCCCTCCAGAAAATACGAGTACTTGGATTGCTCGCTCGGGGTCGCCAGGACGCCGAGCGCGAGCAGGCGTGCGTAGACGTCGTCGGCGAAAGCGGCGGCATCGGGGTGCTCGAGCTCGAGCTCCAGGCGCGGGACGCCGGACGGACCGAGACAGCGGTCGAGATCGAACGGAATCGTGCCCTCTTGCCCGTCGAGCAGGCGACGATCAAGGCGATAGCTTCGGCGTTCGTTCCACAGGGCGCCGAGCACGTGCAGCCGTGGCGGCTCGGGCTCGTCCGCAGCGAGGAGCAGGGGCAGGACGGCGGCTGCGATCGGCAGCGCGCGCGGATCCAGACGGCTCGGAGGGGCGCGGCGGAAACGCGCGGCCAGCTCGGCATCGAGCGAGGCCTCGTGCTCGACGCTGCACATCAGGCCGTCCTGCAGACGCGCCTTGGTCTTGAGCGTCGCGCGCACAGCGTCGGGTTCGACGCGCACGCGTAGCATGGCCCGGGCCCCGCGCAGACGCAGATCTGCGGTATCGAGGTAGAGATTCTGCTGGCTGCGGGCGGCGACGAGGTCGGCCTCGGCGTCGAGCCAGCCGCGCACGGTGTCGTAGCCGGCGCTATCGGGTAGCGCGAGCTTGAGCTCGATCTCGATGGGGGCGTCGCTGGACACGGGGCTCCTCTGGCGAGACGTCCGCACAATGGGCCTCAGAGCAGGATGGCTCGGGCCAGGCTGAAGTAGGTCAGGATGCCGAGCATGTCGACCAGGCTCGCGATGAAGGGCGTCGAGCTGACCGCCGGGTCGAGCCCGACGCGCTCGAGCAAGATCGGCAGCATCGAGCCGACGACGGTGCCGAGGGTGACGACGGCGACCAAGGTGACAGCGACGGTAGCGGCGACGCCGGGACCGTCGCCCCAAATCATGGCGCGGGCTACGCCGATGATCGCGAGCATCAGGCCCAGCGTCAGCCCCATCGCCAGTTCGCGCGAAAGCACGCGACCGGCCTGCGAGAGGCTGACCTCGCCGACGGCCAGGGCGCGGATGATGAGCGTGGCCGACTGCGAACCAGAGTTGCCACCGGACGAGATGATCAGCGGCAGGAAGATGACGAGGACCGTCGCCTGCTTGATCACGTCGTCGAAATAGGAGAGTGCGTCGCCGGTGAAGAGCTCGCCGAGAAAGAGCGCAACCAGCCACGGCGCTCGCTTCTTGGCGAAGGTCCAGAACGCCGTGCCGAAATAGGAGTCCTCGAGCGGCTGCACCGCGCCCATGCGGTGGATATCCTCGGTGACTTCCTCGGCGAGGGCGTCTGCGAGGTCGTCGACGGTGACCAGACCCACCAAGCGGTGTTGCTCGTCGACCACCGGCAGCGCGATCAGGTCGTAGTGTTGGACGAGCTGGGCCGCTTCTTCGGCGTCGAGGTCGGGCCGGACGGTCTTGACCTCCTCGCGCATGATGCGGGCGACGGACTCATCGGGCCGGGCCAGGATGAGCTCGCGCAGGCTCACCACGCCGGCCAGTTGGCCTGTACCGCTGATGACGTAGACGTAGTAGACGGTCTCGGCTTCTTCGCCGTGGGTGCGGACGCGCTCGATGACCTCGCCGACCCGCATCGAGACCGGGACCTCCAGCACATCGGTCGACATCAGCGAGCCGACGGTGCCTTCCTCCCAGGAGACCAGCAGGCGGACGTCGGCGACCTCTTCCGGGTCCATCTGCGAGAGCAGCGCGTCCTTGAAGTCCTCGGGCAGCTCGGCGACGAAGTCGGCGCGGTCGTCCGACGACATCTCGTGCACGATCGGGACGGCGCGCTCGACGCCGAGTTGCTCGACCAGCGCGACCTGCAGGTCGGGCTCGACACATTCGAGCACCTCGGCGGCGCGCTCGGCGCCGAGCGAGACGAGCATCTGCACCGCGAGCGGCCGTTCGGCTTGCTCGACGATATCGGCGACGTCTTCGGCGTGGAGCTCCTCGAAGAGCTCACGGACGGCTTCGGGATCACCGGCGAAGGTGGCGTCCAGATCCGGGAGGATGAGGCTCGACAGGCGCATGGCAGCTTCCCCCTCGTCGCAGGGGCGGCGGCCTAGACCCGCCCGGTACCCCGCAAGAACATGTAGCGGACCGGGTCGAGCTCGTCGCCGTGCGGGTAGCCAGGCCCGAGCGCGTCGTGCGGTCCACCGTCCGCGACGGCGGCGAGGGTAGCGCCCCGGCGTCGGTTGCGCCACGACGCGCGCGAGGCGTTCTGGGCGGCCTCCCACGCTTCGTGCAGATCGAGCGCCTCGCCGAGATCGGCGGGCATCTGCTCGGCCAGCGCCAGCAGCACCCAGCCGGCGC
>JBEARB010000323.1:0-9088 GCA_041163625.1 Pseudomonadota bacterium | reverse complement strand
TCCCATGTAGTGCGTGAGGCCCAGCCGAATGCTCGACGGGTATCGTTCCATGCCATGGAGATGCCAAATCCCAAAACCCTTTAGCGGGTCGCTGATGGTGGTTGGCGCGCTGACGACGTTCCACGGATAGAAGCGCGTAAATCCGACGTCGCGATCCGTCAGGATCTGGAGCTTACATGCTGGGAACGAGCGTTCGAACATTCCATCGAAGTTCGTCGTCAGGATCGGAGCTTCATTCTTCGCTGCCCACGTCGCGATCTGCCGATGTGCATCCGTGGGAGCCCATTCAGCCATCGCCCCTACGAACTCTCGTTGCAGATCCACAGACGCACCGGCACCAATGGTCAGGGCGTCGTAGAGTTCCGGCAACGACATGGCCTCCGCGCTCTCCTCGCTTAGGCCCCCACAATACTTCTTGCGTAGATCGGCGAGCAACGCGGACCAACTGTTTGCGTTCTTGGATCCGCCATACAGATTCACGCCGTTGCCAACGACAAGAGCGGGGCGGCGGGCTTGCGTCAATAACTCTCTGAGTGTCACACAGTCCTCCTTTTTTCGGGTGTGATTGAAGTGTTCGCACAAATATGCCGTGCGCAGCGAAGGCGAGTTGTGTCTTTTGCCTCTTAAATGCCAACAGCTTTGCCGCTCGCCGCTAATTCGGCGAATGCTCCAATCGTGTTTCCATCAACCGCGGAGAGACGCATAGCGAGCGCACTCAGGAGTAGAGTCCTCGCACTTGGTGTGCGAACGGAACCAGGCCGAGCCGCAGACTCGTCGCGGAGCTCCGACAATCGGCCTGCGCCGCGGAGCGCAGCCGAGGTCAAGGATGGCCGCAGGCCAGGCGCGCAGCTGCCCCCCTCGCAGCTGTCGCCGACGGTGCAGGGGTTGCCGTCGGCGTCGCACGCGCTGCCCTGCGCCAAGGGGGCGTGGGTGCAGGCGCCTTGCGGCACCGGCGCGCAGCGGTAGCCTGACGGGCAGTCGCTCACGCACGGCGAGGCGCAGCGCTTGCCTTCGGGGCTCTCAAGGCATAGGCCGGCGTCGCAGTCCGCTGCGTGGGTGCAAGGGCAGCCCGCGCTGCCGGGGCAGTTCGGACCGCCGGCGTCGACGGAGGCGTCGGACGGCTGTACCGCGTCGCCGGGGCCCGCCGAATCGACCTCGGCGGCGGCGGTCGAGTCGGCGCTGGAGCCCGCGTCCACGTCGAATTGGACGGGTACGTCGCCCGCTGCAGAGCCACCGGCGGCGCCAGGGTTGCTGCCTCCGCCGCCCCCGCCGCACGCCTGCAGCGCAAACGCGACGACCATCGCCGCGGTTGCACCAGCCACGGCACTTCGGCGGAACCTAGGGTTCATGCCGCCTCCGCATCACGCAACTGCGCGGCCGAAGCATGAATGCCCTTGCAGCGTGCGCGCAGGCGCGTCCGACCGTGGAGCCGTCGCCAGGCTCTCCCGGACGCGGCATGGGTGTGCGCCGAGCGGTCGCCGTTGACGTCGCTGGGCAGGCTGCGGCGGACCGCGACCGTCGTCCGCCGGGTTCCTGACGCCCCCTGGCAGCACAGGTCATCGCTGACCGCGAAGAGCCGACGGCCCGACATCGCGAGCGCGCGCGGAACGATGAACTCCATGGGCGCTGCTCTCCTCGCCAACAACAACGCGGCGGCGCACACCCGGTCGCGCGCGCACACGCGGTTGCCAGAAGACACACAAGCAGTGTGGACCTGTCAAGCAGGAACGTCACCGCAGGGCGAACGTGCAGGGGAGCTCAGCGGTCGCCGAAGTGCGGAGCCAGCCGCTGACCGACATCGAGCCAGACCTCGAAGGAGCGCCCGCGGCGTCGGCGTCGCGCCGAGCTGCACGACCGCGGCCTCGTCCGCGACCCAGTATCCGTCACAATCGTGTCTTGACGGATACATCGCGCTCCGTAGTCTCACGAGAGGATTGGCGCGCGAGGTCGCGCTCAGGTCGCCCATGCCCGCACGCCCCCTGTACGCCCGCCCCCTGTACGCCCGACACCCGCGACCGCTGACCGTGCTCTACGGCGACTTGGAGAACCACGCAGCCGCGCACCGCGACGTCCTGACCGGCACGCCGGGTTCGCTGCTCGAACGCCGGAATGCCGGCGGGTTCCGCTTCTACGCGAGGCAGTTCTACGACGTCGAGGGGACAAAGCGCGAGGCGTACGTGGCCGGGCCGATCGGCGACGAAGCGGCCGACGCGGCTGCCGACGCGCTGCGCGAGCACATCGAGCAGGCCAAGTCCGTCCGCGCCGACGCGCGACTGCTCGGCCGCGAGGGCTTCCAGATCGCCGACGCTCGGACCTACGCCAGCCTCGCCGCGCTCCACAACCACGGCCTGTTTCGGGCCGGCGCCGTCGTCGTCGGGTCGCATGCGTACGGCATCCTGCTGAATCAACTCGGCGTCAGGGCGGCGGCCTACGCAACCGAAGACGTCGACGTGGCGCGCGCGCATCCTCTCGCTCTTGCCGAGCCGCTCGAACACGATCTCCTCACGTTGCTGCGAAGCTCGGGCTTGAGGTTCGTCGAAGTGCCGGGGTTGGATCCTCGCGAGCCCTCGACGTCGTGGAAGACGGTCGGGCGAAGCCGCTTCCACGTCGATCTCCTCGTGCCTGCCAGCGGGGAAGCCTATGCCACCGTTCCGGTTCCCGAGCTGCGCGTCCACGCCACGGCGCTGCCCTTCCTGGCCTATCTCCTCGACGGGAGCCATGCCGCGACCCTGCTGGCGCGAGAAGGTTGCTTCGCGGTGCGTGTGCCGAGCGCCGAGCGCTTCGCGCTGCACAAGCTCTTGGTGTCGCAGCTGCGGACGGGCCGTAGCGCCAAATCGAGCCGAGATCGAGAGCAAGCAGCCGTGCTTCTGGCGGTCCTGGCCGAAGATCACGCCGGCGCCATCGAGTCCGCGTGCGATGCGTTGCCCGCGAGCGGGCGTCGTCATCTGCTTGCGGCGCTACCACAACTCCAGCCGCTCCTGAAGCCCGCGCACCCGCGGGCTTGGGCGGAGCTGACGGAGACGCTGGGGTAGGTCCACTGCCCCAAGTCGCCGAGCCCCATGGGCGCTGCTCTCCTCGTGAACGCTGATGCGGTGGCGCGCACCGAGCTGCGCACACACGCAGCGTAATTTACACACAATGCGTGTGCGCCCATCAACCCGGAACGTCACCGCGGGGCGAACGTGCAGGGGAGCTCAGCGGTCGTCGAAGTGCGGAGCGAGCTGCTGACCGACATCGAGCAAGACCTCGATGAACTTGGTCGACTTGCCCTCGACGAGCGTGCCGAGCCGCTGCAGGACCAGCTGCCGCTGGGCCGACGGCCACGCGCCAGACGGACCAACATCTTCGAAGCCGAGCAGTTCGGGCACGACCTCGGGCTCCACGCTCAGGGCCACGAGCACGGCGTCGAGGCTGTCTGCGCGCGGGAATCGCTCGGCGCGCTCGAAGCTGTTGATCGCGTTCAAGCTCAGGCCCGCACGGTCAGCCAGCTGTTGCTGCGTCCAGCCGCGCTCGAGGCGGAGGTCACGGAGGCGCTGGGCGAGTTGGAGAGCCACACTCATGGTGTTCCATTATAGAACACCTCGGCGCGGCGGGATACACACTTTTCGTAAGGAGGCGGCGAGCGGCGGGGACGCCCGCGCGGACGGTCCGTTTCTAGAAAAATCGTTTATTAGTGGCGTTTTGCGCGATGCTTCCCAGGAACGAGCAGCGCTCTCGGTCCGGTTGAGAGACATGCGTTGTGCGTGTACATTTCTGGATCGCACCCACGAGACGTCCGTCTCGCGCCCGCGGCACCGTGCCCTGGAGGTCTGCGCGAGCCTTTGCCCTGGAGCGCCGATGACTTTGCGGCCACCGACCATGCTCCGTGCGAACTTCGACCTGCCGCGAGAGCGACTGGCGCGGCTCGGCGCGGAGGCGCTCTCCGACGCGGAGCTGCTCGCCATGGTGCTCGGCCACGGCACGCACGCGGGGGAGGCGGCGCAGCAGTTGCTGCGTGACGCCGGCGGGCTCGCGAGCCTGATGCGTTGCACGCTACATGAACTGCGCGGACACAAGGGCATGAGCGATGCGCGTGCGGCGCGGCTCGTGGCTGGCTACGAGTTGAGCCGGCGTGCGTTGCTTGCAACGCCGGCGCTGCCACGGCCCTTGCCCGGCCCGGAGGCGGCGCTCGCGCAGCTGCTACCGCGGCTGGTCGGGCTGCAGGAGGAGCGCGTCTACGCGCTGCTGCTCGATGGCCAGCGGCGCCCGATCGAGGCCGTCGAGGTAGCGCGCGGAGATCCGTGTCGCGTCCAGCTCGCGGCGGCGGCGGTCTTTCGCCCGGCGCTGCTACGACGAGCGAGCGCCATCGTCCTGGCCCACAACCACCCCTCGGGAGACCCGACGCCGAGCCCGAGCGACGTCAAGACGACCCGCGCGCTCGTCGCGGCCGGAGACCTGTTGGGGGTCGCGCTCGAGGCGCATTTCGTGGTCGCAGGGCCCCACTGGCGACGCGTCGAACCGAGGTGAAGCGAACGCGCGGCTCGAGCCGACGCTGCGAACGACGGCCGCAGACGCGGCCCGTCGAAGCGGGCCATCAGGCCCCGGGCACAGCGAGCTCGACCACCGCCCCGGGCTTGCCGCCGAGGCTCATCGGGGTCAGCCGAACCTTGCCGGCCGCGGCACCGAATGCAGGCAACTCGACGACGAAGCCGTCGGCCGGCAACAGCACGTCGTGCTGCGTCGGCGTCGCGGCGTCGGGCAGCGCCTGCACCAGCAGCGTGGCGTAGTCCTGCGTCGCGGCCTTGATACGGACGCTGCTCTTGTCGAGCCGCTCGACGCTCGGCGCGAGCAGCGCAGGCACGTCGGCCGAAGCCGCGACCGGCGCCACGTAGCCGAGCGACGTCGAGGGCACGACGACGCGCTTGCCACCCGGCGGCTTCCATTCGAGCACGGCGGCGGCGTCGCCGCCGGAGTCGTAGACCTCCATCTGCAGCACGTGCCAGCCGGCGACGAGCTCGCGGGTGACGTCGAAGTAGGTGATGCCGTGGCCGGTCCAATCGTCGACCACGAGCACGCCGTCGAGCCAGACGCGCTGGCCGTCGTCCGAGCCGAGCGAGAGCGTGTAGGTGCCGCTCGTCGGGATGAACACGCCTCCGGTCCAGCGGGCGGAGAACTTGTCGACCGGGGCGAGGCTGCCGAAGGCGCCCTTGCCGGGCGGGTGGTCGACCTGGGCCTGCACCGCGCGCATCACGAGTTTGCCGAGGTCGACGCCGTCGAAAAACGCGACGTGCAGGCCGCCCGCGACGAATACGGGCAGCGCCGGCGTCTCGATCGGCGCCAACGCCAAGGAGCTCTCACTGGCCCAGGGATCGACGAGGCGAACCGAGAGCTTGGTGGTCTGGCCCGGCAACAGCGGCACGGGCACCACGTGCGCGCTCTGCCAGAGCCCGGAGGGCGACGCCGCGAGCACCTTCCCATCCGTGGTGAGGATCTCGGCGCGGCAGGGCAGGGCGGCGGTGATGTGCACCTCGGCGCCGTAGTAGCCGACCGCGGCGAGCGTCGCCTCGCCGGTGACGCTGCCGCCGGCCTGGTCGCCAAAGCCGAGTCGGTCGCCGCCGAGCGGCAGCGTCGTCGCGGCGCCGGTATCCCACGCTTGCAGGTGGCGGGCGAAGCTCGTCGGCGCATAGCGGATGGACACGGGCAGCCAGCCGGGCGCCTGCACGGGCAAGGTCAGCTGCTCGGTGCCGAGCGTGTTGCGGTCGCGGACGTCGAGCACGGTCTCGCCGCCGACCTCGACCGCGAGCGAGCCGATGAACGCGAACGCCAGCGTGACCTGCGTCGCCCCCGCCGGCACGTCGACCGCGCCGTGCAGGTCGACGCGCTCGCGGGCCTGGAAGAACGACGCTGGCTGCCAAGTCGCCGACCAGAGCGCCGCGTCCGGCGGCAGGTCCAGCGCGGCGGCGATCCACTGCCCACGCTCGGTGACCCCCGCGTCCGCGGTTGGATCGATGTCCAGCGCGTGGCCGCTCGTCGAGAAGGGGATGGCGAACTGCCGGGCCAGCAGCCCGCCGGGGACAAAGCCCGTCGCGACCGTCGGCAAGCCGGGCGCCCGGCCGCCCGCGTCCGTCGCTGCGTCGGCGTCGCCCGCGCTGACGTCCGCCCAGACTCCGATCCCGTCTTGGAGAGCGGCAGCCCCGTCGTTGACGCCGATGGTGTCGCCCGCGTCGACCTGCCCAGCCCCGTCGAGCGGGCTTCCGTCCGCCGCCGCGTCCCCGAGCGCCGTGGTGCCCTTCTCGGCACGGCCATCGGCGCCGCAGCCCGTGAGGACGCACGCCACGAGGCAAGCGAGGAGGCCGTGCCCAAGCCCGCGAAGACCCCACCACCACGTCATGGCTTGACCAGCAGCGGCATCTTCGGTGCCTCGAGCAAGAACCGCAGGTCCGCCTCGCTGCCGGTGAGGCCGAGGTGCTCGCGCAGGGCGCGGTGCAGCGCTGCGGGCGTGAGGCGAACGCCCTTGCCGTCGGCGACGGGCTGAAGCGTCGTCGGGTCGAGCTCGCGGGCGTGGTGGCCGTCGGTGCTCGCGCCCACGACGCGCCCCCCGCTGATGGCGAGCGGCCCGGTCGTCGGCCCGAGCACCATCGCGCTGGTGATGGACCAATGGTCTTTGCCCTTGCCGGCGTTGTAGCCGGGCGTGCGACCGAAGTCGCTGCCGACGACGATGATGGTCTTGTCGGCGATGCCCTGGGCGACGAGCTGGCCATGGAGGTAGTCGACGCCTTGCAGCAGCATCTCGAGCCGCGGCAGGTGCGAGGCGTCGTGGTTGGCGTGGGTGTCGAAGCCGCCGAGCGTCAGGCTCGCGGCCGCGCCGAGGCCGGCGGCGAAGGTGGCCGCGGTGATCTCGGCCTGTCGCTTGAGCGGGTTGTTGGTCGCGTCGAGCTTGGCCGGCAGCTTGGCGACCAGTTGGTCGAGCACCGTGACGCCCGAGCGCGCGGCCTGCAGCTGCTGCAAGGCCGACTTCGTCTGTGGCAACACAGCGGCCTGCAGCCGCCGCGCGAGCCGCTTGGCCCGGCGCTCTTGCAGCTTCTGCCACACCCAGGGGGCGTGGAAGATGCGGTCGGGGTTGTTGACGTCCTTGACGTTCGGCACCACGAGGCGCTGCAGGTTGGCGACGTTGCCGACGCGGGTGGGCGCGATGAGGTTGGCGGTGTGGTCGTAGCCGCCGCTCGAGAGGAAGGCGAGCGGCTGCAGCGGCGCCTTGTTGGCCGCGAACATCGCCGCGAGCGCCGGGTACCCCTCGACCAGCGTGCCGCTCCAGGCGTTGCGCGTGCCGGAGTCGTGCCCGTTGGTCGCGAAGTCCATGCCGTTGTAGACGATGAGCCGGGCCTGATGCTTCTGAAAGAACGCGACGGCGCCTGGGGTCGGTCCGAGCGAGAAGGGCCCGACCTTCTGCACTGCGGCGGGCAGGAAGTTGTTGATCGGCTCGGCGTCGTCGGGCCCAGCGGACGGCTTGGGGTCGCAGAGGTGGGTCGCGTCCCAGCCGCCGCCGGCGTGCACCGTGACGAGGAAGGGCCCGGCGTAGGGCGCGGGCGCGGTGGCGTTCGGCAGATCTGCGTCGGCGCGGCGCGGCACGGCAGCGACGAGGCCGGCGCCGGCCAGCAGGCGCAGCAGATCGCGACGATCGAGGGCGGATGCGGTCATCGTCGGCTCCTAGAGGGCGTAGAGGAATTGGGCGTCGTTGAGCAGCAGCGTGACCACCGCGAGCCAGGCGCGCAGGGTGTAGCTCGGGTCGGTGGTGATCTGCTTGCCGGCGGCGATGCTGGCCTTGGTGTTGGGGTCGGTCACGCCGCGGCATTCCCACCATTGCAGCGTGGCGCTCGCCCCGCCGCTGCCAATCTCCGCCGCGCCCTGCTGCTGCACCTCGAGCCAGAAGCCGTAGAGCTCCTCGAAGTCTTCGTCGCCATCGGCCCAGCGCTGGCCGAGCAGGTGCCAGCCCAGGCGGCGGATGGTCTCGCGGATGGCGAGCGCGGCGGCGGGGATTGGGTTGCCGTAGGCGTCCGCCGGCAGGAAGTTCGCCTCGATGTAGGGGAAGAGCCGCCGCTCTTGCACCGGCAGCGTGAAGTCGAACGGCACCGCCAAGCAGGCATGCTCATTGGCGATCCGCGCCTGCACCGCGGCCATCAGCCCGTTCGGGGTGCGGATCCGTCTGGTCACTGCGTTGGAGTCGATGCCGCCGTAGAAGATGCCGTACTCGTTCGGGTGCGTGAGGTAGGAGGCGCCGTCCCAGCGCCGCCACAGCGTGCCCAAGGTCGCCTCGAGCTTGCGGTCGAGATCTTCGGGGCGGAGCAGCTGCGCACCCGGCAGCAGGGCCAGCTCGGCGTTGCGCAAGGCGACCGCGGTCGGGTCGCCGGTGGGGGCGGTGAGCAAGCGCCCGGCGCGGAACCAGCGGCTCGCGACGAGCTGGCGCACCACGACGCGGTAATCCTGCTTCGCAGCGGTGAACGCCGCGGCGACGGCCTGCAGCTCGGCCTGCTGCGCCTTGTGCACCGCCACGCGCGCGGCCCGCTCGACGGGCGTCAGCGACGCGTCTTCGTCGCTGGGCAGCTGCACGACCGGCACGCCGACCAGCATCTCGTAGGCCTGGCGCACCACGGCGGTGGCAAAGCGCGGGTCGGCCGCGATCTGTTGGCCGAGCCAGCGCAGGGGCTCGGTGGCGTCCGCGGCGGGCTGTTTCTTGGCCTCGAAGCCCGGCGGCAGCATGTCGGCGAACCAGCCGTCCTTGGGCGGCGCGTATTGACCCTGCGGCCCCCAGTTCGCGAAAAGCCCGGCCAGTGGGTCGATGACGGCGTGGCAGACCGAGCAATCCGGATTGAACATCGTGGGGTTGTGCTCGACGATCCCGGTCGGGTCGATCGGCCGGTCGGCGAGCGCCATCACGTCGGTGGCGAGGAAGGCGTCCCAGACGGTGCGGCTGCGGTGGCGGTTGCGGTTGGTCGGCGTGGTCGGGAAGCGCGAGAGCACCATCGGCGAGCTGAGGATGCCCGCGTGCGGGCGCTTGCTGGATTTGGCCGGCACCCACTCGTCGGCGTCGGAAGGATCGACGAACGAGGCG
>JBEARB010000322.1:0-3975 GCA_041163625.1 Pseudomonadota bacterium | reverse complement strand
CGGGCAACACGCCCTCGGGCTGCCCCGGCGCCACCGGCGCGTAGCCCTTGAACACGCCGCCGAGCAGCACCAAGCCGGGCGTGAGCTGATAGACCGCGCCGACGCCGGGGATGATGCCGGTGCTGCTGCCCTCGCGGGTCGGCGTGCCGGCGAGCTCGTTGGTCGCCGAGGTGAAGACCTGCTCCAAGCGCACGCCGGCGGTCACGCGCAGGTCTCGCCAAATTGCGGTGTCCTGCAGCCAGGCGGAGATCGCCCAGACGTCCGAGGCCAGCCGCACCGTCGGCCGCTCCGGCAAGCCGTCGTCCTGTAACGCGCCGCCGCTGACCACCACGCCGTGCGCGGTCGAGAGGCGCAGCGCGTCGTCGTGGTGCAGGCGCGCGCCGAGGTGCAGCTCGTGGCCGAGCCCGAACGCCTCGCCCTCCCACGAGAGCTCGGACGAGAGCCCCATCGCCACGAAGGTCCGGTCGTTGCGGCCGAGCTCGATGGTCTCGGCGGCCGAGAGGCTGTCCTGTTGGCCGCGCAACACGGCCAAGAAGACCGCGTGGCTGCCCGACGTCGGGCTGCGCAGGATGTCGAGGATGCCGGGCCCGCCGACGAAGCCGTCGACCTTGTCCCAGACGCGGTGTAGCCGATGGACATACGCCGTCGTGTCCAGCCGCAACCCGCCGCGCTCGAGCTGATGCCGCAGCCGCACGCTCTGGTGGTTCCAGCGCATCTCGTCGCGCTGCGTGGCGAGGTAGCGCTGCGTCGGGTCGGCGTCGAAATCCGCCTGTGTTTGGCCGAGGTAGGTCTCGTTGCTGTCTTCGTCGGCGTAGCCCAGGCGCAGCGAGAGCAGGTGCGACGTGGTGCCGACGTGGCCGCGCCAGCCGACGGTCAGGCCGAAGTCGCGGCGCAGGAAGCCCGCGTCCGAACCGGTGTCGTCGCCGTTGCCGTCGACGATGCGCTTCCAGCCGTCGCTGCGCACCAGCGCCGCCTCGCCGAGCACCGCGAAATTGCCGAAACGCTCGCCGATTCGCAGCAGCCCGCGGCCGTAGAGGGTGTTGCCGCCGGCGAGCTCGGCGTCGATCACGCGGCCGTCCGGCAGCCCCGCCGAGACCAGGTTCAGCGCGCCGCCGATGGCGTTGGGGCCGTAGCGGATCGCCGCTGGTCCCTTGAGCACCTCGACGCGCTCGATGCGCAGCATCAACGGGAAGTAGTACGCCGCCGGGGCCGCGTAGGGCGCCGGCGCCGCCGGCACGCCGTCTTCCATCAAGGCGATGCGGGTGCTGCGCTCGGGGTTGGCGCCACGCATGCCGATATTCGGCCGCAGACCCCAGCCCTCTTCGTCGCGCACCGTCGCGCCGGGCACGTCGCGCAGCACGCGGCCGACGTCGTCGTGGCGGTGCCGCTGCAGCTCCTTGCTGTCGATCGTCGCCGCCGAACCGGGCTGCAACGCCGCCCGCCGCCGCCGGCCGAAGACGGTGATGGCGCCGGTGCGGTGCGAGCCGCGGCCCCGCTTTGCACGCTTGCCGCGGCGGGGCTTGCCGCCGGCCGCAGCCTCGTCGCCAGCGTCGTCTCCGCCCTCGTCCTTGTCGCCGCGCTCGCCCGCATCGGCCGCGTCGCCGTCGGCGCTCGGGGTCGCCGTGGCCGGCAGCGTCGCCGCGTCCGCCCACGCCGCCGTCGGTAGCCAGAGCAGCGCGGCCAGCAGCGCCCAAGGCAGCCGGCGGAGCGTCGAGGTCGTGGTTCGCATCGGGTCGCGCATCATCGTTCCATCGTCGCGGCGGCGATCTGGCCCAGCCGCGCGGGCGGGCCCTTCGGCGCCGGCAAGATCCAGCTCTTCGGTCGGAGGTCGTCGGCGACGTGCGCCAAATCGACGGTCGGGTCGATCATCCGCACCGGCGGGCGCCCGTTCAGGCTGACCCAGGCGTCGGCATAGACCGCCACGTCGCCGTGGCCGCGCGCACGGTAGTCGGCCGCCACCCGCTGCGCCAGTTGCCAGACGAGGTCCGGCTGGCTCGCCATCTCGCGCTCCTGCCGGGTGTCGAGCCAGCGCCGCGGCACCTCGACCACGCTGCGCCCGTCGGGCCGCACCACGCGCAGGCTCACGTCGCCGTGCTTCTCGCGCACCATCACCCGCCACGAGAAGCGCATCCCCTCCTCGGCCCAGAGCACCTCGCCGGGGTAGAGCAGAAAGCGCAGCGGCAGCAGCACCTGCAGCGTCAGGTAGACGCCCGCCAGCGCCATCGTCCAGCGCGGCAGGCGCGCCGGCGCCGGTCCCGGTCCACGCACCGGCAGTCGCGCCAGCGCCGCCCGCGCCGCCACGCCGAGCCGACGCGGCCAGCTCGGATCGAAGAAGAGCGTCGCGTTCACGGTCATCAGGTAGGGGAAGATGCCGATGCGGAAGAGCAGCGCCGTCATCGTGTGGAAGCCGAGCAGCACCGCGAACGCCGGCCCGCGCGTGCGCCGGTTCAGCAGCCACCACGCGATCGTCAAGTCGTAGAGCATCCCCGCCCACGACATCGCGATCGCCGTCTCGCTGCGCGCGAACAGCCGCCCGAGCACCGGCCAATCCGCCCGCGCCATGAGCCAGGTGTTCAGCGGCTGGCCGTAGAGCAGCCAATCCGGCCCCATCTTCGCGACCGCCGCGTAGGTGTAGACGATGCCGACCTGCGTCCGCAGCAACCACAGCGCTCCACGTGGAACGCGGTCGCCGCTCGGCACCGCCGCCGCCAGCCCGCACAGCAAGATCACGAGGTAGTGGTGGTTCAGGTAGTTGGTCAGGTCGACCGCGTCGACGTACGCGGTGCCCAGGCCCATCAGCAACGCCATCGCGCGGGTGCGCCAGCCGAGCGCCATCGCCACGCCGACGCCGACCAGCAGCAGGTGCAGGGCCGTCATCGCGGGTCCTGCCAGCGGCGCCACCGGACCGATCAGCCAATAGTGGAAGCGGAAGCTCGGCGCGACGTAGAAGGGCTCGACCCAGCCCTCGGTGACGAAGCGCAGGTGCGCGACCGCGAGGATGAGGCCCAGACCGAAGCGCCAGGCCGCGAGGCTCGCGCCGTCGACGGGCTCGGCGGCGCGCTCGGCGAGGCGACCCCAGCTCCAGCGGTGCGGGCGCGCGTCGACCATCGCGGCCTCAGTCCGCGTCCGCCGCGGCGGCGTCGGGCAGGTCCAAGCCCAGCACCGTCATCAGGTCGGACTTCATCGTCTTGGCCATCGTCTGTGCGGCGTCGTAGGCCGCCGTCGCGGCCTTGCGGGGGGCGCTGTCGGCCTCGGCGGTCAGGGCGTCGTGCAGGCTGCCGGGGATGGCTTCGGCGGCGGCGATGGCGGCGGCGATCTCGGCCTCCCAGCGCTCGGCGAGCGCGGTGGCGTCGACCGCCCGCAGCCACGCACCGATGCCGGGGCCACGGCCGCCCGCAGCGAGCGGTCGCCCGAGCACGGCGAGCTGCAGCGCCTTCAGGTTCGCCACGATCGCTTCTTTGCTCTGGTGCGCGTAGCGCGACTCCAGCGCGAGCAGGCAGGGCTCCTCGAACAGGCCGCAGGCGTTGGCGACGATGCCGGTCGGCTGGCCGAGCTTCATCGTCTTGGTCTCGTGGTCGACGTAGTAGAGCGCGTCGGTGTAGTGGTTCAGCGCCTCGCGCAGCGAGGGGAAGGGGTTGCCGCTGGCGCCGGCGTCTTGCAGCACGGCGACGTAGTTGCCGGCGTCCTGCCGCCAGCCGTCGTCGAGCAGGGTGGCGGCGACGACCAGGTCCTTGCCGACGGCGTCGGCCCAGGCGGCGCGGCGCTGCCAGCGCTCGGTCTCGCTCCAGCCCGCCCACGCGGCCGGCGCGGCGGGGCCGGGGCAATCGTGCTCACTGCTGTCGCGGAAGAGCAGGGCTTCGAGCGCGTCGAGGCCCTTGCGGTTGGGCAGCACGTCGGCGGCGTCGCAGGTGCCGGCCGGATCGCAGCCGGCGCTGGCCTGGTCGACGGCGCACGCGCTGGTCACGGGGTAGCCGT
>JBEARB010000321.1:0-7006 GCA_041163625.1 Pseudomonadota bacterium | reverse complement strand
AGATCGACGCGATGCGCATGCGGATGGTCGGCGGCCCGCTCGAGGGCGGCTCGTGGATCTTGCCCGGCCGCACCATCGACTTCGGCGCCAACAGCGCGGCGAGTCGTTCGACCTTCCTCGGTGTAGCGACCACGCTCGACGACAGGTGGCAGGACGCGCCGGCAGCGCTGCGGATCGACGTATTGGACGAGACCGGCGAGGCGCGCGTCGTCCCGCCCTCGAAGGTCGAGGTGGTCGATACCGCCATCCTCGCAGCGCAGCCCGGGGTACCCAACCTCGCGGCGAGCTTCGATCTCGCGCCCGCCGCCGGCGAGCAGAGCGTCTGGGCAGCGCCCGACAACGATCCGCACGCCTCGTTGCGCCGTGTCGCCGAGCAAGGCCAGGCCGACACCGGCGGCTGCACCGGCGGCCGCGGTAAGGGCCCGATCGGGGGCTATCTCGTGCTCGCGTTACTCGCGGTCGCTGCGCTGCTCGGGAGCCGTCGACTACGTCGAAATTGACGTTGATCTCGCTTGGGTCCGCCGCTATGGTCCGCGGCCCTTCCTGACGAAGCAGCGCGCCAGACTTGGCCGGGAGCCCCGATGAAGATCCAAGAACTCAACAAGATCCTCGCGATCGCCAGCATCGCGGCGCTCGCGGCCTGCAGCGACACCACTGGCTCGAGCGGCACCGGCACCAACAGAGTCGGCACCGGCACCGACACCGCCGGTACCGGCACCGACGCCGCCGGCCAGTCCGACAGCACGGGCGGCGGAGCCGACGTCGCGGTCGACAGCAGCGGCGGTCAGGACGCCACCGAGGACACCACCGCCGATACCACCGCGGACACTGCGGCTGACGTGGCCGGGGACGTCGTCGAAGACGTGGCCGACACCACGGGCGGCGACGACGTCGAGCAGGACACCACGACCCCCGACACCACCGACGCGGCTGGCGACGGTGGCGGCGGCGGTGGCGGCGGCCCGAACAGCTGCGTCGGCAACTGCGACGGTGCTGCTCCCGGTGGCTGCTACTGCGACGACCAATGCGAGGACGCCGGCGATTGCTGCAGCGACTACAAGCAGGTCTGCAGCGGTGCCGTGGGCAGCTGCGACGGCAAGTGCGGCGGACAGGGCAACGGCTGCTGGTGCGACGCCTCGTGTACGCAGTTCGGTGACTGCTGCGCGGACTTCGCGGCCAAGTGCCCGTGCGTCGCGGTCGACTGCGACGACGGCAACGACTGCACCGACGATTCCTGCGATCCCGCAACCGGCGCTTGCAGCACGAAGCAGTCGGTCGACGGCAGCGCGTGCAGCGGTGACGGCTGCGTCGAGGGCGCGTGCAAGAGCGGCGCGTGCGAGGGCTCGAGCAACAAGGCCGACGGCACCTCGTGTGACGACAACGACGCCTGCACGACTAGCGACAAATGCGCCACTGGCAAGTGCACCGGCGGCGAGGCCAAGGTCTGCGACGACAAGAACGACTGCACCCTCGACGCTTGCGAGCCGAGCAAGGGCTGCACCTACACGCCGGGCAACGAGGGCAAGCCCTGCGACGACGGTGAGGATTGCACCGCCGACGACAAATGCGCCGCCGGCACGTGCGCCGGTGCCGA
Source organism: Pseudomonadota bacterium (assembly GCA_041163625.1). Lineage (GTDB taxonomy): Bacteria > Myxococcota_A > UBA9042 > UBA9042 > UBA9042 > JACKFC01. Next base: position 5,412 of record JBEARB010000321.1, on the reverse strand, counting down.
CAAGGCCGACGACACCCCGTGCGACGACGGCGACGCCTGCACGCTCTCGGACAAGTGCAAGTCCGGCACCTGCGACGGCGAGACCGCGCCGGCCGGCACCACCTGCGACGACGAGAACCTCTGCACGCAGAATGACGCCTGCCTCTCGTTCGGCTTCTGCACCGGCGACAGCAAGGACTGCAACGACGGCAACTCCTGCACCACCGATTCCTGCGACAGCAAGACCGGCGCCTGCAAGAACGAGACGAAGAGCGACGGCTCCAGCTGCAGCGACAACGACGATTGCACCAGCTCGGACAACTGCGTCGGCGGCACCTGCAGCGGAACGCCGAAGGCCGAGGGCGCCTCGTGCACCGACGGCAACGCCTGCACGCTCGGCGACGTCTGCACCGGCGGCACCTGCGCCGGCAAGGCCGACGGCGCCGCCAAGGACAAGACCTGCACGGACGGTGACGGCTGCACCACGTCGGACAAGTGCGACGACGCCGGAAACTGCATCGGCGAGCCCAACGTGACCCTCTGCGACGACGGCGATCCCTGCACCCTCGACGCCTGCGACAACGTCAACGGCTCGGGCAAGTGCAGCCACAACAAGGCCGCCGACGGCGCGACCTGCGACGACGGCAACCCCTGCACCAGCGGTGACGTGTGCAACGCCGGCAAGTGCAACGCGGGCGCCAACAAGTGCACCGGGCAGGCGTGGCAGGACACCTTCGCCTGTGGCACCGACAATGGCTGGGTGCTCGATCCCAAGACCGAGACCGGCAAGACCGTGGGCTGGGGCATCGACGGCGATCCGAACCCGCCGGCGCCCGTCAGCGGCGCGTGCTCGCTCAACTTCAACGACGGCAAGTCGTTCGACAATGGCTCGACCATCAAGGGGCAGGCGACGAGCGCCGCCATCGCGCTGCCCGCGGACGTCACCGCGGTGCTCGGCTTCGACACCTACAATGGCGTCGAGAGCAGCAACTCGTACGACAAGCGCTTCGTCGAGGTTTCGACCGACGACTTCGCCACCACCGCGCTGAGCAAGCAGCTCAACAACGGCTACGGCGCAGGCTCCTGGACGAAGTTCTACCTCGACCTGAGCAGCCTGAAGGGCAAGACCGTCAAGGTGCGCTTCCGGTTCGACAGCGTCGATTCGGTGAGCAACGGCACCGCCGGTTGGTTCATCGACGACGTGACCGTCTTCAAGCTCGGCAACTAGCGGTCCGGGCTCGTCTCGGGCCCCGGCTTGCTGCACGATACGGCCCGCCAGCGTCGCTCGGACGCTGGCGGGCCGTCTCCGTTTCCGGGCCGGCAAAGGAGCGTGTCGCGATGGAGATGCGGTTTCTGGGCAAGACCGGTGTGCGGGTCTCGAGCCTGGTGATGGGGACCATGAGCTTCGGCGGCGACGCCGACGAGGCGACGTCGGCGGCGCTGTTCGCTGCGGCCCGTGACGCAGGCATCAACACCTTCGACTGCGCCGACGTGTACAACGGCGGCCGCGCCGAGACGCTGCTCGGTCGCTTTGCGAAGGCCGAGCGCGACGACCTCGTGCTGACCAGCAAGGCGTACTTCCCGACCCGTGGCGCCCCGAACGCGCGTGGCGCGTCGCGTTTCCATCTCGTGCGTGCGGTCGAGGCCAGTCTGCGACGGCTCGACACCGATCGCATCGACGTCTTCTTCCTGCACCGGTACGACGACGAGACCGATCTCGAGGAGACCCTGCGCGGGCTCGAGCTGCTCGTGCAACAGGGCAAGATCCTCTATCCGGCGGTCTCGAACTTCGCAGCCTGGCAGACCAGCCGAGCGCTCGGCCTGCAGCGCGCGCTCGGCTTCGCCCCGATGGTGGCCACGCAGCCGATGTACAACCTCGTCAAGCGACAAGCCGAGGTCGAGATCCTGCCGATGGCGCAGGCCGAGGGCATCGCGGTGCTGCCGTACTCCCCGCTCGGCGGCGGCCTGCTGACGGGCAAGTACGCGGCGGGCGGCGAGGTCCGCGGTCGCATCGCGGACAACGCGATGTACGCGACTCGCTATGGCGGCGACGGACCGGCGACCACCGCCGCCCGCTTCGCCGCGCACGCCGTGGAGCTCGGGGTTGACCCGGTCACGTTGGCCGTGGCGTGGGTGCGCAGCCATCCGGGCGTGACGGCGCCGCTGGTGGGGGCCCGCTCGGTCGAGCAGTTGGCACCGGCGCTCGCAGCCGGCGCGCTCACGCTGGACGCAGCGGCGCGGGCGGCGATCTCGGCGCTCTCGCCCACGCCGCCGCCCGCGACCGACCGCAACGAAGAAGCCACGGCGCACAACTACGGCGCGCGCTGATCGGGACCCCGGAACCTGCCGTTGGCGCCGCCGGACTCAGCCGCGGCGGCCGCGCTTGCGTTCGCTCTTGGCGCGCTGCACGTGCTCGGCGATGGCTTCGATGCGGCGCGCCTCGCCCTCGATCTCGAAGACGGCGGGATCGCTGTCGTCCAAGGCGCCGGCGAGCGCCTCGATGCCCAGGGCGGTGGCTTCGACGGCGTCGGGCCACGAGGTCATGATCTCGAGCCAGAACCCGCCCGCGCCGTTGGCGACCAGGGCCAGCCAGCCCGGCCGGCCGCGCTGCGGCTTCAACGGCTGGAGCAGGGCGCCGAGGTGTCGCAGCAGGCCGTGCAGGTTGCGGTCCGACTCGAAGAGCACGCCCTCGGGTACCTTCGCGTCGAGATCCGCGTCCGGCGCCGGCACCGGCATCGAAGGCAGAAGGCGCAGCAGCACCCCGAGGGGCGTCCCCGCGGCCCACGCGTGCTCGCCCGAGAGCACGCGCGCCTTCAGGCTCAGGAGGCGGGGCTCGACATGCCGGATCGCCGACGGGGGCAGGGTGGCGAGCGCGTCGAGCGCGGCGTAGGGGATATCGACCTGCACCCGGCCGCGCCGCTCCACGATCGGTAGCCGGACTTCGCCGACCTCGACCGCGTCGGGGTACGTCGTGCGCGGGGCGCGCTTGGGCTCTTCGCGGCGCTGGCGGAGGTTCATCCGCTCGGCGAGCTCGGGGTCGAGTGACGCGATCCAATCGGGCTTGAGCGTCGCGACACCCGACGCATAGGTGCGCGCCAGGACGATGATCTCCGACGCGACGATGAAGCGGGCTTCGGTGCCCGAGCAACTCGAACCCGGATGCACGACGACGCGCGCGCCGCCCACGCCGCTGTAGTGCCGGCCCTCGTTGTGGAGGATCTGGTCGCGGAAGCCAGCCGCGAACGAGCGGACGACCGCTTCGGCATTTCCCTTGCCGTGACCCGCGCGCTCGGCGCCGGCATCGACGGGCAGGCCGACGCGCCGGGCGATGTCGCGCAGTTGCTCGTGTGCGTGCGCGACGAACGCGAGGATATGCGGGTCGGCGTAGGCGCGCTGGCAGAAGCGCTCCTTGTCGGTCGCGGCGCGCCAGCCAGCGTGCAGGTGCAGGAGCGTCAGCACGTCGCCGCGCGGGTCTTGGAACGCCGACTGCGCCGCGCGCGCCTCGTTCTCTTGTCCGACGGGGAAGAGGAATGGCCGACGCGCGCTGAGGAAGGCGGCGACCAGCAGCACCTCGTCGAGCGCCTCGGGGTAGTGTTCGGCAGCGTGCGCGACCATCACGCCGAGCGGCGGCGTCAGCGGGAAGGGCGTGACGATGCGGCCGCGGGCCGTCAACGTGCGATTGCTGTCGATCAGGCCCATGCCGACCAGCCACTCTGTGGCCGATTTGAGGCGATGTCGCGAGGGCGGCGTCGGCAGCTCGAAGCCCTCGACGTCGTGGATGCCGAGATCGATGAGCCGCAGGACGACCTCGCGCAGGTCCAGGCGCAGGATCTCCTCGTCGGCGAACTCCGCCCGGCGCTCGTAGTCACGCTTGTGGTAGAGCCGAATGGCGACGCCGGGGGCCGTCCGCCCGGCACGGCCCGAGCGCTGGTCGCAACTCGCGCGGGAGATGGGCTCTTCCGCCAGCGTCCGGATGCCGGTGCGGGGATCGACGCGTGGCACCTTGGCGACACCGGTGTCGATGACGAAGCGGACATCCGGGACGGTGATCGAGGTCTCGGCGATATTGGTCGAGAGCACGACCTTGCGGCGACCGAACTCGTCGAAGACGCGCTCCTGCTCTTCCTGCAGCAAGGCGCCATAGAGCGGCAGCAGCTCACAGACCTTGTCGAGGCGCCGGCGCCGCAGCTCCATCAGGGTGTGCTGAATCGGCCCCTCGCCGGTGAGGAAGCACAGGACGTGCCCGGGGTCTCGCCCCCGACAGATCCGCTCGATCTCGTCGCAGAGCGCGTACAGGCGCTCGTCGCGGTCGTGCTCCAGGGCCGGCGGACGGTAGCGGATGTCGACCGGGAACGGCCGCGCGTCGATGTGCACCGACGGCACCCGTTGGCCGTGGCGTCCGAAGAACTCCACGAAGCGCTCGGGATCGAGGGTCGCGGAGCTGACGACCACGCGCAGGTCGGCGCGACGCCGCAGCGCCCGCGCCAGCAGGCCGAGCGTCACGTCGATGTTCAGCGTGCGCTCGTGCGCCTCGTCGATCATCAACACGCCGTACTGCTCGAAGTCACGGTCGGTACGGGCCTCCTCGAGCAGGATGCCGTCGGTCATGACCTTGATGCGCGTGGCGTCGCTGGTCTTGTCGTCGAAGCGGATGCAGTGGCCGACCAAGCCGCCGATGGCGGCGCCCTCGAGCGTGGCGATGCGGTGCGCGACGCTGGTGGCGGCGATGCGACGTGGCTGGGTGACGCCGATGACGCGGTCGGTCAGCCCAGCGTGCAGCAGGATGCGCGGGATCTGGGTGGTCTTGCCCGAGCCCGTGGCGCCCTCGACGACGACGACCTGGTTGTGGCGGATGGCGTCGAGCAGCTCGTCGGCTTGCCGGTCGACCGGCAAGTCCAGCGAGAGCGGAGCGGCGACGGCGCTCAACGGAGGATCACGTCGAGGCCCTCGTGGGCTCCGATGACTTCGAGGTCTGCGCCGCGCTCGGCCACGATGGCGCGGCAGTGGTCCACCTTTCGGTCGACCATCTCGTCGTCGTGCATCGGGTCGTGCGAGAACAGCGCGATGCGACGAGCGTTGGCAGCCAGCGCCATCTCCATCGCGTCGAGGTAGCTGGTGTGGCCCCATCCGAGCTTGCCGGGGTATTCGTCGGGCGTGTACTGCGAATCGGCGATGTACAGGTCGGCGTCCCGTGCGAGGGCCACCAGTCGCCCGTCTTCCTCGCGCCCGTGCGCCTCGCCGGCGTTCGGCCGCGCCTGCGCGAGCATCGTGCGGTAGGGCTCGGTGTCGGTGGCGTAGGTGATCACTTGGCCGCCGACCGTGATCCGGAAGCCGAGCGTGACGCCCGGGTGGTTCATGTAGGCGGTCTCGACGTGGAACGGGCCGATCTGCACCGGCTCGCCGCGCAGCTCGTGGACCTCGAGTTGTGCGGCC
>JBEARB010000320.1:0-8872 GCA_041163625.1 Pseudomonadota bacterium | reverse complement strand
CCGTCCTCGGGGATCTCCTTGCCGGCAGCCTTGGCCTCCTCACGCTTCCGCGGGAGCTCCTCGTCGTAGTACTCGATCAGGGTCTGGAACCACGCCACCGCTTCGGGGTACCGGTACATCTGGAAGTACGCCCAGCCCAGCTTGTACAGGGCCAGGGCGTACATCTTCGGGTCCTTGGTCGCCGCGGCGCGCTTGTATGCGTCGGCGGCCTGCTCGAACTCGTTGTTGTCGAAGTAGAGCTCACCCACGCGCAGCCACGCCTCGGCGATGTAGCTCGACTTCGGGTAGTGCTTCTCGAGGCTGGAGAGCGTCGCGATCGCCTGATCGGTCTCGCCCATCTCGGCTTCGCAGAAGCCCTGCAAGTACAGGGCGGCGTCGGCGTTGCGGTAGTTGGGCCAGCGGCGCGGCAGCGTCACGCCGGCGAGGCGACCCGAGAGCGCCGCCATCCGCGTACCCGGCGGGACCCAGTGCAGGTACTTGTAGACCGCGATGCTGCGCGAGAAATCCTTCTCCTTCTCGGAGGGCGGATCGAGCAGCTTGCCGCGGTTGTAGAGGTCGAGGTTCTTGTCGTAGTTGTCGATCGACTTGTTGTACTCGTCGAGGCTGTCCTCGTAGTACAGCTCGGCCAGGCGGAAGAGCGCGTCGGGCGTGTACTTGTCGTGTTCGCGATGGCGGAAGATGAAGCCCTCGAGGCGCTCGATCGCGGTCTTGCGCAACGCCACCTGCTCGTCGTCGATCTTGTCGATCTGGCTCTGGAAGGTGCTGGCGATGCGCTTCTGCCGCTTGACGATCTCGTCTTGGATGAACTCGCGGACTTCTTCGCGGTACTCGCGCGCCGCGTCCTTGTAGACCTTGTACGCGGCCTCGAAGGCGCGGCCCTCGGCCTTGATCCGAGCCGGATCGTCGACGGTGTCGCCACCGCTCTCGCGGTAGCGCGGCATGCGCTTGACCCGCGGCAACGACGCCGGCTGGTAGTTCTTGGCACCCGGCTCGGCAGGAGCCTTGGCGTCCTGCGCGGACACCGGACCCGGCGTCGCGATGACCACGGCGACGAGCGTCAGCAGTGCGCGACGCAACTGGGGAAGGCGGGCGAAACTCATTCGGCGGCCTCCTCTTCGTCTTCATCGGTGGTGAGCGACTCGAGCGTGTTCTGCAGGGTGCGCAGGCGCGAGGAGCGCTCGTCCTGCAGCTGACGAATCGTTGCGGCCTTCTCCTGCTTGCGTTGCCAGGCCACGTCCACCAAGCCGAGGTCGGCCTCGAGGACGATGTCGGCCAAGCGGGCCTGGGCACGCCGAATCATCGTGTAGCCGATTTCGCGCGCGAGTCGGCGCGAGTCCGTCTCGTAGCGGCCGACCGAGATCTGGTACTGCGCGATATTCGCCTTCTCCTGTTGGAGGACGATCGCGATCTCCTTGGTCTTCTCGGAGACACGCTGGTCGATGGTGCGGAATACGACCCCGATCGCGATCAGGGTCTCGTCGATCCGCGCCCGCAGGGACGTGAGTTCGGCGCTGTCGGGGTCGAGCTTGCCGGCGCGGCGGGCGGCGTCGAGGTAGGCGGCCTGCAGGGCGCGCTGGTTGGCCAGCAAGGCGCCGCGGATTCGTGACTCGTGCAGGTCGACCGCGTCACCGCTGCCCATCCGGCTGGCGTCGAGCTCGAGTTCACGCTGAAGGTCGTCGACCTCACGTGCGAGTTGGCGCAGGGCCATCTTCTCCTTGTCGAGCTCTGCGCGCAGCGCTTCTTCCTTCTCTTTCGGCATCGCGGCGGCGTTGGCACCGAAGACGCGCTCGTTGAGCAGCTTCTCGGTCGCCATCAGCTCGTCGCGGAGTTGGGTGAGGTTCGAGCGAAGCAGGCTGATCTGCGCGGCGGACTCGTTCAGGGCGTTGTCGACGCGGGACTGACGCTGGTTGTAATCGCGCGCGGTGGCCGGAATGCGCTTGAACGCCTCGTAGAGCTTCTTGTTCAGGCGCTCGAGGCCGGCGATGCGGTTGGCCTCGTCGCCGCTGTAGGTGCCCGCGGAGCGCTTGCCGGCGAGCATCGTGGCGCGCTGGCCCAGCATCACGAGCTGATTCTCGTAGGCCAGCAACGCGATCCACTTGTCGCGCATGGCCGGGAACATCTCGATCCGAGCGCTCGAGCCCAACGCCGCAGACAACGACGCGGCGAGCTGCGCCGACTCTTTCACGTCACGCTTCTCGGCGCTCATCTCGTCGAAGAGCGCGATGACCCGCGACATGTCGGGGTCCCGCTCGATGAAGTGCGAGACGCGCTCGGAGACCGGGCGAACGACGCCGAGGTCGTTGCCGCCGCGAAGCAAGAGCCAGTTGAAGAACTGCTCCAGCAGCTCGGTGCTGCGCGAAAAGCGCGTGAGCTCGCCATTGATCGCCGAGAACCGATCGACGACGTCCTTGTACGCGCCGTCCGCGGCGTCGTACTCGCGCAGCATCAAGTTGATGCGACCCCGGAGCACGGCGGCTTCCACGGCGATCTGGTCTTCCTTGGCGCTGATCAGCAGCTGATCCAGGGCGCCGAGTGCGTCGCGTGGACGGCCCGCGGCGACGTACGCGGCGGCGAGCTCGAACATCGCGGTCTCGTACAACTGCGAACCGCGTCCGACAGCGCGGTAGGCCAGGATCGCCCCGTCGTAGTTCTTCGCGTCGAGCAGGAGACGGGCGAGCGCCATATTGGCGAAGTCGAGCACCAGGGTCGGCGGACGCTGCGCGGCGTCGGCGCTCTTGGCAGCCTGGAGCACGTCGCGGAACTCGCGCATGGCCTCCTCGGGCTTGCCGAGATGAGCCAAGATGGCGCCCAGGTAGAAACGCGCCTGGGCCCAGACGTTCTCGCCGACCGAGACCTGGCCGAGGTACTTGCGTGCCTCGTCGAACATGCCGGCGGCGAGGAAGGACCGACCGAACTGGTAGAGCAGGGCCGCGCGCTTCTTACCGGGCGGAATCTGGCCGAGGAAGGTCGCGTACTGCGAGACATCCTTGTAGCGACGCAGCCGAATCGCCACGTCGACCAAGGTCTCGATCGAGTCCTCGAAGTACTTGCCGCCCGGCTTGCGCGCGACCAACTCGAGATACCGCTTGGCTGCCTGGTAGTTGCGCTGCTTGTAGAGCGACGTACCGAGCATGTAGAGCGCGTCGTAGTAGTCGCGGGTGCGCTGGAACTGGGGCTTGTAGATCAGGTCGACGAGCAGGACCGAGGCGACGGCGTGGTTGCCGCGCCCGAAGGCGAGCGTCGCGTCGACGTAGCGCTTGTCGTAGGGGAAGCGGCGCTCGCGCGCGATCGTCCCGTTGACTTCGCTCGCGGTGTGGCGGACCGCGGCCGAGACGTTGTTGACCTCGTTGGTCAACGAACGCGCGGTCTCGGCGGCATCACCGGCGCGGGGAAGCCATGCCGTCGTCGCGAGGACGAGCACGACAGCCACCGCGGGGGGCCGCCATCGTCGCGATCCGGGCGCGCGGGGCACCCTCGGTCGAAAGGCCATGCGCTTGCCCCTACTGCTTCGTCGCCGCGGGCTGCGACTTCGCCTTGTTCTGAATCTGCTTGACCTCGTAGCGGATGTACGGCTTGTCCTCGAGCTCGGTGCCGATGCCGCCGCGCTCGAAGCCGATGATCTGCACCGCGGTCACGCGGCCCTTGGCTGCGTAGAAGGTGTACGACGACTTCAGCTTGAAGACGTAACCCTTCAGGTAGGTGAAGACGTCGGAGGAGCCGCGGTAGACCAGTTCGACGTTCAGCGTGTGATTGCCCGGGATGATCGAGCCGTTGTAGATCTCGAACTCCTTGCGCTTGTTCAGCATTCCGCTCGAGTTGTCCTGGTAGTAGATCTTCTTGCCGTCGAGGAAGTACAGGACATGGTCGAGCTCGAAGAAGCTGCCCATCTCGTTCTTGTGCGTCAGCACTGCGCGCGACTCGGCGATCACATTGTCGAGGATCTGCTCCTTGAGCAGCAGCAGACGGGTCTTCGTGTTGAAGATCCGCTCCTTGATGCCGACGACGCGCTCCTCGATCTCGCGCAGCCGCGCCTCGTACTTGGCGTCGCCGCTACGGGTCGAGCTGGCCGACTCCTCGCCGGTCTCTGGCGCCGGCTTGGCCTCGCCGGCAGCCGGGGCCGCAGGAGCCGGCGCCGCGGTGGGCGCGGGCGTTTCGGCAGGCGCGGGCGTCTCGGCGGGCGCCGGCGCGGCCGCCGCATCGCCGGTGGGGGCCGGCTGAGCCAGAAGAGTCCCGCTCAGGCACGCCAACAGGGCGGTCGTCACGGCGGTGTTGCGGAGCAGTTGCTGCATCGATCCCTCTTCGTCCCCTTGGCCCGGACGGCCACTTGAGGACCTTCTCCTCGCTCGATCGGGTGCCGCTTCTAGCAGACCCCGCGACGGACGCCTACGCCGGATGACAGTTTTTGTCATACGGCAGACGCAACGACGCGCGTGCGCGCGTCGCGATCTGTCGCACGCACCTGCAATCACGTTGGAACTCTCCCGCGACTGCAGATACGCAGCATCGAGTATAGGCTCGGGTCGGAACAGCGTCAATTCCACGACCGGACCGATGTCTGCGAAGTTGCGCGAAGATTTTCGGCCGCGAGAAAGCTTCACAATCTCGGCGGGGCCGGCGCGCGGGTCGGCTCAGTCGTCCAGCGGAGACCACGTGGAATCGTCGACTTCGGGCTCGCGCTCCGGCAGCACGGCGAGCGCAGCGTCGAGCCACCGATCGAGACCGTTGCGTGTCGCACCCGACAGGCCGAGCAGCGGGATGCGGGGCAGCTGGCCGCGCAGGTCCGCGAGCAGCGGCTCGAGCAACTCGCCGGCGACGTCGGCCTTGTTGACGACGACGATCGCCGGCCGCGCCGCCAGGTCGGCGTCGTAGCGGGCCAGCTCGCCACGGAGGACCTCGAATTGGTGGAGCAGCGGGTCGAGGTGGGTCGGGTCCAGGACGTAGGTCATCACCGCGCACCGCTCGACATGGCGGAGGAACTGGTGGCCCAGGCCGGCGCCGTCGGCGGCCCCTTCGATGAGGCCCGGGACGTCGGCGATGGTGAAGATGCGGCCGCGGTGCCGGACCACGCCGAGGTTCGGCACGATGGTGGTGAAGGGGTAGTCCGCGACCTCGGCCTTGGAGGCCGACACCGCACGGATCAGGGTCGACTTGCCGGCGTTCGGATAGCCGACCAGGGCGACGTCGGCGAGGAGGCGGAGCTCGAATCGCAGCGACCGGGTCTGGCCGGGTAGGCCGGGGTTGGCGCGGTCGGGCGCCTGCCGAGTCGACGATTTGAAATGCCAGTTGCCCCAGCCGCCGTTGCCGCCCTCGACGACGACCAGTCGGTCGCCGTCGGCCACGAGGTCGCCGAGGAGCTCGCCCGATTCGTCGTCGTAGATGGCGGTGCCGGGCGGCACACGCAGCTCGAGTGGCGGCGCGCTCTTGCCGCTCGAACGCTTCTCGGCGCCCGGTTGGCCGTCTTTGGCGGTGAAGCGGCGTTTGTGGTGAAAGGTGTAGAGGCTGCGCGAGCGTGCGCTGGCGACGATGACGACGTCGCCGCCGCGACCGCCGTCGCCGCCGTCCGGGCCGCCGAGCGGGACGTGCTTTTCGCGCCGGAAGTGCCGACTACCGCTGCCGCCCTTGCCGCTGCTCACGACGATGCGGGCCTGATCGATGAACTTCATGACGTTTCCCTGCGCGGGCCGGGCCGGGTTTGGGTCGGGACCGTGCCGCGCGCCGGTGCTTGGTATGCCGTGGCCGTTGCGGGCGCAAGTCGGGCGAGGCGGATCGCTGCACAGACCACCACGAAATGGGTGGGTGAAAAATTTGACCACAAGATGTTGTGGAGGAGGCTGGACCTGTCGCGCGTGGTTGCGCGAGCTCGGAGGGCGGTCATGGGCAAGCAGAAGTCGAGCGAGCAGCGGCAGGAGACCTCGGTGGAGTCGGTGGCGGAGACGGCGGCGGCGGCGGCGCCGAGCGAGACGGCGGCGGCCAAGGCGGTCTGGCAGCGCACGCAGCGGCGTCCCGAGGGCGCGACGGGGCTGCAGTTCCCGCGCCGCAACACGCGCCCCGGGGTGCACCCGTTCGACGAGGTGGCGTGGGAGATCCGCGACGCCGTCATTCAGGGCGCCGACGGCAAGCCGGTCTTCGAGCAGCGCGGCGTCGAGTTCCCGCGCTTCTGGTCGCAGACCGCGACGCAGGTCGTCGCCAGCAAGTACTTCCGCGGCCCGCTCGGTAGCGAGACCCGCGAGCGCTCGGTGCGTCAGCTGATCGGCCGCGTCGTCGAGACCGTCGCGCGCTGGGGCCGCGAGGCCGGCTACTTCGCCAGCCCCGACGACGCCGACGCCTTCGAGGCCGAGCTCGCCTGGCTGCTGCTGCACCAGCGCGTGAGCTTCAACTCGCCGGTCTGGTTCAACGTGGGCGTCGACGAACAGCCGCAGTGCTCGGCCTGCTTCATCAACTCGGTCGCCGACTCGATGGACTCGATCCTGCGTCTCGCCCACACCGAGGCGATGCTCTTCAAGGGCGGCTCGGGCGCGGGCAGCAACCTCTCGTCGATCCGCGGTAGCCGCGAAACGCTCGGCGGCGGTGGTCAGGCGAGCGGTCCGGTCAGCTTCATGCGTGGCTTCGATGCCTTCGCCGGCGTCATCAAGTCGGGCGGCAAGACGCGTCGCGCCGCGAAGATGGTGATCCTCGACGCCGACCACCCGGACGTCATGGACTTCGTGCACAGCAAGGCGAGCGAGGAGCGCAAGGCGTGGGCGCTGATCGACGCCGGCTACGACGGCAGCTTCAACGGCGAAGCCTACAACTCGGTGTTCTTCCAGAACGCCAACCACTCGGTGCGCGTCACCGACGAGTTCATGATGGCGGTCGAGACGGGCGGCGCCTGGCAGACCAAGGCGCGCCGCGACGGCTCGGTGGTCGAGACCCTCGACGCGCGCTCGGTGCTGCGCGAGATCTCCGAGGCGGCGTGGTTCTGCGGCGACCCGGGCCTGCAGTTCGATACCACCATCAACCGCTGGCACACCTGCCCCGAGACCGACCGCATCCGCGCGAGTAACCCCTGCTCGGAGTACATGTTCCTCGACGATTCGGCGTGCAACCTCGCGAGCCTGAACCTGCTCGCCTTCGTGCGCGACGACGGCGAATTCGACACCGAGAGCTTCCGCGCGGCGGTCGACCTGACGCTGACGGCGCAGGAGATCTTGGTCGACTTCGCGAGCTACCCGACCGAGCAGATCGGCGCCAACTCACACGCCTACCGCCCGCTGGGCCTGGGCTACGCCAACCTCGGCGCGCTGCTGATGACCCGCGGCCTGCCCTACGATTCGGAGGCCGGTCGCGGCTACGCGGCCGCGATCACCGCGCTGATGCACGGCGAGGCGGCGGCGCAGTCGGCCCGCATCGCGGCCTCGCTCGGTGCCTTCCCCGGCTTCGACGCCAACCGCGACGCGATGCTCGGCGTCATGCGTCAGCACCGCAGCGCGGTCGGCGATATCGACCCGGCGCACGTGCCGCTCGAGCTCTACGGCGCAGCGCGCAAGGTCTGGGGCGAGGTCAGCACGCTCGGCGAGGCACACGGCTTCCGCAACGCGCAGCTCACGGTGCTCGCGCCCACCGGCACCATCGCCTTCATGATGGACTGCGACACCACCGGCGTGGAGCCCGACATCGCGCTGGTGAAGTACAAGAAGCTGGTCGGCGGCGGCACGCTGAAGATCGTGAATCGGCAGGTGGCGCGCGGTCTGCAGCGGCTCGGCTACGACGCCGAGGCCATCGCCGCCATCGAGGCCTTCGTCGACGAGCACGACACCATCGAGGGCGCGCCCGGCCTGCGCCCCGAGCACGAGGCGGTCTTCGACTGCGCGTTCCGGGCGCCGAACGGTCACCGCTCGATCCAGCCGATGGGGCACCTGAAGATGATGGCGGCGGTGCAGCCCTTCCTCTCCGGCGCGATCAGCAAGACCGTCAACGTCCCGCACGACGCGACGGTGCAGGACGTCGAGCGCACCTACCTCGCGGCCTGGAAACTCGGCCTGAAAGCGGTCGCCATCTACCGCGACGGCAGCAAGCGCATCCAGCCGCTCTCGACGCGCAAGGACAAGGTCAAGGACTCGGCCAAGGTCGACGCCGGCAAGGTCGGCGCCGGGAACGACGTCGCGCAGGCGGCGGCGGTGGTGGAGACGCCGGCGCCGGTGGCGACGCCCAAGCCGGCGCGTCGCAAGCTGCCGGACGAGCGCGCCGCCATCACCCACAAGTTCAGCATCGCCGGCCACGAGGGCTACGTGACGGTGGGCCTGTACGAAGACGGCACGCCGGGCGAGCTCTTTGTCGTGATGGCCAAGGAGGGCTCGACGATCTCGGGCCTGCTCGACGCCTTCGCCACCAGCGTCAGCCTCGCCCTGCAATACGGCGTGCCTCTGGCGGTGCTGGCCGACAAGCTCAGCCACACCCGCTACGAGCCTTCGGGCTTCACGCCGAACCCGGACATCCGCTTCGCCAAGTCGGTGACGGACTACATCTTCCGCTGGCTGAGCCTGAAGTTCCTCGACGGCGGCACCAGCATGGCGGCGGTGGCGAGCGCGGTCTCGGCGCCGGCGACCTCGGTGGCGGCGGCGGTGGCGGCGAGCGCGCGACCGGCGGCGGCCACGTCGACCGACAGCGACGACGGCTATCGCACCAGCCTCGACGCCCCGCCCTGCCACGCCTGCGGCACGCTGATGGTCGTCAACGGCGCCTGCCACAAATGCCCGAACTGCGGCGAGACCTCGGGCTGTAGCTAGAGACGCGACCAGAAAATGCAGGTTCGCATTTTCTGGCCGAGTCTCTCGTCTGTTGTCTGGGGGGCTGGGCGCCCCCTGGTCGCGAGAAGCGCGGTTCTCGCGAACCA
>JBEARB010000319.1:0-8091 GCA_041163625.1 Pseudomonadota bacterium | reverse complement strand
AAGAGAAAGACATCGGAGAGAACGGAGTTTCATGAGACAATCCATGCGCTCGAGCGGCGGTGGAAGGACAAGCGGAACCGACGGTGCGACCGGGCTTCGACGCGCTCTACGTCGACGTGCGACACCGATCCTCGGACCGCGCTCACCCTCGTGAATTGCCGACCGGCTCGCCATTGGCTCGTTTGGCTACGTGGTTGTGCGGATCAGGTGCCAGCCGTCGCTCGATTTGACGACCGCCACGGTCGCAGCTACATCGCCGCCATGATGACGACGCCCGCCTCGACCCAGACCCCGGCTCTCGACACCGCAACGACCGCGCTCTACGCCGCCGAGACGCGCCCGGTCTTCCCGCACCGCGACGCCGGCGGTCGCTGGCCTGCCCCGACCGCCCGGCCCGACTACGACGCCGAACAGGAAGGCACGTGGCAGCTGCTCTGGTCGCGGCAGGTGCCGAACCTGCAGCGTCACGCGGTCGCTGCTTTCCACGAGGGCTTGGCGCACTGCGGCTTCTCGGCTGACGCCATCCCGAGCCTGCCGGCGCTCTCCGAACGGTTGTACCAGGCGACCGGCTGGCGGCTGGTGCGCGTCGAGGGACTGGTCCCCGAGCGACCCTTCTTCGAGATGGTGCGCGAGCGCTGCTTCCCCTGCACCGACTTCATCCGTCGGCGCGAAGATCTGGACTACACGCCGGCGCCCGATCTCTTCCACGATCAGTTCGGCCACGTCCCGCTGCTGACGCTGCCGGCGTTCGCCCGCTTCTTCGAGCGCTTCGGCGTCGCCGGCTGCAATGCCGACGACCAGGGCGCCGTCGAGCTCGCCCGCATCTACTGGTTCACCGTGGAGTTCGGGCTGATGCGCGAGGCGGGTGAGCGGCGCGCGTTCGGCGCCGGGTTGATGAGCTCGATCGGCGAGCTGCACCACGGCATGTCCGAGCGTGTCGACGTGCATCCGCTCGATTTCGAGGCGGTGGCCGCGCGGCCCTTCGTCACCACCGAGATTCAGACGGATTACTACGAGATCGAGAGCTTCGAGTCGCTCGAGCAGGGCTTCGAGGCGTTCGCTCGCAAGCGCGGCTGGCTGTAGCCCATCGACCGGGCGGCTCGCCGGCTCAGGCCGCTGCGATCGCTTTGGCCCACGCGATGCGCAGCTGCGCCGCCCAATCGGTGCGTTCGGCGTTCGCCGTGAACCGCTGCGCCTCGGCCCAGGTCGAGCGCGCGTCCTCGACGCTGGCAAAGATGCCTGCGCCGATGCCGGCCAAGATCGCCGCGCCGAGCGAGGTCGTCTCGATCACCTCGGGGCGCACGACGTCGCAGCCGAGCAGGTCGGCTTGGGTCTGCATCAGCAGGTCGTTGGCCGAAGCGCCGCCGTCGACGCGCAGCTCGGCCAGCGAACGACCGAGATCCTTCTCCATCGCCCCGAGCAGCTCGGCGCAGCTCATCGCCACCCCTTCGAGCGTCGCGCGGGCGAGGTGCGCCGCGGTGGTGCCACGGGTCAGCCCGCGGACGACGCCGCGCGCGTCCTCGCGCCAATGCGGTGCGCCCAGACCGGCGAGCGCCGGCACGAAGACCACGCCGCCGGCGTCGGGCACCGAAGCGGCGAGCGGCTCGATGTCCGCGGCGCTGCGGATGATGCCCAGGCCGTCGCGCAGCCACTGCACCGCCGCGCCTGCGATGAAGACCGAGCCTTCGAGGGCGTATTCGTAGCGATCGCCGACCTGCCAGGCGACCGTCGTCAGCAGCCCGTTGGCCGAGCCGACAGCTTCGTCGCCGGTGTGCATCAGCAAGAAGGCGCCGGTGCCGTAGGTGCACTTCGCCATGCCTGGCTGCACGCACATCTGACCGAAGAGGGCCGCCTGCTGGTCACCCGCCATGCCGGCGATCGGGATGCCGTCGGGCAGCATCGGCATCCCCGCGGTGTGCGCGTAGACCTCGGCCGAAGAGCGCACTTCCGGCAGCACCGACGTCGGCACGCCGAGCAGTCCGCAGAGCTCGTCGCTCCAGGCGCGCGCGTGGATGTCGTAGAGCATCGTGCGGCTGGCGTTGGAGGGATCGGTCACGTGCGCCGCGCCGCCCGAGAGCCGCCAGACCAGGTAGCTGTCGATGGTGCCGAAGGCGAGCTCGCCGGCGTCCGCGCGGGCCCGGGCGCCCGGTACGGCATCGAGGATCCAAGCGGCCTTGGTGCCGGAAAAATAGGCGTCGACGACCAAGCCGGTGCGCGCGCGGATGGCGTCGGCGTGGCCGGCGTCGCGCAGGGCGGCGCAGCGGTCGGCGGTGCGGCGGCATTGCCAGACGATGGCGTTGTGGATCGGCCGGCCGGTGGCGCGGTCCCAGACCACCGTCGTCTCGCGCTGGTTGGTGATGCCGATCGCCTCGATGGACTCGGCCGAGACGCGCGCCTTGGCCAACACGGCAGCGATGGCGTCGAGCGTGCTCTGCCAGATCGCCTCGGGATCGTGCTCGACCCAGCCCGGCTGCGGATAGATCTGCGGGAACTCGACGTTGACCTTCGCGTGGATGCGGAGATCTCGGCCGACCAGCAGCGCCGTCGTGCCGGTGGTGCCCTGATCGAGCGAAAGGATGTAGCGCGTCGTCATCGGGTCCTCCTGCACGGAACGGGGCTCAGAGGACGCGGCAGATCGCGACCTTGAGGTATTGGGCTTCGGTGTGGACCGGCAGCGTCGGATGGTCTGCCGCGGCGCCGCGCAGCTCGAGCAGCTGCACTTCGCGGCCGGCACGGCGCGCGGCGTGGCCGAGCATGCGCACGAACGCGGTGCGATCGACGCGGCCCGAGCAGCTGCACGTGACCAGGACGCCGCCCGGCGCCAACGCGCTCATCGCGGTGGCGTTGAGGTGGGCGTACTTCTTGAGCGCGTCGTCGACCACGTCGGCGCGGGTGGCAAACTTCGGCGGGTCGATGATGACGAGCTCGGGCTTGCCGTCCTCGGCGCCGATGCCAGCAGCCAAATCGCCGAGTAGGTGCACCGCGTCGCCGGTGACGACCTCGTAGCGATCGGCCACGCCCGAGAGCTGCGCGGCTTCCTGGGCCGCTTCGGCTGCGCGCTGCGAGGCGTCGATGGCCATCACCTTGCGGGCGCCGGCGAGCGCGGCGTGGATGCCGAAGCCGCCGAGGTTGCAGTACGCGTCGACCACGAAGCGGCCCTTCGCGTAGGCGGCCACGGCGACGTGGTTGTCGAGCTGATCGGTGTAGAGGCCGGCCTTCTGGCCGCCCGCGGGCTCGATCGGCAGCTGCGCCGCGCCGTGCGCGACCACGAGCTTCTCGGGCACCTCGCCGCGGCTGAGCAGCTGGCCGCCGGGCAAGCCCTCGGACGGATGGGTGTCGTTGGCGCTGCGAACGAGCACCCAGCCCAGGCCGAGCTCCTTCACCAGCCAATCGGCGACGGTCTCGGCCATCCGGCGTGCGCCGGCGGTCGAGATCACCACAACGGCACCGTCGCCCATCACGTCGACGGTCATGCCGGGCAGGCCATCGCCCTCCGCGTTGACCAGACGCCAGGCATCGCGACCTTCACCAGGGCGGCCCAGCAGGACGCGCAGCTCGCGCGCGGCGGCCAGCTTGCGCCGAGCGATCTGGGTCAGCGTCGGCAGCAGGTTCGGGATCTCACCGCTGCCGCGCTCGAGGATGCGTACGGCGATGTGGCTCTGCGGGTTGCAGCTCCCGATGCCGAGGAACGCGCCGTCGGGACCGAGCACGACGCAAGGTCCTCCGGGCTCGGCTTCGGCGGCGGTCGGCGGCAGCAGCTCGAGCAGCGCGCCCGAGAACAGCCAGGGATGTCCGACCGTGACCAGGTTCACCGCGGTCGGAGAGACCACGGCCGTCCAAGCTTCGGCGAACCGCGGCCGTGGGCCGCCCTGCGGCGCAGGGGTGGGTTTGGGACGACGCGGTCGGCCGCGTGGGGGAGGACGACGCATGGCTCAGACCTCCTCGTCGTCGCTGCCGGGGGCTGCGACGTCGGCGATCGGCGTCGCCTCTCCCTGGTGTGCTTCGAGCGTGGCGGCCTCGATCTCGGCTTCGTCCGCCTCGCTGTCGCCGCTCTCGGCGATCGCGTCGAAGCCGACGACCTTCTCGCCGGCCTCGAGGTTGATCACCTTCACGCCCATGGTGTTGCGGTCGACCAGACGGATGCTGCCGGTGCCCGTGCGGATCAGCTTGCCGCCATCGGTCACCAGCAGGACTTCGCCGTCGCTCGGCACCACGCGCAGGCCGACCACCTTTCCGGTCTTGGTCGGCTTGCCCTTTTCCTTGGTCTTCAGGTCGATCAGACCCTGACCACCACGACCCTGCAGGCGGTACCGCTCAGGCAGCGTGAGCTTGCCGTAGCCGTTCTCCGAGATGGTCAGCACGACCCACGCCGGCAGATCGACGGCGTCCTGGTCCTCTTCGCCCTCGCCCACGTCGGTGCCGGTGTCGGCTTCGAGCGCGGCCTCGTCGACCTCGTCCTCGCCTTCCTCGGCAGCGGCGACGCTGTCGAGCGAGAAGCCGCGCGCCTCCGCATCGAGCACCGCCAAGCTGACGACGGCGTCGCCCTTCTTCAGCCGGATGCCCATCACGCCGCGGGCGACGCGGCCCATGGCGCGCAGGCCCTTGCCGGCGTCGGGGTCGTAGTCGGTGCCGAAGTGGATCGCCATGCCGTCCCGGGTGGCGAGGATGACCGAGTCGTCGTCGCGCACCAGGCGGGCGTCGATGAGGTCGTCGCCGTCCTCGAGCACCAAGCCGATGATGCCGGTGACGCGGATCTTGCTGTACGCGGCGAGCTCGGTCTTCTTCACGCGCCCCTCGCGGGTGGCGAGCAGCACGTAGGCGTCGGGATCGTCGAAGGTCCGTACCGGCAGCACGGCCTTGATCTCCTCGTCTTTCTCGACCGGCAGCAGGTTCACCACCGGCTTGCCGCGGGTGGTGCGGGTGCCCGCCGGCAACTCGTACGTCTTGAGGCTGAACGCGCGGCCGTGCGAGGTGAAGAACAGGATCGGCATGTGCGCCGAGGCGACGAAGAGGTCACTGACGACGTCGTCTTCCTTGGTCGCCATGCCGGTCGAGCCGCGGCCGCCGCGGCGCTGCGCGCGGTACTCCGTCAGCGGGGTGCGCTTGACGTAGCCGTCGTTGGTCAGCGTGACGACCATGTCCTCGTCGGCGATCAGGTCTTCGACCGAGAGCTCGCCGAGATCCTCGACGATGGCGGTGCGGCGACCATCGGCGTACCCGTCGCGGATCTCGATCAGCTCGTCGCGGATGATGCCCATCAACAAGACGTCGTTCTCGAGCACGCTGAGCAGCCAAGCGATGGTCTTCTGCAGCTCGTCGTACTCGGCCTTGATCTTGTCGCGCTCCAAGCCCGTCAGGCGGGCGAGGCGCATGTCGAGGATGGCCTGTGCCTGCAGCTCCGAGAGCTCGAAGCGCAGCATGAGCGCAGAGCGCGCCGTCGAGGTGTCCGGGCTCGCCCGGATCAACTCGATGACCTCGTCGAGGTGGTCGAGCGCGATCAGCAAGCCCTCGAGGATGTGCGCCCGGGCGCGCGCCTGCTCGAGCTCGTACAGGCAGCGGCGGGTGACGACCTCGCGACGGTGGTCGATGAAGTGCGTGAGCATCTCACGCAGCGTCAGGACCTTGGGCTGACCGCCGACGATGGCGAGGTTGATCACGCCGAACGTCGTCTGCAGCGAGGTCATGCGGAACAGGTGGTTCAGCACGATCTCGCCGATCGCGTCGCGCTTGCACTCGATCACCATGCGAATGCCGTGGCGGTCGGACTCGTCGCGCAGGTCGCTGATGCCCTCGATCTTCTTGTCGCGGACCAGGTTGGCGATGTGCTCGAGCAGCTTGGCCTTGTTCACCTGGTAGGGCAGCTCGTCGACGACGATGATCTCGCGGTTGCCCTTGTCGGCGGTCTCGATGTGCGTCTTCGCGCGCACGCGCACCTTGCCGCGACCGGTCGTGTAGGCCTCCCAGATGCCCTGGCGACCCTGGATGATACCGCCGGTCGGGAAGTCCGGGCCTTGGATGTGCGCCATCAGGCCCTGCACATCGATCGCCGGGTTCTCGATCATCGCGATCAACGCGTCGACCACCTCACCGAGGTTGTGCGGCGGGATATTGGTCGCCATGCCGACGGCGATGCCGGCGGCGCCGTTGACGAGCAGGTTCGGAACCCGGCTCGGCAGCACCGTCGGCTCCTCGTCGTGGCCGTCGTAGTTGGGCTGGAAATCGACGGTCTTCTTGTCGATATCGGCCAGCAGCTCGTGCGCCAGCCGGGTCATGCGGACCTCGGTGTAGCGCATGGCCGCGGCGGGGTCGCCGTCGACCGAGCCGAAGTTGCCCTGGCCGTCGACCAGCGGCGCGCGCATCGAGAAGTCCTGCGCCATGCGGACGAGCGTATCGTAGACCGCCGAGTCGCCGTGCGGGTGGTACTTGCCGATGCAGTCGCCGACGATACGCGCCGACTTCTTGTAGGCCGAGTTCCAGTTGTTCTTCATCATGTGCTGGGTGAACAGCACACGACGGTGGACCGGCTTGAGGCCGTCGCGGACATCGGGCAGGGCGCGGCCGACGATGACGCTCATCGCGTAATCGACGTAGCTGCTCCGCATCTCCGCTTCGATGCTGATCGTGGGCAGCGCGCCGGGGTTCTCGCCCCCCTCGCCGCCGATCGGATCGTGGCCGTTTCCGGAGTCGTTTGGTTCTGCCATTTCGGAGCCTTCCTCGGTTCACGTGCGGCGTCGCGGTGCCTCACGCAGGGGCCGGGAGGATACGGCCACGCGCGATCGGGTGTCAAAGCCCCAGCTCGCCTCGGAGCCCTTTGCTTCGTTGACGGATCGGGGTCTTCTCGGCTAGGTCATGCGCCCTCGCGCGAAGCACGTCGCCGCGCCACGGGAAGGAGGAGCGCGCATGTCCAGCAAGAATGTCCTCGTCGTCGGTACCGGAACCATCGGTGAGCCGCTGATCGCGATGCTCAGCCGGAACCGCGAGGCGCTCGGCGTCGATCGCGTCTTCTTCCACAAGAACACGCCGCTCAAGACCGACCGCAGCAAGGTCTGGGCGCTGCAGCGCGCCGGCGCCGAGCTTTGCGTCGATCCCGACCGCATGGACGCATTTCGCGCCCTGGACATCGAGGCCAAGCTCGGCTTCGAGGACGCCATCGAGCAGAGCGCCGTCGTCATCGACTGCACGCCGATCGGCAACCGCATGAAGGAGCAGGTCTACAGCCGCTTCGTCAGCCCGAGCCGCATGTTCATCGCGCAGGGCAGCGAGTTCGGCTTCGGCCACATGTACGCCCGCCGCATCAACGACGACACGCTCGACGAGGCCCTCGCCGGCAAGGACGAGAAGTTCGTGCAGGTCGTCTCCTGCAACACGCACAACCTCTCGATCCTCTGCCGCCTGTTCGGCTTCGACGGCGAGGAGCAGGTGCTGCAGGAGGGCCGATTCCTCTGCATGCGTCGCGCCACCGACATCAGCCAGGGCGACAAGTTCATCCCGGCCCCCTCGGTCGGCAAGCACAGCGACCCGCGCTTCGGCACCCACCACGCCCGCGACGCTTGGCACCTCTACCAGACCCTGGGCGTGGACCTGAACCTGTTCTCGAGCGCCGTGAAGCTGCCGACGCAGTACATGCACTCGATCTACTTCCACCTCGTCCGCAACAAGCCGATCACCATCGAGGAGGTCCGCCGTCGCCTCGCCGCCGACGACCTCGTCGCGCTGACGCACAAGGACTCGACCGCCACGGTCTTCTCGTTCGGCCGCGATCACGGTCTGTACGGCCGCATCCTGAACCAGACGGTGGTCATCGATCAGAGCCTGACGGTCCGCAACGACCACGAGGTGGTCGGTTACTGCTTCACCCCGCAGGACGGCAACTCGCTGCTCTCGTCGCTCGCGGCGACCTGCTACCACCTCGATCGCGCGAGCTACCAGGAGCGGATCCAGGTGTTCAAGTCGTACTTCTTCGACGAAGTCTAGAGACGCGACCAGAAAATGCAGGTTCGCATTTTCTGGCCGAGTCTCTCGTCTGTTGTCTGGGGGGCTGGGCGCCCCCTGGTCGCGAGAAGCGCGGTTCTCGCGAACCATCCCCCTCCT
>JBEARB010000318.1:0-35093 GCA_041163625.1 Pseudomonadota bacterium | reverse complement strand
CTGGGGGGCTGGGCGCCCCCTGGTCGCGAGAAGCGCGGTTCTCGCGAACCATCCCCCTCCTCGAGTCGCGCCCAAAAAATCGCCTTTGGCGATTTTTTGATCGCGTCTCTAGAGGTCGCCGAGGCCGCCGGGCTCTGCGGCGTCCGGCACCAAGCGTCGCACGCCGGTTCGCCAATCGCGCGGCGCCGCCTCGATCGCGCTGGCGTCGTCCTCTTCGGGCTCGTCGATTCGGCCGGTCGCGTGCCGGGCTTCTTCGTGCAGACGTCGCGCCATCTCCAGCAGCGGTTCGGCCAGCTCGCGCTGCACCTCGAGCGGCTCGAGCAGCAGCACGCGCACCTCCATCAGCGCCTCGGCGTCGTAGGCCCGGGCCAAGGCACGACCCCAACCGTGGACCGCTTGGCGCAGGCCGACCTGCATGCCGACGCGACCCGGCAACGACATCGAGACGTCGCGCGCGCCGATGCCGGCTGCGCGCCGGAAGATCGTCTCGCAGGCGGTCTCGAAACGACCTCCGTCGAACTCGATCCGTCGCCCGAGGCCGACGATCATCACGCGCTCGAAGGGGAGGCGGTCCTCCGGCATCGGCGTGAGCGTGACTTCGCCGTCCTCGCCGCGCACGAACTGGCTCTGCAGCAGTCGCGAGAGCCGGCCGCACAGGCGCCAATCGACGCGTCCGGCCAGACCGCGCAGCGGCCGATCGTCGGTGAACGCCGTGAGTACGAGCAGATCGCCGCGCGCAGCGTCGAGCCCGTCCAGTGTCGGTTCACCGAAGTCGAGTCTCAAGCCTGCGCTCCGTCGTCCTCGGCCTCGAGCGCGTCGCCGGCGCGAACCTTGCCGCCGCGCTTGCGATCGGGCGTCTCCGGGCGCTTGAGGGAGATGTGGTGGAGGATGCCGTTGACGAACGAGCCCGACTCGAGGCTGCCGTATTTCTTAGCGATTTCGATGGCCTCGTTGAGCACGACCTTGCGCGGCACGTCCGGACGGAAGAGCAGCTCCCAGGTGCCGATGCGCAGGATATTGCGATCGACCACGCTCATGCGCTCGAGCTTCCAGTTGTGACTGGCCGAGACGAGCTCCTCGTCGATGCGTTCCCGCTGCTCCCCGACGCCGAGGACGAGCTCGTCGCAGGCGCGACGGATCTCGGCATAGGCGCTCGGGCGCTCACCGGCGAAACACTCCCAGAACAATTCGGCCGCGTAGGCCGGCTCTTGGCCCGACCAATCCACACCGTAGAGGATCTGCAGCGCGCACTCGCGTGCGCGACGTCGCGTTCCCATCTCGTCCCTCCGACCGGCCTAGGCGCCGGCCTCGATGCGGCGCAGCAGGTCGATCATCTCGATCGCCGTCAGGCCGGCCTCGGCACCCTTGTTGCCGGCCTTGGTGCCCGCGCGCTCGATCGCCTGCTCGATGGTATCGGTCGTGAGCACGCCGAAGATCACCGGCACGCCCGTGCGCTGCGAAGCAGCGGCGATGCCCTTGGCACATTCGCCGGCGACGTAGTCGAAGTGCGCCGTCGAGCCACGGATCACCGCGCCGAGCGCGATGACCGCGTCGTACCGCCCGGTCTTGGCCAAGCGCTCGCAGACCAGCGGCAACTCGAACGCGCCCGGCGCCCGAGCGACGTCGATCGCATCCGCGGCGGTGCCGGTGCGGCGCAGCGCGTCGACGGCGCCCTCCACCAAGCGCTCGACGATGAAACCGTTGAAGCGCGCCGCAGCGATCGCGATGCGCGCGCCTTCGACGTGCAAGTTGCCCGAGAAATCCGCCATGTCTGCCTCGTCGTCGCGCGTGCCGCGCGGGGTGGGCGAGCGCCTGCCGGCGACCGCTCGATGGGTCCTAGGGGTTCACCGTCAGCGTGCTGACCTGCTCGGTCGCCTTCTGACCGACCAGCAGCGGGTTCACGGCCACACAGCAGCGCCCGTCGCCGTCCACGTAGGTGCTCGCCGCGGCCTGGCCGCCGAAGCGGATGGTGGTCGCGCCGCCGCCGACGTCGACGGTCTCGATCACGCCCTCGCCGACGACGGTGATGCCGTTGACCTTCTTGTCCGGCGCGCCGGTGGCGACGAGGAACACGCCGTCGCCGGCGGTGCGCCCGCGCAGGAAGCCGCGCACGCTGAAATCGGCGCCGGTCACTTCGTTCTTGTTGCTGCAACTGAACCAGGGGCCGTCGAAGGTCGGCGCGCAATCGTAGATCGCCGAGGTCGCGGTCAGCTGCTCGGCGGGCACCGACTTGCCGGCCTTGAACGCCGCCACGTCACAGGTGCCGCCGACCGGCTCGACGCACATCGGCGTCACCTTCAGATACATCTTCAAGGCGGCGCTGCTCGGGGCGGCGTCCCAGAACTTCGCCTTCGCCGGCGGCAGGTACCAATCGGTCGCCAGCGTCGAGTCGAGCGCCGTCGTCATCGCGGCGCCAGCGGCCTTGGCGGTCCCGGCAGCGACCGCGTCGGCGAGCGGCTTGCCGGCGGCGAGCGCCGCGAGCAGGGCACCGACCGCGGCCTCGCCGTCGGCGAGCTCGAGGCCGCCGTCGAAGCCGACGACCACGCGCCACGGCACGTTCTGCAGCTCCTGTGCGAGTAGGCCCGTCTGCGTCGGATGGTCGGACGTCAGCGAGTCGCCGCCGAGCAGCACGATCAGCCCCGGGCCGCCGAGCGCCGGCTGGTCGAGCAGTCCCTTGACGGTATCGCGCGAGATCAACTCGTCGCCGAACACGCCGCGCGAGAGCGTCATGCCGATGCTCTTGTCGGGCTTTCCGTCGTTGAAGGTGTCGATCACGCCGGCGCCGACCCAAACCACGACGTCGAGCGTGGTCAGCCGCGGCAGCAGCGTCAGCGCCTCCTGCCGGCGGGCGAAGGCGTGGACGGTGACGTCGTCGAACAGGCCGGTCGCCTCGGCAGCCTTGCGGAGGGCGGCGTGATCCACGCCCACCGCCGGACCGTACGCGGAGAGCACGTGCAGGTGTCGCTTGCCCTGGCCGATGGCCGCCAGGTCGGCCTGCACCACGCCCGGCTCGACGGGGTTCTTGCTCTCGAGCGCCTTGGGCACCAGGACGGTCTGCGCCTTCTTGAGGTTGTGCTCGAGCAGCCGTTTGGTCAGCACCGGCGCGCCGATGGTCACGCGGCCGATGGCGTTGCCGGCGGCGTCCTTCAGGCTCGCGCCGGTGGCGTCGTGATCGGCGCGCCCGTGCACCGGCGCGGCGCTCGCCGAGGCGCGGTAGCGGAAGATGGCGCGGACGTCGGCGCGGCCCGCGTCGATATCGCCGGCGTATTCGCCCCAGAGCAGCTCCTCGCCGTCGGGGCCCTTGACGATGCCGGCGGCCTGCAGCGCGCCCCCGACCGCCGTCGCCAGCCCGGCGAGAGCGCTGTCCCCGGCGAGTTCGGCCTGGAAGGCTTCGGGCGTGATCGCCTCTTGCGCCGTGCGCGGCGCCTCGGACTCGGCCGGACCCGTGTCGTCGTCGCTGCCACAGGCCGCCACGGGCGCGAACGCGATGCTGAGGGCGAGGAGCCGGGCGAGCGTGGGCAGGATTCGGTTCATGTGAGTCTCCAGCGCGGGGCGCACCCGCGAGCGGCGCGGAGTCTAGTGAAGCGTCCACGAATTGCCAACGTGGCAGGCGCGCGCGAGCGATTTGTCACGGCCCGTAGATCGAAGTCGACGGCTATGCGTCCGTGCTCCTGGAGGTTGGCGTGGAAAGGGTGAGTTCGTTGACACCCTTCTTCACCATCGCATAACCTCTTTGGACCTGCGTCTCCACGCGAACGGTCCGCCCGAGGGGCGCGCCCTCGGCAAGTGGATCGACTCGGAAATCGGGGCTAGAGCATGAGCAACCGCAACGTTCGTCTGGGAATCGTCTACCGCGGCAGCATCGTCCGCGAGGAGATCATCGATCGTCGAATCGATGTCTCCGTCGGCTTGCGCGCCGACTCGACGGTGCAGTTCGCGGCGAAGGACTACCCGGACTTCCCGGATCACCTCGACGTGCTCTTCTGCGAGGCGGGCAAGTTCTACTTGGTCATCCCGACCGATCCGTCTGCGAGGGTGAACCTGCGCGGCGGCGGCAACGACAACGTGCAGCAGATTCGCGGCAAGCGCTGCGTCTCGGTCGAGGACATCGCCGGTGGCTCCATCGTCGTCGGTGACGTCACCGTGATGTTCCAGTTCGTGAAGGGCTACCTGCAGCCGAGCATCACGCACGAGCGCACGGTGCTCCGCATCGGCTTGGTCTACGACGACCGCCTGATCTCCGACCGCATCTTCCCCGAGGAGAAGGAGGTCTCGGTCGGCGGGTCCACCAACGACTCGTTGGTGCTCGACCAGCAGGACTACAGCGGCCCCTCGATTCGCTTCCAGAACAACAAGGACGGCTCGGTCACGCTGCGTACGCCCAAGGACGTCAAGGTCCGCGTGGCGGTGCAGGACGACGCGCCACGCGATTTGAAGGAGTTGATGACCCGCGGCAAGGCGCGCGAGGAAGGCGCCGACGTGGTGTGCCACCTCACGCTTGGCACCCGCGGTCGAGCTTCGCTCGGACCGTACACCGTGCTCTTCCAGGTGATCCGGCAGCGCGTGATCGTGCCGCAGATGGACACCAAGAGCGCGGTGCAGAAGTTCGTCGGCATCTTCCTGAACGACGTCGTGTGGACCGCGTGCTTCGCGATCTCGTTCCTGCTCGGCATGGGCGTCGTGGCCCAGGCGCTGATCTACCAGCACAGCACGGGTCAATACCTCAACCAGGCGAAGACCGAAGATCAGCACATGGCGCAGACCTACGAGGTGCTCGTCGAGGAGAAGCCCGAGCCCGAGCCGGAGGAGCCCGAAGAGGAGCCGAAGGAGCAGGCCCCCGAGCTCAAGCCGACCGAGGCTCCGAAGGAGACCAAGAAGGTCGACAACAAGCCCGAGAAGGTCGAGAAGCCGGCCGAGAAGCCGCAGTCGACCGGCGAGACCGTCGATCCGACCGAGAAGAAGAAGCAGGTCGTTGAAGCGGTCGCCAAGAAGACGATCGCGGGCGCGCTGCTCGGCGGTGGTGGTGCTTCGACCAAGCTCTTCGGCGAGGCCGCCGAGGGTGAGGAAGGCAGCGTCATGGCCAAGACCTTCGGCGGCGCCGGTGACGCTGGCGAAGGCGAGGGTCCCGGCACCGGCGGCTTGAAGCTCGCCGGCGGCGGCGGCGGCGGCGGTACCGTCGAGAAGGTGAAGACCGGCAAGGCCGGCGGCTTCGGCAAGCGCGATACCAAGGCCACCAAGGTCGCGGCCAAGAAGGAAGAGAAGGCGGTGAAGGTCGCCCTCTCTGCCGGCGCGCTGGGCGGTTCCGGCAGCAACAAGGGCGAGATCGCGAAGGTCATCGCTCGCAAGAACTCGGCCGTGCGGCGCTGCTACGAGACGGGGTTGCGCAGCAACCCGGGCCTCTCGGGCAAGGTGCAGGTCAACTTCACGGTCGGTACGGCCGGTACGGTCACGAACGTGAACGTCATGGGCGCGAGCGGTGAGTTCGCCGACTGCATCAAGACGAAGTTCAGCCGTATTCGCGGCTTGCCGTTGTTGCCTGCGCCGCAGAGCTTCAACCAGTCGTACGTCTTCACCAAGAGCTAGCGCGCGGTCCCTCCGCAGCTCGTTCGGTCCCTCATCGTGAAAAACGATGTGGGGATCCGGGCCGGCACCTTCCCACGGGGCATCGGGATCGAGTACCTACGCAGGCGAGCACCGGAAGGCCGGCTGCGTGGATTGACACGGCGTCACGCCACGGACTAGCATCGCGCCGCCGGATCAGCCGGAAGGTCTCGAAAGCACGGAACCTTCTTGTTGAGACGAGCGGCTCGGACGACCGGGCGGGGACGGAGGAGCGCCAAGGATGGGGCTGGACACCAACCGTGTGCTGCGCGTCGGCGTGGTGTTCAAGGGCCAGATTCTGGCCGAGCGCGTGCTGAACAAGCGGTCCGACGTCTCGGTCGGCACCCGCGCCGACGCCACCGTCCAGGTCAGCGCCAAAGACCATCCGGAGTTCCCGGCCCACGTCGCGCTCGCGGTCCTGCACAAGGACGCCTACCACCTGCTACTCCCCAGCGACCCGAACGCCCAGGTCAACCTGCGCGGCGGGCCCGAGGGCAGCCAGGGCGTGAGCAAGCGCGACGTCGTCGAGGTCAAGGGCCAGAAGATGGTCAGCATCGAGGCGTACACCGGCGGATCGCTGGCGTTCGGGGACATCATCATGATGTTCCAGTTCGTGCGCTCCGATTCGGTGCCGACCGTCACCCACGAGGAGACGGTCCTGCGCATCGGCTTGGTGCACGAGTCCCGCCTGCTGACCGACAAGATCTTCCAAGCCGGCGAGATCGTCCGAGTCGGTAGCGAGACGGCCGACACGCTGGTCCTGCCGGACGTCGACTACAAGGGCGCCTCGGCGACCTTCGAGATCGACAAGGGCGGCTCGGTCAGGGTCAAGCTGCCCGGCGGGAGCAACCTGCGCCTCGCGACCGACGGCAACCCGATGGACGAGGCCGAGGCCGTGCGCAAGGGCGTGGCTCGCAAGAGCGGCGACGGCGTCGAGCTGCAGATCGGACTGAAGGCGCGCGGCCGTGCCTCGCTCGGTCCGTACACGGTGCTCTTCCAGGTCGTGCGGCGGACGGTCACCGTCCCGATGATGCCGCGCAAATCCGTCTTCGGGCAGATCATCGCGCCGCTGATGACCGACCCGGTCTGGAGCATCAGCTTCCTGGTCTCGCTCCTGCTCATCGGCTCGATCGTCGGACAGGCCGTCATCTTCCAGCGCACCACGGGCAAGTACCTCAAGCAGCAGCAGCTCGAGGAGATGCACCTCGCCACGACCTACGAGGTCCTCATCGAGGAGAAGGAAGAGGAAGAGCCCGAAAAGGAAACGGTCGACATCAAGAGCGAAGAGGCCAAGAAGGCCGAGCAAGAAGAGATCAAGAAGGAGGAGCCCAAGAAGAAGGCTCCCGTCAAGGAAGAGAAGCCGACTTCGACCGGCCAGACCGTCGATCCGACCGAGCGCAAGAAGCAGGTCGTCGAGGCGGTGGCAAAGAAGACGATCGCCGGCGCACTGCTCGGTGGTGGTGGCGCCGCGACCAAGCTCTTCGGCGAGGCCGGTGAGGGCGAAGAGGGCAGCGTCATCGCCAAGACCTTCGGCGGTGCCGAGGCCGACGACGGCGACGGTCCCGGCAGCGGTGGTCTGAAGCTCGCTGGCGGCGGCGGCGGCGGCGGCACCGTCGAGAAGGTGCCCACGGGCGGCGGCAAGGCCGGCTTCGGCAAGCGCGACACGGACTCCACCAAGGTCGTCGCGAAGAAGCAGGAGAAGGCCGTCAAGATCTCGCTCTCGTCCGGCGCCCTTGGCGGTTCGGGCAGCAACAAGGCGGAGATCGGCAAAGTGATCTCGCGCAAGAACTCGGCGGTTCGGCGCTGCTACGAGAACGGGTTGCGTACCAACCCGAACCTCTCGGGCAAGGTGACCGTCAACTTCACCGTCGGCACCGCCGGCACCGTGACCAGCGTCTCGGTGATGGGCGCGACCGGTGATTTCGCCGAGTGCATCAAGAGCAAGTTCGCGCGCATCCGCGGCCTCCCGCTGCTGCCTGCGCCGCAGAGCTTCAATCAGTCCTACGTCTTCACCAAGAGCTGAGATGCGCGCTGGCCCCGGTGCCACGCTCGTGGTCGGCCTGACCGGCGGCATCGCCAGCGGCAAGACCTACGTCGCCGGCGCACTCGCCGAGCGCGGAGCCGTCTGGATCGACGCCGATCGCATCGCGCGCGAAGTCGTCGAACCCGGCACTCCGGCGCTCGAGGCCATCGCCGAGCGCTTCGGCGCCGACCTGCTCGACGACAGCGGAGCCCTCCGCCGCAAAGCCCTCGGCGCGATCGTCTTCGCGGACGCCGATGCGTTGCGCGCGCTCGAGGCCATCGTCCATCCGGCGATCCGTGCCGAGATCCGCCGACGCATCGCCGACGCGCAGCACGCCGGCCGCGCCGTCGCGTTGGTCGACGCCGCGTTGCTCTGCGAGATGGGATTGGATCGCGAGGTCGACCGCGTCGTGGCGCTGTTCACGCCGCACGAAGTCCGCATCGCCCGCATCGCTGCCCGGGACGGCCTCGGGCCCGACGCCGCCGCAGCGCGCATCGCCGCACAGGCACCCGACGCCGTGCTCCGGGCCCGCGCCGACCGCGCGATTGACAACGACGGCTCGCTCGCCAAGCTCGACGCCGCGATCGACGCGCTCTGGGCGTGGTTATTGGCCGGCGCGCCGACAGGAGGGGCGGATGGGAAAGCAGGCGCGTGAGCCCCGGACGGTGCTCGTCACCGGCTTCCCGATCTACATCGCGCGGCGACTGATCCGCGAGCTCGTGCTCGCCGGCGACCTGGTCCTGGTCTTGCACCGCGAGAAGTTCGCTCGCGACGTGGAGCCCTTCGTCCGCGAGCTCAACGAGCAGGCCGAGGCACAAGGCAGTGCCGGCCGCGCAGAGGCGCTCTGGGGCGATATTCTCGACATCGACTTGGGGCTCTCCGGCCCGGAGCTGCGGCGGCTCCAGCGCGAGGTGCAAGAGGTTCATCACCTCGCGGCGCTGCAATACCTCGGCGTCGAGACGCGCAAGATGCGCTTGGTCAACGTCGACGGTCTGCGCGAGATGCTCGAGGTCGCACTCGGCATGGAGCGGCTCGAGCGCTTCTGCCATTGGTCGACCGTCTTCGTCGCGGGGGACCGCGACGGCGTGGTCCGTGAGAGCGAACTGGACGTCGGGCAGAAACACCGCAACCGCTTCGAGGCGAGCAAGGCCGAGGCCGAGCGGCTGGCGCGGACCGCGATGGCCAAGCTCCCGATCACCATCCTACGGCCGGCGATCTTGGTCGGTGACTCCGAGACCGGCGAGGTGCAGCGCTTCGACGGTCCCTACATCCTGATGAACGCGATCGTGAACGCGCCCGCCAACGTCGCGGTGCCGTTGCCCGCGCAGGGCCGATTCCCGCTGCACTTGGTCCCTGCCGACTATGTGGTTCGCGCCGGTGCCGCGCTCGCGCGCCATCCCGACGCCGCCGGGGGCACCTTCCACCTCGTCGACCCCGACCCGCTCTCGGCCCACGATTTCTTCTGCGCCGTCGCCGATGCGGCCGGCCGCCCGCGTCCGACGGTCTTCCTGCCACACGGGTTCTCGCGTGCCGTCCTGGGGTTGCCGGGCGTTCGCAACCTGGTTCCGCAGGAGCGCTCGTTCGTCGAGTGGTTCGACACCGATGTGCGGTTCGACGACGCACAGGCACGGAGCCTGCTGGAACCCATGGGGATTCGGCCTCCGCCGGTACAGAGCTACGTCGACGTCTTGGTTCGCTACGTCCGCGAATACACCCACTGAGCGGGATTGATTCGACCGGCTCCGGCCGCTAAGGTCGAATTCTCCACTGCCAGCGGACCGAAGGGAACAGCATGTCGCGCTCGGATCACTTGGACGCAGAGACTCGGATCACTTCCGTCAAGGAGATCGCGGCGCGGAGTGCGTCTCGCAATGCGTGTCTGGTGCAGCTGCGCGGCCCGCAGATGGGTCGGCGCTTCGAGCTCGGCAGCGAGCCGGTCAGCATCGGTCGCGATCCGACCTCGGTCATCGTCCTCGAGAGCGACTCGGTCTCCCGCCGCCACGCCCGCATCGATCCCACCGACATCGGTCATCGCGTGGTCGACAACTACTCGACCAACGGCACCTATCTCAACGACGTGTTGGTGCAGAACGAGGCGTCGCTGCGCAGCGGCGACTACGTGCAGATCGGCGAAGCGATCTTCAAGTACCTCTCGGGCGACAATATCGAGCTTGCGTACCACGAAGAGATCTACCGCCTGACGATCGAAGACGGCCTCACGCAGATCCCGAACAAGCGCGCGCTCGTCGACTTTCTCGACCGCGAGTTCACGCGGGCGCGTCGTCATGGCCGACCGCTGACCGTGATCATGATGGACATCGATCACTTCAAGCGGATCAACGACGAGTTCGGCCACCTGATGGGCGACTACGTGCTGCGCGAGCTCTCCAAGCTCGCCAAGGCGCGCGTCCGCCACGAAGAGATGTTTGCGCGCTACGGCGGCGAGGAATTCTGCTGCGTGATGCCCGAGACGGCGCTCGATGGCGGTGTCTCGTTCGGCGAGGACTTCCGCCGCCTGGTCGAGGAGCATCGCTTCGAGTTCGAGGGCAACCGCGTCAACGTGACGATCAGCGTCGGCGTCGCCACGGTCGACGATTCGATGACGCGCGCCGAAGCCGCCGTCCTCGCTGCCGACGAGAACCTGTACCGGGCCAAGCGCGGCGGTCGCAACCGCGTCGTCTCCTGAGCCACCGTGCTCCCGACCGCTCCGGTCCGGCGCCCCATTCGCCGCACACACGACCAGCGGACCGTACGTCGCTCGCATCCTGAACCACGGCGTCGATTCGCGCTCTCGCTGCTCTTGGCCCTGGCGCTGACCGGCTGTGGCGGCAAGGGCTGCGTCGAACTGACGACCGCCCCACCGAAGCCGACCGTTCCGGACGCGCTGCTGCTGAATTCGGGGGCCGCGGCGCGGGTGACGCAGCACGGATTCGACGTCGTCGCGGCTCAGATCGTCGACCTCCTCGGCCTGCTCTTCGGCAAGACCGCCAGCGGTGCCGCCAAGATCGACGTCGGATCGCTGCTCGGTCCGGTCGAGTTGAGCGTCGGTGGCGGGCTCGGCTTGTTCGAGGGCAAGGCGTCGGTCCGTGATCTGGTGCTCTCGCTGGACATGGACGCGCTGACCATCCAACTCGTCGACGGCAGCAGCCCGGCTCGACTGCGGCTCGGCTTTGACCACGCCCATCTCGGCGTCGTCAGCGGCGTCGTCGCCGGCGGCAGCAAGGTCCTCGGCATCGGCACGGACGCGGCTTGCCACCTGCTCAACGGCCTCGACGTCGGCAAGAGCACCGAGCGCGTCGCCACGGTCTCCGCTACCGTCGACGTCGTGCTGGGCATCGACGCCAAGGGCGGACTCGATCTCGACATCGAGGTCGCCGATCCGGTGCTGCACGCGGTCGGCTTTCGGCTCGGCATGGACTGCAAGCTGCCCGAGTGCACCGACAAGGTGCTGGCCGAAGACCCCTGCCTCGAATGCAACCTCTGCGCCGCCGGCGAGCTGGGCAGCGCCGCCATCTCGGGCCTGACCAACCTGCTCGGACCGCTGCTGGGCGACCTGCTCGAGGTCGCGACGGGGCTGCTGCTCGACGCCGTGATCTTGCCGGGCCTCAATGGACAGCCGATCGACGTCGAGGTGCCGATCGACCTGCGGGCCACGCTCGCCGCAAGCAACGCCGCGCTGCTCGCGCTGCTCGGCCCCGGCGAGCCGCTGCGGGCGCGCGTACGGCCGCGCAAGGGCGCGTTCTCGGTCCAGGCCGGGGCGCTGCTGGTGCGCCTCGATGCCGCCGTGCTCGCCTCGGCCCACCCTTGCGCGCGCGACCCGGGGCCGGACGCCGCGCCCGGGTTCGCCACCTTGCCGCTCTCGCCGCCGCCGGCACTGCCCGCGACCATCGCGACGGCTGCCGGCCAGGAGACCGTGGATCTGGGCTTGTTGCTCGGCACGCCGTTGATCGAGCAGGCCGTTTGGGCGGCGCTGCGCTCGGGGCTGCTCTGCGTCCGCGTCGACAGCGCCGGGCTGTACGGCCTCTCGGGTGGTTCGCTGATCCTCAGCGCCGCTGCGCTCGACCTGGTCGTGCCCGGGCTGCGCCGCGTCGTGTCGCCGGACGCCGCCATCCGCGTCGTCCTCTCGCCCTCGGCCGCGCCGGCGCCACCGACCCGCGTCGGGCTGGAGTCTCTGCCCGGCGGCGCGCTGCGCCTGCGGTTGCGGATGGCCGACGCCGGCGTCCTCATCGAAGCCGACGCCCGCTGGCGCTGGCTCACGTTGGTGGAGGCTCGGGCCGACTTGGACGTATCCATCGAACTGCGCGTGGTCGGCAACTCGCTCTCGCTGCGCGTCGAGCACGTCGATCTCGCCGAGCTCGACATCGAAGACGCCGCGCTGGTCGACGCCGCCGGCCTGCCTGCGCTTGCGCCGGCGCTGGTCGACCTCGCCGTCGGGCTGCTCCTCGCCGAGCCGATCGACCTCGACATCGACCTGGCCACCCTGCTCGACGGACTCGGCCTGCCCCTGGTGGCGCGACCGCTCGGGGTCGGGGCCCTCGGTGCAGACGATTGGCTGTGGGTCGCGGTCGGGTTGGATCTCGTGGGGGGCACGAAATGAGCCCGACCCGCCGCGCGGTGCTGCGTGCCGCTTCCTGGTGGCTGTGTGCGAGCCTGCTGGCATGCCGCCCGGGCCCCGCGCCCGAGCGCGGCTGCAGCAGCGACGCGGAATGCCCGGCTCGCAGTCATTGCGGTCCCGGCGGGGTCTGCGTCGGCGACGTCTTCTGCACCGCCGACGCGGACTGCTGCGTGGCAGAGCGCTGCCTCGAGGGCGCCTGCCGGCCCCGCCTGCGCTGCACCGACCCGTCGACCTGCGCGCTGCCGTCGTCGAGCTGCGTCGCCGGCGTCTGCGCGCGCGCCCGCTGTGAGGCCGACGGGGACTGCGCGCAGGGGCTACGTTGCCTGCTCGGCGTCTGCGCTGACGCGACGCCGTGCGGTGGCCCCTGCCCGAGTGGACAAGCGTGCGCCGCGCGCGTCGATCGCTGCGTGCCGGCCTCGACACCGACCTGCGCTCCCGGCAAAGCGGCGGTGGTGCAGGCCGAAGAGTCGACGTGGCTGGAGGGCTGCTCGCCGGCGGTGGCGGGGTGCCTCGGGCTGCCGCCGGTGGCCGAGCCGCAGCCCGGGTTGCCGGGGCGGCTGCTCGCCGGCGGCGACGCGCTCTTCGACGTCGGCTACGACCCGATCTACGGCGACGTGGTGATCACCCGGCGCGGCTTGCTCGCGCCGCACGACGTGCTCGCGCGCGTTCATGTCGCGGGTGTACCGCCGGGGCCGGTCGTGGGCGACCCGAGCGGACCGCGGCAGGGCATCGCGGCCCCCGGGCCCAACGTCGGCGCCGTGCTGGCCGTTACGGGTCTGGCCGAGGGCGGGCTCCTCGTCGCGGCCACGGAGGCGGGAGCCGGTGTGCGCTTGATCCACGTCGCGCCGGACCTGACGGTGGTCGCCAACCAGCTGCTCGAGGGGGGCGAGCCGACTGCGATGGCCCTGCGCGTCGCGAGCGACGGTCTGCCGCGGCTGGTGCGCTTCGTACCGGCGGCGGCGGGAGCGCTCGCGCGTCTGACGCTCGCGACCGGCCCCGTCCCGCAGCCCGGAAATCCGGGCGTCTGGAAGGAGGAGGTGCTGCTCGCCTCGACGCCGCCCGCCGCTACGTCCGCGCCCTTCGCCCGGCTGCCGGCAGGGCGCGGCGCGATGCTCGACCTGACGACGACGCCCGACGGTGAGGTCTGGGTCGCGGCCTACGACGCCGACGCGGGCGACCTGGCATGGGTTCGTCGCGACGCCGCTGGCGTGACGGTCGAGATGGTCCCGCGTGCCGCGATCCCGGGCGAGCCTGCCGATTTCGGACGCTTCCCGAGCATCGCGCGGGCGAGCGACGGGAGCCCGGCGATCGCGTGCCTGGACCACACCGAAGGCCGCCTGCTCCTGTTGCGCCGCCACGCCGACGGCTGGCACGGCAGCGTCGTCGACGACGGTGGTCGCGAAGACGGGCACCACGCCGTCGGCGCGGGGGCGCGGCTGCGAGCGTCCGGTGCAGGCTGGTTGGTCGCCGCGCAGGACGCGCGTCTCGGCCAGCTGGTCGTTCATCAGACCGACGACGCCGGCGTTTCGCAGGCGCAGATCACGGTCGGAGCCGACGGTACCGCCGGATTCGCGATCGATCTCGTGCCACTCGCCAGCAAGGCGCTGGTCGCCGCCACCAGCGGCATGCGCCTCGGCGCGGACGGAGCCGTCCGGGTCACTCGCGCGCTCGTGGACGTTGTGATTGGCGCGCCATCGCCCTAACTTCGACACGGGAGGAGACCATGACCGAACAGCAGGGCGCCGACACCGCGGCCGCGACCACCGAGCAGGCCGAGAATCCTCCCGACATCGCAATGTTGGAGCTTCCCGACGCGCTCGCGGCCGCACTCGCCGAAGCCGAGGCGCTCGCGCAGCAGAAGGAATCGCGGGCGGCGGTGGCGCGTCTGACCGGCGCCGAGGACGGCGGAGCGTTCGAGGACGAGGCCGATGGCGCGGAGGTTGCGCCCGAGCCGGTGGCGCCTGCGCCACGCCCGGCGCCGGCCGCGGCTGCACCCGCTGCCGTGAGCGCGCCGACGGGGCCGGGTGAGCGTAGCTTCGGCCCCGCCATCCGCGGCATGCCGGTGGAGGACCGCGCAACCGCAGCGATGCGAACCCAGCTCGAGCAGCTCCGCCGCAGCCTGGCCGAAGAGCAGGACGCTCGCGCCCGCGCCGAGCAGGACGCCCAGCAGGTCCGGGCCGATCTCCGCGCCACGCGACAGCGCTTCGCGCGCGCCTCGGATCAGCAGGTCGAGTTGCAGCGACGCCTCGACCGCGCCGAGTCCGAGCTGCCCGCGCGCACCACCCGCAGGCTCCTGCAGGGGCTGCTGCCCGCGCTCGACTCGCAGCACACCGTCTTGCAAGGGCTCGCAGCCGACGCATCGCTCGGCGACGAGTCGCGGCGGGCGCTCGAGATGATGCGTAGCGATTGGCAGCGCGCGCTGCTCAGCGTCGGCGTCACCGCCTTCGACGCCGAAGGACAGCGCTTCGACCCGGCGGTACACGAAGCCATCTCCAGCGTCGCTCCGCCCGAGGGCGTCAAGCCCGGCACGGTGCTTCGCCAGGTCGGTCGTGGCTATCTCTTGGACGGGCGGCTGCTGCGTTCGGCGCAGGTGGTCGTCACCAACGCCGAAGAGGGCGACGCCTAGCGCATCCGCTCGGCGACGCGGCGCGAGAGCTCGATCAGCTCCTTGGCCTTGCAGAACTTGATGCCGCAGCTCACCGAAGCGACCAGCGGCTGCCGCGCATCGGCGAAGGTCAGCGTCACGACCTTGCCGAAGTAGCTGCGGAAGCCCTGATCGCCGACGGTGGTGGTCGCGACCACGTTGGTGGCCGTGTTCTTGAGCGTGTTGTAGCGCGTGCGGCTGTCGATCAGGTTCAGATCGCGCCAGACCTGCACCGAGACGCCGAAATCGTCGCCCTTCTGCGGCGCGTAGTAGAGCACGTTGTACGACTTGCTCGGGTCGATACCCGGCAACTCGCCACGACGGAAGCGCACCTTCTTGCCCAGCACGTGCTCGAGGTCCGCCGCCGAGAGGAAGCCGGTGATATCGAGCGCCGGCTCTGC
Organism: Pseudomonadota bacterium; assembly: GCA_041163625.1. Taxonomy (GTDB): domain Bacteria; phylum Myxococcota_A; class UBA9042; order UBA9042; family UBA9042; genus JACKFC01. The sequence goes on along the minus strand of JBEARB010000318.1, from coordinate 19,809 downwards.
CGGGCGCGCCTCGCCCCGCAGCGCCGGGGTCGGCGGCGCCGCCTCGGGCACCTCGGCCGGCGCCTGCGCCGCAGCCTGACGCGCGGCCTCTTCCGCGGCCTGACGCGCGGCTTCCTCGGCCGCCTTGCGGGCCGCGGCCTCGTCTTCGGCGCTCGGGCCAGCCTTGGCAGCCTCGGCGGGCTCGGCGGGCTCGTCGGCCTTGGCGGGCTCGTCGGCCTTGTCGCCCGGCTTGGCGGCCTCGGTCGGCGCGGCTTCGACGGGGGCAGCGGCGGCGGCTGCAGCAGCGGCCTCGGCGGGCGCCGCAGCGGCCTCGGCGGGCGCGGCCTCGGCCTTGGCGACCTCCTCGGCGGCGCCCTCGGCCTTGGCAGCCTCGGCGGGCTCGGCTTCGGCCTTGGCCTCGTCAGCAGCGGGGGCGGCTTCGGCCTTGGCGACCTCGGCGGCCTTGTCCCCGGCCTTGTCCTCGTCGCCGGCCTTGGCGGCTTCGGCGGGCTTCTCGTCGGCCTTGGCTTCGTCGGCCTTCTTCTCGCCCTTGGCTTCGTCCTGCGGGCGAACGCGCTTGCGCTTGACCTTCGGAGGTGCCTTGGCGGCGGCCGCCGGCTCCGCTTGGTCCTCGTCCTTTCCGCAGCCGGTCGGCAGGGCCAACAGCCCCGCCAGGACGATCGCAGTGCAGTGCGGCCAGAGCCCTCGCATTGAACGCCTCCTCACCGCCGTAGCGGCGCCGAGACTATCGACGTGCCTCGGAGTGGTGTCAACGCAAACCCCCAGCGGCGGCCGTTGTTCCGTCGGCTTGACGCCCCGCGGCGGCGAGAACACACTCCAATGTTCGAGTTGCGCCCGAGCGCCCCCGGAGTGTGCCATGCGTTCTGTTTCCACCTCTCGCCTCTTCCGTACGCAGGTCGGCGCCGTCGTCGCCGTCAGCAGCCTGCTTCTCGCCGGTTGCGGCTCGTCCAGCGAGTCGACCAAGGCCGAGAGCGAGCCCGCGGCCGGTGGTAGCGGCGGTCCGGTCGAGACGGCCGGCTCCATCGAGACCGAGCAGGACGGCAGCGGCGCCATCGAGCGCATCGACGTCAACGGCGACAAGAAGGCCGATGTCTTCAAGTTCTACCGCGTGCTCTCGGGCCAGGGTGCCGACGCCAAGAAGGTCCTCATCCGCAAGGAGATGGACGTCAACTTCGACCAGAAGATCGACATCGTGCAGTACTTCGCCGGCGACGCGGGCAAGGAAGTGCTCGTGCGCGAGGAGATGGATCTCGACTTCGACGGCCGGGTCGACGAGACCCGTCACTACAAGGACGGCTACAAGTACCTGGTCGAGCTCGACCTCGGTTTCGACGGCCGCACCGACACCTGGCGCTACTACCAGAAGACCCAGACCGAGGACGGCAAGTCGGTGGTCCGACTGGTCGAGAAGCGTCGCGACACCAACGGCGACGGCACGGTCGACGTCTGGGAGTACTTCGTCGCCGGCTCGCTCGTGAAGATCGGCTACGACACCAACGGCGATGGCTCGCCCGACCGCTTCACCAAGGTCGGCAAGAAGTAGCCGCTACCGCGCGCGCGGCCGCTGGGCCGGCGGCGGATCCAACGAGACTTCGAACAAGACCTCGCCCTGGCGCGCCAACGTGACGACGCGCCAGCTGCGGGCCGACTGCGCCGCGCGTCGGAGCAGGTCCAGCCGTTGGGGCGATGCCGCGGCATCCGTCAGCAGCACGAGGCGATTGGCGGCGACCCCGGCGCGCGCCTCGTAGTCCGACGCGACGGTGCGCAGCCACGCACGCGCGGTCGGTTCGTCCGCGTCCGCGGCGAGGCTGTCCCTGCCGTCACGCAGCGCGCGCCCGTTGGTCTGCAGCAACACGCAGAGGTGCCGATCCGGCGCGAACGCGAGCAGGCGTCGGCGCGGATGGGTCGCGATGGCGGGCACGGGGCGGTCGCCGGCGGCGGCGTCGGGGAGGCGGATCGACAGCGTCGCTTCGAGCGCATCCGGCAGGCTTGGCGCAGCATCGTCCCGGGTCGCTCGGAGCGCGGGCGTCGCCGCTGTCGGCGTCGCTCCCGGGGGCGTTGCCGCGTCCCGTGGCGCGAGCTCGGAACAGCCGCGCACACAGCCACCGCCGAGCAGCCCGCTCACGACGACGAGACCGAGACCGGCGCGGCGGGCTCGGCTCATCCGCCAGCGCCTTGCCAATCGAAGTGCAGCGGCGCCGAGAAGCTCTGCGGCAGGCCGGTCGCCGGCATCGACTCGACCGGAAAGCCGCGGCAGGAGCCGTTGTGGGGGACGCATTTCGGAGTCTCGCCGCCGGTCACCACGCCCGAGCAGCCGACGAGCGCGAGCGGCTCGCCGCCCTTGATGCGCCACCACGTCCCGCGCCAGGCGAATCCGTAGTCGAAGCCCGCGACCTCGGGACCGTCGGCGTAGTAGCCGGCGACGAGCGGCTGGTCGCATTTCGGATCGGCGATGCCCAGGCGGGGCACCAGGACCTTGCCGCTGACCATCGCCACGCCGAAGAACAGGCGCGCGCCCGGGTGATAGACCAGCACGCCGTCGCGCAGCGGGTCGGCGCCCTGTTGGCCCTGCAACGAATGGCCGCGGCTGACCAGGATGCCGACCAACTCGCCGTTGCCGTCGACGACGCGCAAGCCGCCGCCGCCCGCGCCGCCGGTGCCGGCGCCGTCGTTCGTGGGTGATACGGTCTCGGGCGGCGCGGTGTCGTCGGGCGGGCTGGTCTGGTCGGATTCGGCGACTTCGCCGCTCGGGATGTCGTCTGCGGCGGAGACCTCGACCGGATCGGCGGACTCGGCGGGCGCGCGGCCGCACGCGGCGGCGCCGGCGCACAGCAGCGCCAGCAGCAGGGCCCGCGTTGCGCCCCGAATTCGTCGAACGGATCGAATCACAGGCCCTCGGATTCGCCGATGTGCTCGGCCCACCAGCGCTGCCGTAGCGTGCTGGCCGCTGCGCTGCTGTTGGCGCGAGCCTCGCTCCGCATGCGCTGCACCCATTCGGGCTGGCGCTCCTGCGGCGTCTGTAGGCGCTCGTGCAGCCAGCGCTCCATCTCGCCGCGCAGGCCGGCGGTGGCGGCTGGGTCGATCTCGCCTTCGTGCAGGTATTCGAGCGCGCGCCCGACGAAGCCGTCGGCGAAGGCGAGCGCACGGACCGCGCCGAGCGCCTCGCGTTGCACCGGATCTTCGACCATCGCGCCGGGCGCGGGGCTCGGCGCGTCGGCGGTGTGCTCGCGGCCACCGTCCGCCGCATTCCCCTCGCCCTTGGCCTCGCTGGCGGTCTTGCGCTCCTTGCCGCCCTGGCCCTTGGGCTTGGGCATCCACACGCCGCGCATCGGCAAGATCAGCAGCGAAGGCACCGGCTCGTGCATGCCGCCGCGCGGACACGCGACGCCGACGCGCAGCTCGAGCGCCTGCAGCGTCGCTTCGTCGGCGTAGCCGTGCGGGGTGAGGCCCTCCTGCTGCTGAAAGCGGCGCAGCGCCTGACGGGTGACCGGGCCGATCGAGCCGTCGAGCTTCAGGCGCGTGCCCAAGATCACGTTCAACGCGGCCTGCACCCATTTCTGCATCGCCGATTGGCTGTGATCGATGGGCGGGCGGAAGCGATCGGGCTGCATCGCGCCGATGCCTTCCTTGACGCCGGAGGCTTGCAGCGAGCGGTGCAGATCGCTCTTGAGCAGGCCCTGCTTGCCGAGCTCGTGCAGCATCTGTTTGCGGCGGAGATCGACTTTCTGCAGCACGCGCATGGAGCCTCCTGCAAGCAGTCTAGGGTGCCGGCGGCGAAGTCGCCACCGCCCGTTGTGGCCTCAGGGGCGGCCGGACCCTGCCGGGCCCAGTGGGGCGGGCTTGTCGGCCGGATCGACGGCGATGGCCTCGGCGCCGTCGAGGTAGCGGCGCAAGATCACGGCGGCGGCCTCGGCGTCGACGCGCTCGCGCAACCGCGGGCCGCTGTAGCCCAGGGCCTGCAGACGTTCGGTGGCGGCCCGTGTGCTGTCGGCCTCGTCGACGAGCCAGGTCGGCAGACCGGTCGATTCGGCGAGCCGGCGCGCGAACTCGCGGGCCATCCGGGCCGAGCAGGTGCGCGGGTCGTCCGAGGCCGGCGGCAGGCCGACGATCACGGCGTCCGGTGCCGGCGATTGCAGCAGCGGCGCGAGCGCGATCAAATCACGACGGGTGCCGGCGCGTTCGAGGGTGTGGTCGGCGACGGCGACGCCGTCTTCGCCGCGGGCGACGCCGATGCGGACCCGGCCGACGTCGAGCGCGATGTAACGTCCGCGCGCGCGGTGCGTCTCGCTTGCGTCTGTGGCCGGAGCGCGCGATCCTCGCGCTGCGCCACCAGGAGCATCCATGTCGACCCCCGTCACCATCTACCGTACCCGCTTCTGCCCCTACTGTGTCATGGCCGCTCGGCTCTTCGACAACAAGGGCGTGCCGTACCAAGAGATCTATCTCGATGGCAAGGACGCCGAGCGACGCGAGCTCGAGGCTCGCACGCAATGGGCGACGGTGCCGCAGATCTTCGTCGGCGAGCGCTTCGTCGGCGGCTACACCGACGTCGCTGCCCTCGACCGCAGCGGCGAACTCGACGGCTTGCTCGCCGAGCTGCAGGCGGCCGCGACGTGATCGAACGCCACGCCGTGCCCTCCCGCCGCGCCGCCCTGCGCGGACTCGTGGCCCTCGGCCTCGTCGTCTTCGCGGCGGGCTGCTCGATGTCGCCGCGCAACCGCGGCGAGCAGCTGCGCGAGGCCGTCTACGGCTACAACGACTCCGTCCGTTGGGGGCGTATCGAGCGCGCCGCCGAATGGATCCCGGTCGCGGACCGCGGCGGCTACATCGCTCGCAAGCGCGCGGCCTGGGCCGGCATGGCGGTGCACGAGATCGACGTCCGCCACGTCGACTACAACAACGACCAATCGCAGGCGCGCGTGCGGGTGCTCGTCACCTTCTCGCGGACCGGGAATCCGGTGCTGCAGCGACATCTCGTCGAGCAGCACTGGAAATGGCAGCGCGAGGGTTGGATGTGCGTGGCGCGCCGCCAAGTGGCGGTTCCGCAGGCCGCGCCCGGGGCCGACCCCCGCGACCTCTACTAGGCCCTCGGCCTTTCGCACGGAGCAGCAGGATGACGGCGCGGGTGGTGGTCAAGAAGTTCGGCGGCTCGTCGGTCGCGGACGCCGAGCGCATCGGCCGCGTCGCCGACCACGTCGTCGCGGCCCATCAGCGCGGCGAGCGGGTCGTGGTCGTCGTCTCGGCCATGGGCAAGACCACCGACGAGCTCGTCCGCCTCGCCCACGCGATCAGCCCCGAACCCGACCGCCGCGAGCTGGACATGCTGCTCACCGCCGGCGAGCGCATCTCGATGTCGCTGCTGGCGATGGCCGTGCGCGACCGCGGCGTGCCGGCGACGTCGTTGACCGGCAGCCAGTGCGGCATCATCACCAACGCGCGGCAGGGCAGCGCCCGCATCGTCGAGGTGCGCCCGTTCCGCGTCGAGGACGCGCTCGCCGAGGGCCACGTCGTCATCGTCGCCGGCTTCCAGGGCGTCAGCTACCGGCGCGAGGTGACGACCCTCGGCCGCGGCGGCAGCGACACCACCGCGGTCGCCTTGGCCGCTGCGCTCGGCGCGGTCGCCTGCGAGATCTACACCGACGTCGACGGCGTCTATTCGGCCGATCCGCGCGTGGTGCTCGATGCGCGCCAGCTCGCGACGCTGACCTACGACGAGATGCTCGAGCTCGCCCGCGCCGGCGCCAAGGTCCTCGCCGAGGAGTGCGTGGCCTGGGCGCGGCACGCCGGCGTGGCGCTCTTCGTCAAGGCGAGCGACGGTCGCCCGGGCGAGACGCTCGTGCGGCTCGACCCGCCCGAGGCGCCGAGTCAGCTCGCGGGTGTCGCGGTGCGGCCCGACGCGCGGCTCTGGCGCTTCGGCGACGCGGCGGCGCGCCGACCGGCGGTAGCGTCGCTGCTCGAAGCCGCCGGGCTCTGCCCGCTCGCGGAGGTGCAGGACGGCGACAGCGCCGTCTTGCTCGTCGCGCGCGACGTCGCCGATACCGCCGGCGACGCCTTCGAGCGCCTCTGCAGCCGCATCGAGACCGCGCTCGCCGGAGCGGTCGTCGACCGCCGCGACGGCAGCTTGGTCAGCATCGTCGGCAGCGCCGTCGCCCGCGATCCCGGCCTCGCCGGCCGCTTCGATGCCGTCGTGGCCGATGTCGTCGGCCCCGGCACCGGCGTCGTCGCGCAGGGGCTGATGCGCTCGGCGCTCTGTGCACCCGAGCGCGCCGCGGATTTGGCGCAGGTGCTGCACGCCGCCTTGCTCGGCGGTGCGGCGTGAGCCTCGCGAGGCGGCGTGGGCCGCGACTGGCGATGGCGTGCGTCGCGGCGTTGCTGCTGCTCGGCTGCGGCGCCGAACGCGGGCGCCCGACGACGGGCCCGCAGACCGCCGACGACGTGCTCTCCGCCGCGCTCGGCCGCACGCTGCCCAAGACGCTCTCGGGCACGGCGCGGATGGAGGCCTACGTCGACGGCAAGGCCCGCAAGGCCGATCTGCTCGTGATGATCGAGCGGCCGGACCGCGCGCAGCTGCAGGCGATGACGCCCACGATGGAGATGGTCGCGGTGCTCGCGACCGACGGACAGCGCTTCACCAGCTTCGAGCGCGGCGGTCAGCAATGTTCGACCGGGCGGGCGTGTGCGCGGAACATGGCGCGGCTGGTGCCGATCGCGATGCCGCCGACCGACCTCGTCTCGGCGATGCTCGGCCGGCCGCCGATGCTCGAAGGGGCGACGCGCAGCCTGCGCTGGGACAGCGAGCGCAAGGCCTGGAAGGTCACCTTGGTGCGTGCGCCCTGGCAGCAGGAACTCTGGGTGCGGCCGCCGGCGATGCACATCCTCGCCTCGGTGATGTCCAAGGACGGCAAGCGCTTCGCGAGCGTGGCCTACGGCGACCACGGCAAACTCGGCCCGGACGGGCCGCCGCGCAAGCTGCGGATGCGCGCCGCGGGCGACAAGATCGACGTCAGCATCGAGCTGCGCGACGTCGATTTGAACGAGCCGATCGAGGCCGACGCCTTCACGGTGCCGTGCCCGCGTGGCATGCCGGTCATCGAGCTACCGTGCGAGACGACGGCGGCGGGGGACGGTTGATGGCGCGTTTCTTCGTGCTCGAGGGCACCGACGGTTCCGGGACGACGACGCAGGGCGATGGGCTGCACCGCCGCCTCGGCGGTGCGGGGCTGCGCACCCGCGAGCCCAGCGACGGACCGATCGGGCGGCTGTTGCGCGCCTCGTTGCGCGGACAGACCGAGCGTCGGCTCGGCGCCGAGGAGGTCGCGCTGCTCTTCGCCGCCGATCGCATCGATCACGTGCGCGCCGAGATCGGCCCCTGCCTGGCCGAGGGCCGCCACGTCGTCTGCGATCGCTACCTCGGCAGCTCGCTCGCCTTTCAGGTGGTCGACGGCGAGGGCGGCTTCGGGGCCGACTGGCTGCTCGCGATCAACCGCGGCGTGCGCAAGCCGGACCTGACGCTCTGGATCGACGTGCCGGTCGACGAGGCGATGGCGCGTATCACGGCGCGAGGTGCGCCGCTCGAGCGCTTCGAGGTCGCCGCGACGCTACAGCGCGTGCGCGATCGCTACGCCGCGTTGGCCGAGGCGCCGCCGCCGGCGCTCGGCACGGTCGTCCGCATCGACGGCGTCGGCAGCGTGGAGACGGTGGCGCAGCGGGTGTGGCAGGCGGTGGTCGAGGTGGCGCCCGAGCTCGCGGGGCTGCCGCTGCCGGAGCCGACGCCTTGAGCGGCGGCGAGGGGCGCGATTCCGACGCCACGATCGGCGACGGCGAGCTCGAAGCGCCGATCGCGCGCGCCGTGACCGTGATCACGCATCGGCCGCCGGGTAGCGCCCACGACGCGACACAGGACGACGGCATCCACGTCGACGCCACCCGCGCGGACCCGACGCTCGGCGAGACGCCGTCGCCGGCGCTCGCGCGCCGCAAGGAGCTCGAGAGCGCCGCGACGATCGCAGAAACGACCGTCTCGGACCCCGACCTCGGTGGCGCGCTCGATCTCGAGCAGTTGAGCGCGCAGCCGACGCTCGCGGGCGACACCGACAGCGACGCCACGCGCCGGGAGGGCAGCGACACCCAAGCCGCGCTCGCCGACAAGATCCGCGCCCACCTCGACGTCGGCGAAGATGCGCCCCGCGTCGACGAGATGATCGGCCAGCTCATCGGCGATCGCTACCGCGTGACCGAGCGCATCGGTGCGGGCGGCATGGGCGCGGTCTACCGCGCGACGCAGACCGATCTCGGTCGCGAGGTCGCGGTGAAGGTCTTGCTCGAGGAGCTGAACTCGAGCGAGACGCTGACCCGTCGCTTCACCGTCGAGGCGCTCGCCGTCAGCCGGCTGCGCCATCCGAACACGATCCAGATCTACGATTTCGGGCGCACCCCCGGCGGCCGGCTCTATATCGCGATGGAGCTGCTCGAGGGCGATACGTTGCACGATCGCCTGCGGACGGCCGGCCACCTGCCGGTGCGGATGGCGCTGCGCATCCTCGCCGACGTCGCCGCCGCGCTCGCCGAGGCGCATGCGAAGGAGATCGTCCACCGCGACCTCAAGCCCGAGAACATCTTCCTCGTGCGTGTGGGCGACAACCCCGACTTCGTGAAGGTGCTCGATTTCGGCGTGGCGAAGCTGCGCGACGGCGTCGGCGACGGCAAGGGGACGCTGACCAAGGCCGGCAGCATCTTCGGCACGCCGCGCTACATGAGCCCGGAGCAGGCCTCGGCGCGGGCGGTCGATGCGCGCTCGGACCTGTACACCGTCGGCGTCATCTTGTTCGAGCTGCTGACCGGACGGCCGCCCTTCGAGAGCGAGGCGCCGCTCTCGCTGCTGCTCGCGCACGTCAACGACGCGCCGCCGGCGATGGCCGAGGTCGCGCCCGACGTCGCAATTCCGGCCGACGTCGAGGCGTTGGTGCAGCGTCTCCTCGCCAAGAAGCCCGCCGACCGGCCCGAGAGCGCCCGAGCGCTGCGTGAGGAGCTGCTCGCGCTACACGACGCGCTGCCGCACGCCTTCGACCACGTCGTCGATCAGGCGGAGGCCGACGCGCTCGGCGTCATCACGCAGACCGCGCCCACGCTGCAGCTGCTCGCGGCGGCCGAGACGGCGCCGCCGATCGCGGCATCGCGGCTCGAGGCGCCGCCCGACAAGCGCGGGCTGCCCTTGCCCTTGCTCGGCGGCGTCGCGCTGACCTTGATCGGGCTGTTGGCGGGCGGCTTGGCGCTGCGCTCGACGCCGCCGCCACCCCCGGCCCAGGCGCGGCCCGACGCCCCAACGCCGCCGCCAGCGGCGGACGCGACCGCCGCCGCTCCGGCCGACGCGGGGGCCACTTCGCCGCCGCCAGCCGACGCCGTTGCGTCCCCGGCTGCCGCGGTCGACGCCGTGCCGACCGTCGCCGTGGATGCCAGCGGCGGAGTGCCCTCGGCCGCGCCGATGGCCCCCGATGCTGCCGCTGCCGCCGAGTCGGAACCGACGCCGGCGCCTCCCGAGCGCCGACCGGTCCGCAAGCCCCGGGTCGACAAGCCGGTTCGTGCCGATGCGCCAGCGAAGAAGCCGCCGTCGGCCGGGAAGACCAAGCCCGACCCCGGCCTGGTCGACGATCTGATGTAGTCGGGTGCGCGCCGCGTCAGAGCGAGCGCGCGCAGCGGAAGCCCAGGCCCGCGTGCGCGTTGGTCTGCGGCCAGAAGAAGCCGCGCTCGTCCGAGCGGCCCTCGCAGGGAGCGGTGTTCGGCTCGCCGGAGCCCTTGAAGAACGAGCCACCGCGAACGACGCGCTCGGGCGCTTCCCACGTCGTCGGCGGCTGCATCGTCACGGGCTGCTGCGCGGTCGGGATCATCGGGCAGATCGGCGTCTCGCAGGGCAGGTAGCAATTCGGCTTGGACTCGCTCGGACCGTCGCCGCAGACGCAGCCGTAGCACTGCGGCTTGCAGTTGGCGGCGGGCTTGCCGTCGAGGCAGGCGACGCAGGCTTCGCAATCATAGGGCTGGTTGGCGTCGCAGGTGACGCGCTCGTCGGCGTCCGACGCGGTCCACTCGTACACGTTGCCGAAGAGATCGTGGATGGCGACGCCGCCCTCGGTGACGACGTCGTCCTTGCTGGTGCCGACCGCGCGGGGTCGGTCGAGCTTGGTGCAGGCGTAGAGGTTGATGTCCACGCTGGTGCATTTGCCGAGGCCGTCGCGCGGTCCGACCGGACCCACCGGGTAGACGCGCTTGTCGTTCGGGCTCTGCGCCGCGCCGCCGGCGACGCGCTCCCACTCGAACTCGGTCGGCAGCCGCTTGCCGACGAATTCGCAGTATTCGCGGGCCTGCAGCCAGGAGACGTAGACCACCGGGAAGTCGAAGTACGTGGGGTTCGGGACGGTCCCGCCGCCGGGCGCGAGCATCGCCCAATACTCGCGGATATTGGACGTCTCGTCGCCCTCGGGGGCCGAGCAGACGCCCATCTCGACGCAGTAGAGGTATTGCTCGTTGGTGACCTCGTGCACGTCGATGGCGAAGGGCGGCAGCGTCACCTGCAGCGCCGGCATGCCGAGTCGGTAGGAGCCGCCGCTGTTGCTGGCGCATTGCGCGTCGCTCGGAATCTCGCAGCCGAGCTGGCCCATGCCGAAGGTGAAGGTCAGCCCCGTAGTGATCGAGGCCATCGCCGTCGCGGCCGGCGGATCTTTGCCCTCGGCGCAGGCGGCGACGAGCCACAGTGAACCCAGTCCGAGCAGGCGGAGCGCGCGCTGGCGAGGCGTCTTCATCGCTTCACCTCCGGGCGCCCCGGGGGCGCGTCGGCGCCTTCGAGTGGCAGCAGCTTGCGGCCGCGCTCGCGGCGCGGGCCCGGCGCGAGGTCCGCGGTCGGGATATTGTCGCGCGTGGCGTCCCAGACGATCAGCGCCGTGCCGACCGCCGCACTCGCCGCGCCAGCGCCGTAGCCGATCTGCTGCATCCCGGCCCAGCGGTCGAAGTTCGGTGTGCCACGGTAATATTCGTCCGCCTGAATGCCGGCGGCGAAGCCCGCGCCGACACCGCCGAAGCCGAAGACTGCGAGCGGCCAACCGATGAAGCTGCGCCACGAAGAGCGCGCCGCCAGCGGGTCGAGGACGTAGTCCAGGTGCAACTCCTTGTTCTCGGGCACATCCACGATCTCCTCGACCGTGGTGTAGCCCTCGCGACTCAGGCTGACCTGATGCCGACCCGGAGGCACTTCGATGCGCCCCGAGAACGGCGTGACTGCGACGACCTTGCCGTCCACCGCGATCTTGGTCTGCCGGATGTTGCACCAGAACGAGAGCGCCGCGAGGCGCACGATGCGCACCAGCGAGAAGACCGCGCGCACCGAGCCGGTTTCCGGCACGACCAGGTCGGCGTCGAGCGGCTGATGGTCGGCGACCTGCAGGCGCAGCTTGTAGACACCCGGCCGCAGATGCGTCGTCAGTGGCGTGGTGCCGAGCGTGCGTCCGTCGGCCAGCGTCTGCACGACCGCGCCCGAGGGGTTGCTGCCGATCACGACCTGCGGCAGCGCTTCGTAGGCGCGTTGGCGCAGTTGGCGGATCAGGTTTTCGACGTCGGCGCGATTGGGTGCGTCTCCGCCGGTGCGGGTGCGGTAGTCGACGAGGTAGCGCTCGAGCAGCTCGACGGCGTCTTGATACTTCGCGAGTTTCTCTTTGGCGCGCGCCATGTTGTAGAGGTACTTCGGATCGGCATCGAGGCGGTGCGCGGCCTCGAACGCACGGAACGCCTCTTGGTAGCGGCCGGCGCGATAGTGGTCGCGCCCCTCGTTGTCGAACGCGGCGGCCTGGTCCTTCGGGTCGGCGGGCGCGCCGGCGGTGCCGTCCAGGGCTGGGCCGACCTGCGGCTGCGCCGGCCCGGTCGCGGGCTGCCCGGCGGGTTCGGGCGCCGGTTGGGCCAGCGCCGATGCGGTCATGATGAAGGCCGAGCAGAAGCTCAGCAGCCCCAGACGGTGGATGGAGCGGCGCGAGGGAGCGGTCGGTGGTACGGAGCGCGTCATGGCGCGAGTCTACGGAACCGGAGCGCGCGCCGAAAGGGGGGCGGCCTCAGCGGACCGTGGTGGCGACGATGGTCAGGCTCTTGTCGTTGGGGATCGCGTCGAGCGTGCGTCCCCCCGGGGCGACCGAGCGCGTCTGCTTGGCGCCGGGCGAGGTGACCTGGTAGCGCACCCGCCGGACCTTGCCGGGCACGAAGCCCATCAGCTCGAGTACGAACGCTCCGCCGCCCGGCAGGCTCACGCTGCCGTCCTTGCCGATCTGCAACGTGAAGGTCTGCTCCGACAGCAGCGTGAAGTGGTTGTAGCGGCCCTCGAAGGGGCGCATCTCACGGCGCATCTCGCCCAGACGGGCGTCGACCTTGGGCGCCGCCGCCTGGCTCGCCTCGATCACGCGCACCACGAAGGTGGCGGTCCCGCCGGTCGCACCGGGGTCTGCGGCGCTGGCGACGACCGGCAGCGCGAGGGCGCTGCACAGCGTGACGACGAGCGCGATCAGGTGCCTCCGGGTCATCCTTCGCCCTCCTGCTGCGGCGCGGCCATCGGGGCCTCCTCCTCATCGGACTCCCCATCGAGGTGCCAGATGATGACGGGGCCGTCGACGTCGCGCCGGCTGGGGTCCACGACGATGGTGCCCGAATCGATCTCCATCTCCTCGATGATGACCTCGGGTTCGTCGGAATCGTTGGCGTCTCCCTGCTCGGCGATGGCCGGGCCTGCGATCACGCCATTGGCCTGATGCGGGCTGCGCAGCGCGACGACCAGCAGCACCGCCGCGGCGACTGCGCCGGCGCCGAAGGCCACGCGGCCCCAACCGACGCTGGCGAGCCAGCCCAGGATGCCGCTCCACGCCGCCGGCTCGACCGTCTCGGCCACGGGCTCGCGCGCCTCGGCCGGCAGCTTGGTCAGCACGCGGCCGCGCGTCATCGAGAGCTCTTCTTCGATGCGGGCGCTGAGCTGACGCTCCTCGAACACCGCCTCGCGCAGCACCGAGCGCAGCGCGCGCTGGCCCGACACGGCCGCGCCGAGCGCCGGTTTCTCGGCGATCCAGCCCTCGACACGGGCGCGCAGCTCGGCGTCGTCGTCGAGCTCTCCGTCGGCGTATGCCATCAACAGCATCTGCTGCTCGTCGTCGAGCCCGATGTCGTCGACCATCCGATCTTCGTCCAGCGCGGCCATCTCGGCCTCCTCGGTCGCCTCACGCACGGGCGGCCTCGTCGCGATAGTCCTCGAGCAACACCTGCAGCTTCTTCCGGGCGTAGAACAGCCGGCTCATCACCGTGCCCTTCGGGATCTGCAGCTCCTCGGCGATCTCCTGGTAGGAGTAGCCGTGTACGTCGCAGAGCAGGACGCATTGGCGGTGCGCCTCGGGCAGGGTCTCGAGCGCTGCGAGCAGGTGGCCACCGAGCCGCGAGAGCTCGGTTTCTTCGAGCGGATCGCTCCGCCCCCACATGCCGATCGCCGGAACCCGGCCTTCGGAGAGATCCGCCTCGCCGATTCGATCGTCGATCTCGTCGGCGCGCCGCGTCTTGTTGCGGCGAATCTTGTCGATGCTGGCGTTCGCGGCGATGCGACAGATCCAGGCCTTGAAGTTCGAATCCGGGGTAAAGGAGTCGAGCTTCGTGAAGGCCTTCAGGAACGTGTCCTGCACCAGATCCATCGCCTCGTCCTCGTTCCGCAGGTGCTTCATCGCGATCGCGAAGACCACCCGCTTGTGCCGATCGACGAGCTGGCCGAATGCGTCGCGGTCGCCTTGCAGGGCTCGGGTGACCAGCTCTTGTTCCAGTTCGTCCGTCACCGCGACTCCCGAACCCACTACGACAACGCGCCGCTTCGAGGCCTATTCAACCACGCGTGAGATTTTTTTCGACCCCCGCGACTACCGCAGATCGGCCAGCAATCGCGCCGGCTCCTCGAGCAGCTCGCGCACCGCGATCACGAAGGCGGCGCCGACGTGGCCGTCGATGATCCGGTGGTCGAACGAGCAGCTCATGTACATCCGCTCGCGGATGACGATCTGGTCGTTCACCACCACCGGGCGCTTCTCGATCTTGTGCAGACCGAGGATCGCGACCTCCGGCTGGTTGATGATCGGCGTGGCGAACATGCCGCCCAGCTTGCCCAGCGAGGTGATCGTGAAGGTCGAGCCCGAGAGCGAAGTGACCGGGATCGCGTTGTTGCGCGCCGCCTCGGCCATCTGGCCGAGCTCGCCGACCAGCTCGCGCAGCGATTTGTTCGCCACGTCGAAGATGACCGGCACCAGCAGGCCGGCGTCGGTCGCCGTCGCGATGCCCAGGTGCACGTCGCCGCGCTTGGTCAGTGAGCCCGCCGCGTAGTCGACGTGCGCGTTGAGGGCGCGGAATTCCTCGCGCCGCAGCACGATCGCGACCGCCTTCATCACGAAGGGCAGGAAGGTCGTGCGCAGACCGGCCGCGCGAAGCTCGTCCTTCAGCGCGGAGATCGCGGTGAAGTCCACCTCCTCGACGTAGGTGAAGTGCGCCGCCGTATCGCGCGAGTGGCGCATCCGATCGGAGATCTTTCGACGCAGGCCGATCAGCTTCTGCACCTCGTCCGCTGCGCTCGCCGCGGGCGGGGGCGCGAAGCTCGGCGCGCTCGTCGCCGGCGCCTTGGCCGCCGCCGGCGCGTGGGCCGCGCCACCACCGGAAGCCGCGGCCTGCACGTCGGCCTTGGTCACGCGGCCGCCGTCGCCGGTGCCGGCGATGCGGGTGATGTCGACGCCGAGGCCGCGAGCGAGCTTGCGCGTCGCGGGGGTGGCGCGGACGCGGGCGTCCGGATCGTGCGGCGCCGCCGCGACCGGAGCGGGCGCGGGCGCCGGGGTCGGAGCTGCCGACGTTTCTTTGGCGGATTGCGGCAGCGAATGTGACGTACTCGCGCCCGGTGGCGAGCTGGTCGGCGATTCCGGGCGTGAGGGGACCGGTCCCGCCGCGGGTGCGGGCGCCGCCGCGGGTGCGGGCGCCGCCGCGGGTGCGGGAGCCGCCGCAGGACCGGCCGGGGGGGCAGGAGTCGCAGCCGACCCACCGGCCTCCTCGATCGTGAGCACCACCGCGCCGACCGGCACGATATCGCCCTCGCCGAAGTGGCGCTTGACCACCTTGCCGCGGCGCGGCGACGGGATCACCGCCGAGACCTTGTCGGTCAGCACCTCGAAGAGCGGGGTGTCTTCGGCGACGTCTGCGCCCTCGTCGACGAGCCATTTGGTCAGCTCGCCCTCGACGACGCCTTCACCGATATCCGGAAGCTTGAATTCGAAGGCCATGACGATCTCCTGGGCTAGGCGTAGCGCGCGACCTTGCGCAGCGCGGTCAGCAGGCGGCCGGTATCCGGCAGGTAGGCGTACTCGAGGGTGTACGGGAAGGGCGTATCGTAGCCCGTCACGCGCAGCGGCGGCGCCTCCAGCCAATCGAAGCAATGCTCCATGATGAGCGCCACGATCTCGCCCGCGAAGCCGCAGGTCTGCGGCGCTTCGTTGGCGACCACGGCGCGGCCGGTGCGGGTGACCGACTCGACGATCGCGGGCAGGTCGTAGGGCACCAGCGAGCGCAGGTCGATGAGCTCGACGTCGATGCCCTCTTCGGCGGCCTTCTGCGCGGCTTCGCGGCAGGTCTCGACCATCGCGCCGTAGGTGATGAGCGTCACCGGGATGCCCTTGCCGCTGAGCGGGCGCGCGATCTCGGCCTTGCCGATCGGCACGGTGTAATGGCCCTCGGGGACGTTGCCCTTGGGGTGGCTGTTCCAGTTGGTGCCGTGCGCCGGGCCGCGGTAGATGCGTTTGGGCTCGAAGACCATCACCGGGTCTTCGCTCTCGAGCGCCGCGAGCAGCAGGCCCTTGGCGTCGTAGGGGTTGCTCGGCGCGACGCAGACCAGGCCGGCGTGGTGCGCGAACGTCGCCTCGGGCGATTGCGAGTGGTAGTGGCCGCCGCGGATGCCGCCGCCAAACGGCGTGCGGATGACCATCGGGCAGGGGTACTCGCCGCCGGAGCGGTAGCGGTACTTTGCCAGCTCGTTCACGATCTGATCGTAGGCCGGGAAGATGAAGTCCGAGAACTGGATCTCGGCGACCGGGCGCAGGCCGTACAGGCCCATGCCGATGGCGGTGCCGATGATGCCGGCCTCGGCGAGCGGCGTGTCGATGACGCGGTCCTCGCCGTATTTCTCTTGCAGGCCGACGGTGGCGCGGAAGACGCCGCCGAACTTGCCGACGTCCTCGCCGAGCACGACGACGTTCGGGTCGGCGGCCATCGCGAGGTCGAGCGCGTCGTTGACGGCCTGGATGATGTTCATCGCGGGCATGGTGGGCTCCGTAATGCGGGCGCGCGGCGCCGACTAATGCGATCCGGTGGGCTTGTAGGCGGCCTCACCGGACGCCAGGTGCGCTTGCAGCGCGTCGGCCTGGGCCTGGATGAGCGGGGTCCGCTCGGCGAACACGTCGTCGAACAGCGTGTCGATGCCGGGGTGGGGCTTCTTCTCGGCTTCGGCGAGCGCGGCGAGGATCGCGTCGCTGGCGACCTTGGTGGCGGCCTGCTCGGCGTCTTCGTCCCAGAGCTTGCGGGCCTCGAGCCAGGGGCGCAGGCGGGCGAGCGGATCCTTGGACTTCCACTCGTCTTCTTCCTCGCGCGAGCGATAGGCCTTCGGATCGTCCGAGGTCGAGTGCGCCGCGACGCGGTAGGTCTTGGCCTCGATCAGCGTGGCGCCGTGGCCCAGCCGGCCCCAATCGGCGGCCTCGCGGACGGCCTTGATGACGGCGAAGAGATCGTTGCCGTCGACGACCTGGCCGCGGATGCCGTAGCCGTGCGCGCGCAGGGCGATGTGCGGCGTGGCGGTGGTCTTCTCGTAGGGCGTCGAGATGGCGTAGCCGTTGTTGCGGCAGAAGAAGATCGCCGGCGCCTTCCACACACCGGCGAAGTTCAGGCCGACGTGGAAATCGCCCTCGCTGCTGGTGCCTTCGCCGAAGAAGCAGATCGAGACGCCGCCGTCGCCGCGCAGCTTCATCCCGTAGGCGACGCCGGCGCATTGCGGGATCTGCGTGCCGACGGGCGAGCTGATCGAGACGACGTTCTGGGCGCGCGCGGTCCAGTGCACCGGCATCTGGCGGCCCTTGACCGGGTCGTCGCAGTTGCCGACCAGGTTGTCGACCCAGGTCTGCAGCGGGAAGCCACGCCAGAGCGCGACGCCGGGCTCGCGGTAGGCCGGGAACATCCAATCGCGGTCTTCCAGCGCGTAGGCTGGGCCGTAGGCGCAGGCCTCCTCGCCGGTGCAGGCGAGGTAGAAGCCGAGGCGGCCCTGACGCTGCATCTTGATCATGCGGTCGTCGTAGACGCGCTGCGCGAGCATCGCTTCGTACAGGCGCGCGATGTCCTCGGCGGGGATCGACTCGACGAATTCGGGATCGACGACGGTGCCGTCGGCGCGCAGCACGCTCAGCGGCTCGATCACCACGGGCGGCGGGCCGCCGGCAGACGATGGGGTGCGGGTGTCGCTCACGGACGCTCCTGACAAACGGGCGCAGGTGGGGGCGCTCGGTTTCGTGGACGCGGCGGTGGCCGGTGCGGGCCCGTTCGGGTCCCCCCCAGCGCGCGGCGCGCGGAAGCTAGCACCGAGCCCCGGACCTGCAAAGCCTGCCGTGCGGTGACATGCGGAATTTGCGGGCTACGCGCGCCGGTCGGATGCTGCGACCGCGCCGCGCAGCGGCGGCGCCGGGAGGGGCGATGACGCCGACGCAGACCACGACCCGGGCGGCTCCGATCCCGACGCCGCGGCCGATCCGCACGATCCAGGTCGTGCTGCCGAGCGGACGCCCGCCCGTCGGCGCGCTCGAGGCCGGTATCGACTGGCTGCGGGCGCGCGGCTTCGAGGTCCGGTTGCCGCTGCAGGACGCCCCCGCCGCACCGCAGGCGTTCCTGGCCGCCACCGATCTCGCCCGCGCCGAAGGGCTCGCCTTCGCGCTCTCCGCCGACGACGTCGACCTGGTCTGGTGCGGCCGCGGCGGCTCCGGCTCGCTGCGCACGCTCGCCGCGCTCGACCGCCTCGTGCGCCACACCGACGGCCACCGCGACGCCGACACCGCTCCCGGCGGCGGCCCGCCGCGGCCCGAGCCGCCGCCGCCGCTCGCCGCGCGGCCCCGCCTGCCGCTGATGGGGCTCTCGGACGCGACGCCGCTGCTGCTCGCGCGCCAATCCGTCGGCGGCGTCGCCGTGCACGGTCCGGTGGTCACGATGCTGCCACGGCTGGACGAAGCCTCGGTCGCCGCGCTGCTCGCTTGGCTCGAGGCGCCAAACGCGCTGCCGACTCTGCGCGCGCTCGACGGCGCGCCGCGGCTCGGCACCTCGGTGCAGGGGCCGCTGGTCGCCGGCAACCTCGCGATGCTCGCGGCGAGCTGCGGCACGCCCGAGCAGCCGCGCTTGGATGGCTGCGTGCTGCTGATCGAGGATATCAACGAGCCCGATTGGCGGCTGGATCGCTTCTGCGCGCAGCTGCACCGCTCGGGCGCGCTGGCGGGCCTCGCCGGGCTGGCGATCGGCGACTTCGACGCCGCGTCGCCCGACGGTCCGAGCGAGGCCGTGCTGCTCGATTGGGCCGCGCGCCTGGGCGTGCCGGCGCTCTGCGGTCTGCCGGTCGGGCACGGCGCGCGCTGCCATCCGGTCGCGCTCGGGTTGACCTACCGACTCGACGTCGAGGCCGGCGCGTTGCGGCCGCTGCTGCCCGCGCCGGGTGAGCGATGAGCGCCCTGCGCGGCGACCTGCGCGCGCCGACGCCGCTGCCGGCCCAGATCTCCGGCCTGCTGGACGCCTTCGTCGCGGACGGGGGCGCCTCGGCCGCCGGCGCCTGCGTCGTCCGCGGCGACGGCCGCGCCTTCGCGCACGTCGTCGGCCGCACCCGCGCCGTCTGCGCCGACGGTGCCGGTGGCTATCGCGCCGATCCGGGCCGCGGCGTCGACCTCGACACGCCCTTCGACCTCGCCTCGCTCAGCAAGCCGCTCGGGACCACCAACCTGCTCGCGGCGTGCGTGGCCGAGGGGCGCCTGAATCTGGACGATCCCGTCGGCCGCTGGCTGCCCGACGCGCCGGCGCCGGTCGCGCACTGGCCGCTGCGCCTGCTGCTCGGCCACGCGAGCGGCTGGCCCGCTTGGCTCGATTTCGCGGCCGACGTCGGCGATCGCGACGATGCCGCCGCCGCCGCTCGTCTGCGCGCCGCCGTGCTCGCGACGCCGCCGGAGGCGCCGCCCGGCGAGCGTGCGGTCTATTCGGACCTCGGCTTCCTGACGCTCGGCTGGGTGCTCGAGGCCGCGACCGGTCTGCCGCTCGACGCCGCGCATCGTACGCGCTTCGCCGATCGGGGCTTGTTGCGCGGCTTGCGCTACGGCGGGCCCGGTACGCCCGGCGAGGGCGCGGCGGACCCCTGCGTGGCGACCGAGGTCTGGCCGCGCCGCAGCGTTGGCGGCCGTGCGCTCTGTGGCGTGGTGCACGACGACAACGCCGCCGTGCTGCGCGGGATCGCCGGCCACGCAGGCCTGTTCGGCTCGGTGCGGGCGGTGGCGGGGGCCGCGGCGCACTGGCTGGCGGCGGTCGGCCACGGCGTCGACGCGCACGACGGCGCCTTGCCGGCGACGTTGGCGCGTGCGTGGGTGAACACGGCGGCGGCGCCCGAGACGACGTGGCGGCTCGGCTGGGACACGCCGAGCCGGCCGACCTCGACCGCGGGCAGCCGCGCCTCGGGGCGCGCGTTCGGGCATCTCGGCTTCGTCGGCACGAGCG
>JBEARB010000317.1:0-5507 GCA_041163625.1 Pseudomonadota bacterium | reverse complement strand
GCGCGGGTCGGACGCCGCAGGCGCGCGAGGCGTTGGCGCGGGTGGCCGAGGAGATCGGCTGGGAGATGGGCGAGGGGTCGATCTGCGGCCTCGGCCAAGCCGCGCACTATCCGCTCGGCCATTTTCTTCGCGATTTCGGCTGATCTGGCCGGCAGCAGCACCGATGCCGTCAACGGCTACGAGCCCGGCGGCTGCGGCTACAGCCCCAGCGAATCGGCGGGCTACCAGGTCTCGGGAGGCCCCTCCGGCAGCTGGAGCGGTGACGGCGCCGTCGCGACCGACTTGGACCAGACCTCGGCCAAGGGCGGCCGCTACGACGTGGACCTGCTCGAACACGATCAGGTCGATACGCTGCACGTCGAGCCGAATATCCTGGCGTTTTCGTGGCTCGGTGGGGCCGGAAACTACCAGCAGTTGCTCTCGGCGGCGTTCGACGAGGCCGCGGGTCACGCGTTCGCGACGGAGTTTGCCGGCGCGACCAAGGGGCTGCAGGTGCCGGAGAGCCTGAGTCTGCTGCGCCGGAGTGCCGGTTCGGCTTCAACGACGGGCTGTACGAGCCAGGGCCGGCGTTGGTGCCGCCCGGATCGCCCGCCGACGTCTTTGTCGATGTCTCCAATGGATTCGAGTTCCTCAACGCGTTCAGCCGGTTCAACGTGACGCTGGACGAGCCGATCGCCAAGGTGCTCGAGCAGCACACCGGACTGGCTGCCCGTATGGAGCGGACCGACTTGGTCGCGTTCTACGCCGAGGTGCAGTTGATGCTGGTGACGGTGTCGGGCGACTTCTTCACCGAGCCTTTGGATGGCGACGCGTTGGCGGAGGCGCTGAAAGCCATCCTCGACCAGGACGAGCTCGACGCGACCGGCGCCAAGGCGATGATCGAGGCCATCGAGTCGCGGTCGACGCTGACCCGCCTGGTGATGCTGATTTCGCCCGAGGAGATGGACCGCGATCCAGTCTTCGCGTTCAACCCGCTGCTGCCGGTCGTGAAGACCGAGTACAAGGCGACGGTGAACGCGGTCTGCAACGACGGGTGGTACCCGGCGGAGGCGGTGCGACTGACGCTGGAAGGCTACGGCAGCTGGGTGATCGACGCGCCGAATGCCAAATACCAGGCGTTCCCGTACGGTGCGAATCACCTCGGCGATCCGCGCTTCGCCGGCATGCCCTTCGCACGCAGCATCGCCTTGACCGACGAGACCTCCGCCGCACCGATCCCGGTGCCGACCGGCTGGGTGGACGCGGTCGACAGCGCGATCTTGGGCAACAAGCCCGGAGATCCGGGCTGGCCGCAGTCGATCGCGTTCGGGAAGGCGGTGGCCTGGAAGCCGCCGGCGTCGGATTCGACCGTCATCGGGAAGCAGACCTACAGCGGCGGCGTGGCGCAGCCGCGTCGCAGCCCACTGCGCCTTCTGTGGGTGGCGTTGCTGCTCGTCGTGCCGGTCCTGCTGCGCCGCGCGATGCCGCCGCGGACCCGCTAGGGAGCCGGCCAAAAACGTCGACGGCGGGGCCAGCGTTGGCCCCGCCGTCGCGAGTCGGACCGCCGGAGTGGGCTAGGTCTTCGGCACGATCACGATCTTCACGTCGTCGATGAAGATGCCCTTGCCGGAGTTGCTGATCGTGTCCTTGCTGTCGAAGCGGAAGCGGACCTTGATCTTCTTGCCGGCGAACGCCGAGAGGTCGGCCTTCTGCTCGTGCCACTTCGCCAGGGTGGAGCTGCTCTTGGGAATCTGCCAGCTCTGCGCGACGGTCTTGAAGTCGTCCTCGGAGACCTCGACGAAGAGCAGATCACCGAGGGTCGTGGTCTCGGTGTCGTAGTAGAGCATGAAGCTGCCCTTGGCACCGCTCGCGGCGCTCATGTCGATCTCCGCGCTGGTCGCCGAGCCGCCGGTCTTCACCGCCTTGCCGTCGACCTTATCGTCGAAATCCTTGCCGTTGTTGAAGTTCATCGTGCACTTCGGCGAGGGGATGTTGTCGACCGCGGGGCTCTCGTCGACCGCCCAGCCGCTCACGCCCTTGGCGTCGTCGGCAGCCGGGTCGACCGTCCAGGTGCCGTTGCTGCCGCACGGGAAGGTGTCCGAGAGCGCCTCCTTGCACTTGCCCGAGTCGGACGCGGCGCACTTGCCGTCGGCGGTGCAGGCGTCGTTCTCGGTGCAGGGGTCACCGTCGTCGCACTTGCCGCCAGCCGCGATGGGGTCGTTCTTGCACTCCTTGCTGAACGAACCCTTCGAGGTGCAGCTGTCGAGCGTGCAGGGGTTGTCGTCGTCACAAGCGTTGGCCTGGCCCTCGCACTTGCCGGCGGCGCACTTGGTGTCGGTGGTGCAGGCGTCGTCGTCGGTGCAGCTGTTGCCGTCCTTGGTCGCGTCGGCCTCGGACTCGCAGACGCCCGCCTTGCAGCCGGTGTCCTTGGTGCAGCTGTTGCCGTCCGAGCAGCTGGTGCCGTCGGCCTTGTTGGTCGCCTCGCACTTGCCGCCCTTGCACTCTTCGGTGGTGCAACTGTTGTCGTCGTCGCAGTAGCCGCCGTCGCTCTTGTCGCTGTGCTCGCAGTCGCCGGTCTTGCTGTCGCAGGAGTCGATCGTGCAGTCGTTGTCGTCGTCGCAATCCTTGCTCGAGCCGAAGCAATTGCCGAGCGAGCTGCACTTGTCGCCCGTGGTGCAGACGCTGCCGTCGTCGCACGCCGATCCAGCCTCCTTCGCCGTACCGTCGCACTCGCCCTTGGTGCATTTGTCGTCGGTCGTGCACTCCTTGCCGTCGTCACACTTGCCGCCCTCGTTGGCGTCCTCGTATTTGCACGTCGTCTGGTCGACGCAGCTGTCCTTGGTGCAGACGTCCTTGTCGTCGCAGTCGGCGTCGGTCGCACACTCCGGCTTCTTGCACAGCGTCGCGTAGTCGGGGCAGCAGTCGCCGGCGCTTTCGCAGTAGCTGTCGCACTGGCAGCTGAGCGAGCTGTCGTAGTCGTCGCAGCGGTCTTTGCAGCTGCCGCCGGAGCTCGTGCCGTCGCTCGAATCGTCGCTGTCGGTATCGGTCGAGGCGGTGTCGGTCGAGGTGGTGTCCGTCGCGGTCGTGTCGGCCTCGGTGGTGTCCGTCGTCGTCGTGTCGGCCGCGGTGGTATCCGCCGCCGTGGTGTCGTTGTCCTGGGTGTCGGCCGCGGTGGTGTCGCTCCCGCCGGTGCCGTCGCTACCGCCGGTGCCGTCGCTACCGCCGCCCGAGGTGTCGGTCACGGCGCCGCCGCCGGAGGTGTCGGTCACGGCGCCGCCGCCGGTGTTGGTGCCGGTGCTGCCGGTAGTGGTGCCGCACGCGGCGAGCGCAATGCCGGCCACGGCCGCGACGAGGGGGGTACGCATCCAGGACTTCATCGATGGGCTCCGGGTCGAAGGGAGTGGGTTGTGCCGAGTCCGACACGGTTCTTCACAAAGAGCCTGCCGCGCCGCCACGAGGCTGGCAAGCCGTTTCCGACGCATTTGCGAAGCAGCGCGTCGTGGTCCCGCGTGCGTGCGCAGCGGCTCGTGCTTGCTCCGCGGACGGCCCGACTCTACGCTGAACCGACGGTCTCGCCGCGGTGGGGCCGCGCACAACTCTGGAGCCCGAGATGCCCGACGACCACCGCCGACCCACGCCCGATGTTGCGGCCGACGCGGTGACGTGGACGGTGACGGTCGACGGCGAGGCGGTCGCCGCCCGACCCGGCGAGACCTTGCTCGACGTGGCCCGCCGTCGCGGCGTGGTGGTGCCGACGCTCTGCCACGACGATCGCCTGCGGCCGACCGGCGCGTGTCGGATGTGCTTGGTCGAGAGCAGCGACAGCCGACGCTTGGTGCCGGCGTGCCGACATCCGGTGGCCGAGGGGCTCGAGGTCCGCACCGACAGTGCGCGCGTGCAGCGCCATCGCAAGGCGCTGTTGGCGCTGTACCAGGCCGATCAGCCCGAGGCCGTCGTCCCCGGCAGCGAGCTCGACCGCTGGATGCGTCGCTACGGTGTCGCCGCTGGCGTGCCTGCGCTCGAGAGCCAGCGTGCCGGCCGGCCCGACGACGACAACGCCTTCATCCGCTTCCAGCCCGAGCGTTGTATCCTCTGCGCGCGCTGCACTCGTTATTGCGACGAGGTCGAGGCAGTCGCCGCGATCGGCATCGGCCATCGCGGCCCGCAGACGACGGTGGTCACTGCCGAGATGCGCGGGTTGCTCGACACCTCGTGCGAGCTCTGCGGCGGCTGCGTCGACACCTGCCCGACCGGCGCGTTGGTCGAGAAAAAGGCGTTGCCGCGGCAGATGGAGTTGGCGTCGTTGCCGACGGTGCGGACGACCTGCGGCTACTGCGGAGTCGGCTGCCAGATGGACCTGACGGTCGACCGTGAGAAGGGCGAGATCGTGCGGGTGGCGTCGCCGCCGCCGGGCACGACGACCAACGACGGCAACCTCTGCGTGAAGGGGCGATTTGCGACCGGCTACGTCGGCCACCCCGACCGGCTGACCACGCCGCTGGTGCGTGACCACGCCACAGGTGAGTTGGTGCCGACCGATTGGGAGACGGCGCTCGACCGCGCGGTGCGCTCGTTGCAGGACGTCAAAGCGCGACACGGTGCGCATGCGCTCGGCTTCATCAGCAGCTCGCGCGCGACGAACGAAGAGAACTACCTGGTGCAGAAGTTGGCCCGCGCTGCGTTCGGGACCAACAACTGTCACCAATGCGCCGCTACGTGACACGCACCCACGGTCGCCGGTCTGGTGACGACATTCGGTGCGGGCGCGATGACCAACTCGATCGGAGAGATCCGAGACGCTGATCTGGTCTTCGTCATCGGCAGCAACACGACCGAGGCGCATCCCATCATCGCGATGGAGATGAAGCGCGCCGCGATCCGTGGCGCCAAGCTGATCGTCGCCGACCCGCGCAAGACCTGGCTCGCCGGCTTCGCCGACCTGCACCTGCGGCTGTGGCCCGGCACCGACGTCGCGCTGCTCTCGGCGATGGCACACGTCATCCTCGAGGAGGACTTGCAGGACCGCGCCTTCGTCGAGCAGCAGACCGAGGGCTTCGAGCAGGTGCGCGACGCCGTCGCCGAGTGGACGCCCGAGCGCGCCGAGGCCGTCTGCGGTGTCCCCGCCGCCGATATCCGCGCCGCCGCGCGCCTCTACGCCACCACCCGCCGCGCCGGCATCTACTACACGCTCGGCATCACCGAGCACACGCACGGCACCGACAACGTCTACTGCCTGAGCAACCTCGTGCTGCTCACCGGCCACCTCGGCATCAAATCGGCTGGGCTCAACCCCCTGCGCGGACAGAACAACGTACAGGGTGCCAACGACTCCGGCGCGAGCCCGATCTTTCTACCCGGCTACCAGCGCGTGGCTGACCCATCGGTCAGGGCGAAGTTCGGCGCGGCCTGGGGCGCGGAGGTGCCCGAGGCGCCCGGCAAGAACCTGAACGAGATGATGCACGACCTGCGTGACGGCTCGATCCGCGGCATGTTCGTGATGGGCGAGGACATCTTGGTCAGCGAACCGG
>JBEARB010000316.1:0-5449 GCA_041163625.1 Pseudomonadota bacterium | reverse complement strand
ACCGGAACGCGCCAGGGCGAGCAACTCACGTAGTCCAGCCCGGAGCGGTGGAAGAACGCGACGCTGCTCGGATCACCGCCGTGCTCGCCACAGACGCCGATCTTCAGATCCGGCTTGCGCTCGCGACCGGTGCGTACGGCGAACGCGACCAAGCGCCCGACGCCTTTCTGGTCCAGGTGGGCGAAGGGGTCGCCCGAGAGGATCCCACGGTCGACGTAGGCTTGGACGAAGACGCCAGCGTCGTCGCGAGAATAGCCGAAGGTGGTCTGGGTCAGGTCGTTGGTGCCGAAGCTGAAGAAATCAGCCTGCCCGGCGATCTCGTCGGCGACCACGCAGGCGCGCGGCAGCTCGATCATGGTGCCGACGAGGTAGTCCACGCGAGCCCCGCGCTCGGCGAAGACCTCGGCCGCGACGGCGTCGACGATGGCGCGCTGGTCCGCCAGCTCTTCGACCGAGCCGACGAGCGGGATCATGATCTCCGGTCGCACCGGTTGACCGCTGGTCGCGACCGCGATCGCGGCCTCGAAGATGGCGCGCGCCTGCATCCGCGTAATTCCGGGCACGGTGATGCCGAGCCGGCAGCCGCGGTGGCCGAGCATCGGGTTCATCTCGGTCAGGGCACGCGCACGCTGCAGCAGCGCCTGGCGATGCTCGAGCGTCCCCTGACCGCGCTCGATCGCCTCGAGCACGCCGACGATGGTCGCCGGATCGGCCTCGGAGAGCTCGAGGAAGCGGACCATCGAGTCCTGCGCCGCGAGCGCGCGCTCGAGCGAAGCGACCTCTTCGATCAGCTCCGCGAGGCGCGGCAGGAACTCGTGCAAGGGCGGGTCGAGCAGACGGATGGTCACCGGCTCACCGGCCATGGCCTCGAACAAGGCGGCGAAATCCTCGCGCTGGAAGGGCAGCAGCTCCGCGAGCGCTTCGTCGCGGTCGGCGTCGACCTCGCTCATGATCATGCGCTGGACCACCGGCAGGCGATCGGGCGCGAAGAACATGTGCTCGGTGCGGCACAGTCCGATGCCGGCCGCGCCGAACGCCGCCGCGCGGCGCGCGTCTTCGGGCGTATCGGCGTTGGCACGCACGCCGAGGCGACGGAAGCGGTCACACAGCTCCAGAAAGCGGCCAATCGCGGGATCGTCCAGATCCGGCAGCACCAACGCGAGCTGCCCGTCCAGGACCTCGCCGGCCGAGCCGTCGAGGCTGATCCAATCGCCGGCGTGCATTGTGCGGCCGCCGATGCGGAGGCTGCCCTCGAGCACGTCGATCACCGCCTCGGCGCAGCCGGCGACGCAGCAGACCCCCCACCCCTTTGCGACCACGGCGGCGTGGCTGGTCATGCCGCCGCGGGCGGTGAGGATGCCGGTGGCAGCATGCATGCCCTCGATGTCTTCGGGGCTGGTCTCGACGCGGACGAGCACGACCGGGTCGCCGGCGCGCGCCATCGCCACGGCGTCTTCGGCGGTGAAGGCGACCCGACCGGTTGCGGCGCCGGGGCTGGCGGGTAGCCCGCGGCCGAGCACGACGCGCTCCTGTCCGGCCGCGAAGACCTTGTGCAGCAACTGCTCGACGTGCACGGGCGCGACGAGCATCACCGCGCCGGCTTCGTCGACCACGCCCTCGTCGAGCAAATCGAGCGCGATCTTCAGGGCTGCGCGCCCTGCTCGCTTGCCCGCGCGGGTCTGCAGCATGAAGAGCTGGCCCTCTTCGATGGTGAACTCGAAGTCCTGCACGTCGTGGTAGTGGGCCTCGAGCCGGGCGGCGATGCGCGCGAGCTCGGCGTGCACCTCGGGCATCGTGTCGGCGAGCGTCGCGAGGGGTTCGGGCGTGCGCACGCCGGCGACGACGTCTTCGCCCTGCGCGTTGAGCAGGTACTCGCCGTAGAGCGTCTTCTCGCCAGTCGAGGGGTCGCGGGTGAATCCGACGCCGCTGCCCGAGCGCCAGCCGCGGTTGCCGAAGACCATCGCCTGCACCGTCACCGCGGTGCCGAGCTTCTCGTCGATCTGGTGGATCCGGCGGTAGCTGCGGGCTCGGTCGTTGAACCACGAGCGATAGACGGCGTCGCGGGCGAGGCGGAGCTGTTCGAGCGGATCGCTCGGGAACGGAGCGCCCGACGCCGCTGCGGCGATGCGCTCGAACTCCCCGGTCAGCGCTTGCAGATCCTCGACCGTCAGATCGGTGTCGAGCTGCACGCCGCGCGCGGCCTTCCGAGCGGTGATCGCGTGCTCGAACGCGTCGGCCTCGGCGCCGAGCACGACCTCGCCGAACATCTGCACGAAGCGCCGGAAGCAATCCCACGCGTACCAAGCGTTGCCGGTCTCGGCCTCGAGGGCGCGCACCGTCTGGTGGTTCAGGCCGAGGTTGAGGACGGTG
Source organism: Pseudomonadota bacterium (assembly GCA_041163625.1). Taxonomy (GTDB): domain Bacteria; phylum Myxococcota_A; class UBA9042; order UBA9042; family UBA9042; genus JACKFC01. The sequence goes on along the minus strand of JBEARB010000316.1, from coordinate 3,079 downwards.
TCCATCATGCCCGGCATGGAGACCGCCGAACCCGAACGTACCGAGAGCAGCAGCGGCCGGTCGGTGTCACCGAGTCGGCGTCCGTGCACGGTCTCGAGCTGCTCGAGCGCGGTCCGCATCGCCGCATCGACGGCCTCGGGGCAGGACCGTCCGGCGGCGAAATAGTCCAGGCAGGTCCGGGTGGTCAGCGTGAAGCCGGGCGGCACGGGCAGCCCGGCGCGGGTCATCTCCGCTAGGCCGGCGCCCTTGCCGCCGAGCAGGACGCGCATGCCGCCGTCGCCGTCGGCCTTGCCGCCTCCGAAGAAATACGCCAGCCGCTCGTCCTCCATGCCGTCCCCCCGATGCGGCGCTCGCTGCGACGCCCCGGGGATACGTTGCCGCAACGCGTCACGAGGATGCAACGCGGAGCGGGCGCGGCCGGAAGATCAGCCGAGCGCGGGCACCGCGCAGAACTGCTCGTAGTCGATGAGCTCGTGGACCGTCGGGTGGGTTCCGCACAGCGGGCAGTCGTGATCACGACGGATGTTCAGCGTGCGGAACGTCATCGAGAGCGCGTCGAAGGTCAGCAGCTTGCCGACGAGCGGATCGCCGATGCCGAGGATCAGCTTGATCGCCTCGATCGCCTGCGCGACGCCGATGATGCCGGGCAGCACGCCGAGCACGCCCGCCTCGGCGCACGAAGGCGCCATGCCGGGGGGCGGCGGCTCCGGGTACAGGCAGCGGTAGCACGGGCCCTCGTTGGGCTTGAACACCGTGACTTGGCCCTCGAAGCGGAAGATCGAGCCGTGCACGTTCGGCTTGTTGAGCATGAAGCAGGCGTCGTTGACGAGGTAGCGAGTCGGGAAGTTGTCGCAGCCGTCGATGATGATGTCGTAACTCGCGAACAGATCGAGCGTATTGCTCGAGTCGATGCGGAACGGGTACTTCACCACGTTGATCTCGGAGTTGATGCCGTGGATGGCCTTCTCCGCGCTGTCGACCTTCGGCGTGCCGACGCGATCTTCGGTGTGCAGCAGCTGGCGCTGCAGGTTCGACATGTCGACCGAGTCGCCGTCGACGATGCCGATGGTGCCGACGCCCGCGGCGGCGAGGTACATCGCCGTCGGGCTACCGAGGCCGCCGGCACCGATCAGCAGCACCTTGGCGTCGAGCAGCTTGAGCTGGCCCTCTTCGCCGACCTCGGGCATCAGCAGGTGGCGCGAGTAGCGGGCGATCTGCGATTGCGTCAGCGATTTGCGGGTCGCCACCGGGAAGCCCTCACGGGCCCAACCGGAGAAGCCGCCGGACATCGACTTCACGTTGGCGTAGCCCATCATCTCGAGGCTGTAGGCGGCGAAGAGCGAACGATTGCCGCTGGCACAGTAGAGGACGATCTCCTCGTCACCGTTCGGCGCGATATTGCCGATGCGGGACTCGAGGTGGCCGCGGCCGAGCAGGTTGGCGCCCGGGATGAAGCCGTTCTCCCACTCGTCACGCTCGCGCACGTCGACCAGCACGAGTTCGGCGCCCTTGTCGACGCGGGCGTGCACCTCCGAGACCGAGATCTCTTCGATCTCGCTGCGCAGGTTCTCCAGGTGATCACTGAACGAAGGCATCGTCGCTCTCCATGTTGGTCCGCCGCTTCCGACGCGACGGCTGGACTTGGCACGATAGGGTGCGACCCGGGGGGTGGCAAGGCGGGCGGCCGCAACTCGCTTCGCCGATGCGGGTCCTGCGCGCGCGCAGGGCGGCGGGGGTGGTCACGGCGCGACCGCCGGCGCACCGAGGTGCATCCGCAGCAGGGCCGTCAGCAGCTCCGGTCGGTCGTGGTGCAGGATCAGCCGGTCGCCGTCGGTGTCGAACGGGCTCTGGCCGTCCTTGCGCTGGGCACGCAGCAGCCACAGACCGGGCGCATCGGCCAACGCGACGAGCGACCACGCGCGCAGGGCGGCGGCGTTGAGCGGGCGGGCACGCGCCTGCGCCAGCGCCCCGTGCAACGCGACGTCCTGACCGACGGCGTCGATCAGCGCCAGCGTCGCGACCGCCAACTCGGCCCCCTCCTCGACCAAGGAGGGACGCTCCTTGCGCGCGCCCTCGGGCAGCCACTCGAGCACGGTGACCAGATCCCGCAGGCCATCGAGCTGCAGCCGCGCGAGCTCCCGGCCGACACGGCCACCGAGCCGGATGGTCCGCCGCACGATGTCCACGCCCTGCTCGGCTTCGGCGCGGCGGTCGCGCCGGGCGTCCCAGCGCAACAACACGATCCGCCGATCGCTCACCACGAGCACGACGCACTGCACCGTCTCGCCGAGCAGGCGCCCCTCGCTGTCGGCGCGGACGACATGGCCGAAGACGGTCTCGAGCACGACCTCGCCGGGCTGCAGGGCGGTCGCGAGCGCTTCGCGACCGCGCGCCATCGCCGCGGCCGCCACGCGCCGTCCATGGCCCACCTCCGCGGGAACGTCCGCGCCGACGGCCGCGTCCAGGGCGAGGCGGGCCTTGGCGTAGTCGGCGGGCTTGCCCGCGCCGAGGGCGACCAGGGCTTCGGCGACGCGGACCTCGACGTCCGCGCCGTGGCGCTCGCGCAGGGCCTGCGTCAGCTTCGCGGCCGTCTCGATCTCGCCGAGCGCGACCCAGGCCTCCACCGCGCGGCGCGCCGTGGCCGAGTCGTCCGGATCCGCGGCCCAGGCGCCCTGCCAGCGCTGCGCCGCGTCGCGCGTCCGCCCGATCGCTGCGTAGGCCTCGGCCAAGTGCAGCGCCGCGGCGCGATCCCGATAGCCCTCGCGCCAAGCCGCCTCCATCGCGGCCACGCCGGCGGCGGCGCGGCCCTGCACCACGTCGCGCACGCCGCGATAGAAATGGACCATCGCGCTCTCGGGCAGCACGGCGAGCGCGGCGTCGAGCAGGCGCGTGGCGGCCGCGGAATCCTCGGCGCGCTGCGCCGGCTCGCGGTCGGGCGCACGGCTACGTCGGATCCGGGCGAGCGCCTCCTCGACGTAGACCCGCGCGTCGAGCGGCGTCTTCAGCAGCCGGGCGTGCAGGCGCCGGCGATCGGCGTCGCCGACACCGAGGCGATCGAGGCCGAGTGCGCCGAGCTTGT
>JBEARB010000315.1:0-13547 GCA_041163625.1 Pseudomonadota bacterium | reverse complement strand
CACGCCTGATGCCGGCCGAGCGCGCCGCCGTGGGCGGCCAACGTCGCCTCCATCGCGCGCACGACGCGCCCGTCCGCGAGCGCCTCGGTCGCGTCGAGGACGGCCTCGATATCGGCGTGGCCGAGCTCGGCGTGGCGGTCGAGAAGGCGCGCGACCTCGACCTGGAGCGTCTGCGCGCCGCGACGGTGGGCCTCGCGCGCCGCCTGCACTGCCAACGGCACGCTCTCACCGCGCAGCGCCGCGACCAAGAGGCGACCGAGCGCGCCGCCATCACGCAGCGGGCTCGGCGGGCTCGCTGCCATCCACGCCAAGACCTGCGCTGCCACGGTGGCGTCGGCATGGTCCAAGCGCCCGTCGCCTTCGAGGGTGGCGAGCGCGTCGGGGCCGAGCGCCGCCGATTGCGGCTCGGCGTCCTCGAGGAGTGCGCCGAGGGGCTCGATGGCGGCGAACGGATCCTCGTCGACCCGGGCGGGCGCGCTGGCGTCGAGGAAGTCGTCCGGCCCCCCGAAGAGGTCGTCCTCGAGACCGTCGTCGCCGAAGAGGTCGGCCAGCGGCGGCCCGCCGGTCGCAGCCGGAGCGGCACGCCCTCGCGGCCCTCGGCCGGCCCGTTCGAGCCAGGCCGCCAGCTCCGCCGCCGCGACCGTGCCCGTCGCCTCCGCGCTCGCGTTCATCTCGCGTCTCCCCTGGTCGTCGTCAATGGCCGGGCTCGGACGGGTATTTCGCCTTGTAGCGCGCGACCCAGCCGGCGATCTTGCGGTCGTCCTCGATGGTCTTGTCGATCGGATGCGCGGTGAACGCCATCCGCCCCGCGCCATCGGCCTTCACACCGCCGCCTTCGAGTTCCTGCTGCAAACGCGCGACGCGCGCCTTCAAGCGGGCCAGGTCGGTCTCGAGGTAGCCGCGAGTGGCCTCCGGTAGCGGGCGCTTCTGGTGCTCGGCGAGCATGTTCCGCGCGCTCTCGATGCGGCTCTGCAGCCCGCCAATCTCGGCGCGAATCGCTGCGCTGCGGTCGGCCGCCTGCCAGCGCGTCGGGTCGGAGCCCGGGCTCAGCCGCAGCTCGCCGACGAACTTGCCCTTGGAGAAGGTGTCGACGAAGAGCGCGGGGTCGGCCAGCTCGAGCTCGGTGCTCATGCCGAAGCCGTCGGTTCCGATGACCACGTCGACCTCGGGCGCGGCGGCCACGGCGCGATCGACCTCGAGGCGCTTGAGCTGGCTGAGCAGGACGATGACCTGCGCGCCCTCGGCCTTGGCGGCGGCGACCCCCTCGCGCACGGCGACGTCGAGCGGTCGGACGTCGAGTTGCTGGTCGCGCAAGGCCTTGTCGTAGCCGATCGGCTGGGTGCCGAGCACGCCGACGAAGCCGATGCGGAGCTTGCCGACCCGCACCACCTTGGCCGGCGCGAAGACCAACTTGCCGCTCTCGCGCTCGACGATGCTCGAAGAGAGGAGGGGCAGCCGATGGCGCCGTGCGGCCTGGCGCAGCGTGGACACGCCGGCGACCAAGTCGTGGCTGCCGACGTTCATCGCGACGTAGCCCATCTCGCGGAAGGCGCGGAAGAAGAGATCCGCCCTCGCCGCGAGTTGCTCGGCGCTCTCCGGTGCCAGCGCCGGGTTGACGCTGAGCACGCCGCCGGTGCTCACCGCCACGTGGGCCGCGAACCGCTTCTTGCGTGCCTTCATCCATGTGTGTCGCCGAGCCAGACCGCCCAGCGGGTTGTGCGCTCACCCGCAGGGATCGGTCTCGCCGATCTCGCCTCCGCTGAACAAGATCGCGATCTGTTCGGCTTGCGCCGCCTCGGGGGCCGCAGATTCGGCCTCGTTGCGCAGCTCGGCGGCGACGGCGGCAGCGCCGGCCGAGTGCGCCGGCGGCGGCACCAAGCCCTCGGAGAGCGTCAGGCGCTCGGCCTCGCCGAGGAGCTCGGTCTGCACCCGCCGCGCCGCGACCAGCCCAGGCTGCAGTAGCTTGGGCGCGGCGGCGGCGGGCGTCGACGGCGCGGCGGCAGGCGGCGTGGCCGGCGCAGGGGCCGGCGTGGCGTCGCGTCGGACCAACCAGGCACCGGTCGCGGCGACCAGCAGGACCACGAGCGCGGCGATCCACGGACCGCGGGAGCGTTGGGCGTCGGACATCGTACCTCCGAGGGGAACCGGCGCAGCGGCCGGCGATGCGCACCGTAGCATCGGGCCGGCCCCAGCGGCAACGCGAACGGGGGCGGCGTTGACCCTCGATCACGCCGCCGCTAGGGTTTGCGGCCTTCTGCGCAGGAGCCGCCGAGGATGCAGCACGGACCGACGACCGACGCCCCCGCCCACGCCCCCCGCTGGCGCATCGGGCTCGGTGTGTTCGCCGTCGTCACCGTCGTCTACGCCCTCACCTCCTCGGGCTACCTGCGCTCGCCGTCGCCGCACTTCCACTTCGTGGACATGGCGAACTCCTTCCTGCACGGCCGCGTCGACACCGACACCCCGCGCCGACGCGGCGGCGCCAAACCGCAGCAGGGCGACCCGGCCGGCTACCAAGCCGCCATCGACCGCGCCACACGCGGTGGGCGCGAGGGCTGGAACGATTGGGCCAGCTATCGCGTGCTCAAGCTCAACGGCGGCGAGGAGGTCCGCGGCGTCTTCCCGTGGAAGGACACCAACGGCTCGCGCAAGCACGATTTCTACACGCTCGACGGCAAGATCATGGTCATCGACCCGCTGCGCGACGTCGCGACCGGCTGCGATCCGACGCGACCGGCGGCGCGTTGCGACAGCGTGGTCTACCAGGTCTCGTTCCCACCCTTCCCGGCGATGGTGATGCTGCCCTTCGTCGCGGTCTTCGGCTACGACACCCACGACGTGGTGCTGACGCTGCTCTTTGGCGCGCTCTCGGCGCTGCTCTTCTTCCTCTGGCTCGAGCGCCTCGCCAGCGAGCGGATGATCTTCCACGAGCGACGCGACCGACTCTGGCTCGTCGCGATGTTCGCGTTCGGCACCGTCGCCTGGTACTGCGCCATCCGCGGCGCGGTCTGGTTCACCGCGCTGACCTTCGGCGTGACGCTGCATCTGGCCGCGCTGATGTGTGCGGAGCGGGCGCGTCGCCCCTTCCTCGCCGGTCTGCTCTTGGGTCTGGGCGTGGCGACCCGCACGCCGCTGCTCTTCGGCGCGGTCTTCCTGCCGCTCGAGGCGCTGTTCCCCAACGGGCGCTGGCTCGGCGGCCGCGGCGCGGACGGCGCTCCAGAGGCGGCGCGCGCCATCGCCCTGTACGCGCTGCCGATGGCGGCGGTTGGCCTGGGCTTGGCGTGGTTCAACTGGATCCGCTGGGAGAACCCGACCGAGTTCGGACACTTCTACCTACTCGAGGGCACCCGCGCGCCGACCCGCGAGCACGGTCTGTTCAACTTCCACTTCCTGAACCACAACCTCTCGGCGGCGGTGACCAACCTACCCAAGCTGGTCGCGCACGCGCCCTTCGTGCAGATCTCCCGCCACGGCCTGGGTCTGCTCGCGAGTACGCCGGCGCTCTTCGCGCTCTTCGGCGCGCCGCCGCGGCACCCCGCCGCCCCGGACGAGGCCGCCGACCCGCTCGCCGACCGCCGCCGCGCGTTGCGCCGCCACCTCGTCATCACCGCGCTGTGCATCGCGACGCCGGCGCTCTTCTACCAGAACGACGGCTGGCAGCAGTTCGGCTACCGCTTCGCGCTCGACTTCATGCCCGCGCTGCTGGGCATCTTCGCGCTGCGGGTCGGCCACCTCGGCCGCGGCACCAAGGCCCTGATCGTGATCGCCATGCTGGTCCAGCTGTTCGGCGCGATCACCTTCGGTCGCTACGAGCAGTTCTACTACGATTGAGCCGCGGCACTGCGGGTAGCCGTTGGGGGGTGCGATGGCCGACGACCTGGTCCTCGAGTCCGAGCAGCAATGCGTCGCGTGGGTGCTGTCGGGTTGTCGGCCGCGTTCGGCCTTCCGCATCGGCACCGAATACGAGCGCCTGGTCATCGACGCCAGCGGTCGCCCCATCGGCTACGAAGGCCCGGCCGGGATCCACGCGCTCTTCGAACGGCTGATGCAGCAATACGCGTGGCGTCCGGTGCTCGAAGGCGACCGCCCGATCGCGCTCGAGCGCTCCGGTGCGAGCATCAGCCTCGAGCCCGCGGGCCAATTCGAGCTCTCGGGCGCGCCGCTGGCCCTGGTCGACGCGATGGTCGCCGAGCGCGACCACCACCTCGCCGAGCTCGACGACATCGCCCGCGAATTGGGGCTGCGCTACGTCTTCGCGGGGATGAATCCGATCGACACGCCGCAGACCGTCCCCTACATGCCCAAGAAGCGCTACCAGCACATGCGCGCGTGGATGCCGCGCGTCGGCGCGCTCGGCCTCGACATGATGCACCTGACCTGCACCGTGCAGGCCAACCTCGACTTCGAGACGCCCGAAGAGGCGATGGAGATGTTCCGACTCGCCTACCTCGCGACGCCGATGCTGATCGCGCTCTTCGCCAACTCACCCTGGCGGCACGGCGCCCCGACCGGGATGGCGTCGACGCGGGCGTGGATCTGGACGGACGTCGACGACGCGCGCTGCAAGCCCGGCGATTGGGTCTTCGATCCCGCCGCCACCGTCGACGACTACGTGCAATGGGCCTTCGACGTCCCGCTCTACTTCGTCAAGCACGTGGGCGAAGACGGCGTATCCGCCTACCTGCCCGCCGACCGTCCCGGCAAGACCTTCCGAGACTTCCTGCGCGAGGGCGACCGCGGCCGGCCCGCGACGCTCGGCGACTTCGAACTGCACATGTCGACCGTCTTCCCGGACGTGCGGCTCAAGCGCTACATCGAGGTGCGCGCGGCCGATTGCGTGCCGCCCGACCTGCTGCCGGCGCTCCCGGCGCTGTGCAAGGGTCTGCTCTACGATCCCGTGTCGCGCCGCGCCGCCCTGGGCCTACTCCGCGACGGCGACCGCCGCATCGACCGTGCGGCGCTCCGCGACGCAGCCTCGCGCGAAGGCCTCGACGGCCGCATCGGCGACCTCGCCGTGGGACCGCTCGCCGTCGCGTTGGTCGATCTGGCGCGTTGTGGTCTGCAGCGCCTCGAAGGCGAATGGGGGCCGGATGTCGCGGCGCGCGACGCCATCGACGCCATCGACGCCATCGCCCGCGGCGAACGTGAGCCGCTGTGGCGCGTCGTCGACCGCACGCTGCGTACGACGCCCTCGCTGTCGGCGTTGGCGCACCCGCTCGCGCCCCATCGCTGAGGTCGCGGGGCGCGCCGGCGCGGCTACTGGACCTCGACCGCGAGGGCGATGGTCTCCTGCATCACGTAGCACTGCTCGTCGCTGCAGACCGAGAAGCGGCCCTGCAGCGAGATCGAGCCCTTGCCGACCGCGGTGGCGAGCACGGGCACCGAGAGCACACCGACCTTGTCCTCGATCTTCACGTCGCCTTCCTTGACCGAGAGCTTGTCCTTCTCGCTCTTGGCGTTGGCGGCGGCGGTCGCGACGAACTTGGTCGGGAAGTCCGCGTTGAACTTCAGGCCCTTGGCCGGCTCGATGCGGATCGTGGCGACCTTCTTCTCGCCGTTCTTGAGCGTCAGCGGCTTGACCACGACGCTGTACTGCTTGCCGCCGGCAGGTGCCGCGGCCTCCTGGTTGGCCTCACCACCGGCGAGCCCAATCGGCGCTGCGGCCTGCGGCGTCTGCGGCGCGGCGGCGCCGGCAGCAGGGGTCGGAGCGGGCTTGTCGCAGCCGGTCAGCGCGATTGTGAGGGCGAGCGAGGCCAGAGTGGCGAGGCGGGTGGTGCTGAACATCGTTCCTCCAAAGGGCGCCTTGTGGGCGTTCGGTCCGGAAGGATCGCGATGCCCTCCAGGCCTGTCAACAATGCCGGTGCGACGCAGGCGACGCCTTGACGACGTCCGGCTCGGGGCGGAAGATCGCGGCATGATGCGGCTCACTTCGCGCTCCGGCCCCTTCCAACACCACGATCGCCGTCCGCCTTCCCGGCTCCTGCTGGCGTGGCTGCTGTGCGGCGGCCTGCTGGCCTCCGTGCTGCCGACCCGCCCGGTGCTGGCCGACGCGAGCAAGGAGCAGCTCGAGCGGGCCGAGGCCAAGGCGCTCGAGGCCAAGTTCGCCTTCAAGGCCGGAAAATTCGCCGACGCGGCGAAGCTCTTCCTCGAAGCCTTCGCCATCTCCAAGCGCCCGGCGCTGGTCTTCAATGCCGCCCGGGCGTGGGAAGAAGCCGGTCGACTCCGCGAGGCCAAGGCAGCGTTCGAGCAGTACCTCGAGCTGCCCGACGTGACGGCCGCCGGGCGCGCCGACGCCCGCGCCCGGATCGATCGCCTCGACGTCGCCATCGCCGCGGCCGACAAGGCCGCCGCCGAGGCCAAGGCGGCCGCGGAGGCCAAAGCAGCTGCCGACGCCAAGGCCGCCGCCGAAGCGAAGGCGGCCGCCGACGCCAAGAACGCGGCGACCGGAGCTACCCCAGCCGCGACCACGACCGCGCCGGCCGAGAGCCGCAGCCGTTGGGTCGGCTGGGCGCTGGTCGGCGGAGGCGGCCTGTTGGCACTGACCAGCCTCGCCTCGTGGAGCAATGCCGTGAAGCAGGTCGAGGACGCCAACGCAATGGACTTCGGGCAGGCCGACGCGGAGAGCAAGTACCGGTCCGCGATCACGGCCGCCGAGACGACCCGCAACGGTGCCGTCTTGTTCGGTGTGATCGGGGCGGGCTTGGCCGGCTGGGGCGCGTGGCACCTGTGGTTCGCCGACGACCCGGCAGCCGAGCCAGCCAAGACCGCGTTCTGGGGCGCGCCGGGGCTGCTGCCCTCGGGCACGGGTCCGACTACGGGCTTGCTGCTCGGCGGGAGGTTCTGATGCGCCGGATGCTGCTCCTGCTCGCGCTGGTGCCGTCGATCGGCGGTTGCCTGCCCGACACGCTCGACGACGCGACGCTGGCGGACCGCATCGAGAAGGCACAATACGGCTCGAGTTGTCCGGCGCAGGTCGATTGCGTCCTCGCGTGCGCCAGCGACACCAGCTGCGAGCAAGCGTGCCTGCCGGGCACGGTGGACGGCGTCAGCGAGACGGCGACGGCGCTGAGCCAATGCGCGCAGACCTGCATGGGCAACAACTGCGCATCGCTGCAAGGCGCCGCACGGGATAGCTGCGAGCGCAGCTGCGTGACCTATCGCTGCGCCGCCGACGCGTTTGCCTGCGTCGGGACCGCCAGTGGGGGCGGCGGGCAGTGCTTCGATCTGCAGGCGTGCTTCGACGGTTGCCCGGCACCGGCAGTCGGTGGGACGGCCGCCTGCGCCGCCGCCTGCGTGGCCGGCCTGACCAACGACGACTTCGACTACGCCGGCGCGTACGCCACCTGCCAGTCGACTGCCGTGAAGAGCGGCAAGGACCCGCGCGACGCGTGCATCGCCGAGCTGGCCACCTGCTACGCCTCGGGTACGTCCGGCGCGGGCGCCTGTCACGAGGCCTTCGGCTGCGTCGGCGCCTGCGAGGTCGGCGGCGGGGCGACCAACAACTGCTTTGCCGACTGCCTCCCCAAGCTCTCGGTCGCGGCGCAGTCCACGTTCCTCAGCTACGTCGTCTGCGCGGACGACAACGGCACCGACCACCTCGCCTGCAAGACCCCGCTGATCAGCTGCGCCGCGCCGTCGGGTCAGCAGAACTGCAAGGAGCTCTTCGATGTCTTCGAGGCGTGCCTGAAGACCAAGGGCACCAGCGCCGGCGCCACCTGTCTGGTCGAGTCGTTGCACGGCGGCACCAGCAACGCGGCGGCCCCCTTCATCGACGCAGTGGCCTGCTACGCCAAGAACTGCACCAGCCAATGCGCGAGCGGTGGTGTGCCCTGCCAGACCTGCCTGACCAAGAACTGCGGCAAGCAGGTCGCAGCCTGCTCCACGCCGAAGTAGCGCGACAGCCCGGCGCCGCTAGAGCGCGTGGTCGGTGCGGTCGAGCGCGTGCACGGGCGCGGTCGTGATGGCGGCGATCAGCTCACGTTCGAGCGCCTCCATCGCTTCGGCCTCGGCGCTTTCCTGATGGTCGTGACCGAGCAGGTGCAGCAGGCCGTGCGTGGCGAGGAAGGCGACCTCCTCGAAGAGCCCGTATGCGCCGGTTTCGCCGCGTTCGACGAGAAAGGCGGTCATCGCGTCGGCCTGCCGCTGCGCCGTGTCCAGCGAGATGACGATGTCACCGAGCAGCTCCTCCGCGCCGGGCATCGGCTCGCCCTCCTCGAGCGCGAAGCTGAGCACGTCGGTCACGCCCTCCACCCCGCGCCACTCGGCGTTGAGCTCGGCGATGGCGGCGTCGTCGACGAGCGCGACCTCGACCACCGCCTTGGGCCGCCCCAGGGTGGTGAGCGCGTACCGGAGGTGGGTGCCGAGGCGGCGCACGGGCACGCGCAGACGAGGGTGGTCGGTGTCGATGTGGACAGGCATCGCGGCTCCGCGGGTCGAGGCTGGTCGGGGTCGGCTAGGGTCGTGCGCTGCGACGTGCCGCGAGCACCGCGGTCGGCGATTCCGGCTCGCTCTCGTCACCGGTGCTGACGGCGCTCTCGGTCGTGGTGGCCGCAAAAGCCGGATCGACCGGGGCGTCGCCGTCGACGTCGGTGTCGGTCAACGCCGGCGTGCGCACGGTCTCGACGACGCCGCGCTGACGCATCGCGCGCGCGGCGTCGAGCAAGCTGCGACGCTGCTGCTCCTTGGGCGCAGGAAGGTAGACAGGTCGGGTGTGGTGCATGCCGACCAGCACGCGGGTGAACGCCTTCTCGACGGCGGCGAGCTCACGCAGCGTCATGTCGCACTCGTCGAGCTGATTGTCCTCGAGCTTGCGCGCGATCAGCCGACTGACGAGTGCTCGGACGCGCTCGGGCGTCGGCTCGGGCATCGCCTTGGCGGCCGCTTCGAGGGTGTCGGCGATCATCAGCAGCGCCGTCTCTTTGGTCTGTGGCTTGGGTCCGGGGTAGCGGAAGTCGCCCTCGACGACCTCCTCGCCCTCGGTCGCCTCGCGCCGGGCGCGATTGTAGAAATGCTCGATGAGGCTGGTGCCGTGGTGCTGCGGCACGAAGTCGACGATCTCCTCGGGCAGGCCGAATTCCCGCAGCAACCGGATGCCGTCCTTGACGTGGCCCTTGATGATCAGCGCCGAGAGGTGAGGTTTCAGCCGGTCGTGCGGATTGTCGCCGCTCTGGTTCTCGGCGAAGTAGAGCGGCGCGGTCGACTTGCCGACGTCGTGGTAATAGGCGCCGACGCGCGCGAGCAGGCCGTTGGCGCCGATGGCGTCGCAGGCAGCCTCGGCGAGGTTGCCGACCATCACGCTGTGCGTGAACGTGCCGGGCGTCTCGGTCGCGAGCAGGCGCAGCGCAGGATGGTTCATGCTCGTCAGCTCGAGCAGCTTGATGTCGGTGAGGCGGTTGAAGGCACTTTCGAAGAGCGGCGTCAGCGCGGCGACGAGCAGGTAGCCGAGCGCGCCCGAGGCCGCGCCCATCGCGAGCACCAGGCCGGTCTGGGCGTCGAGCAGGTCCGAGCCGGGCGGCGCCGTCCACAGCGCCACCGCCACGCCGGCGCCGAGGCCAGCGAGCGTGACCTGCAGGCCGCCGATGGCGAGATCGGCGCGGGTGCGGAAGCGGCGCGTGGCGTAGACGCCGACCAAGCCGAGTAGCACGGCGACCAAGGTCACCAGGCCGGGTAGGCTCGGCTCGGCGCGCAACAGAGGCGCGCTCTGCGCGGCGACACCCGCTACGCCCGAGCAGAGCAAGGCGAAAGGCAGCGCCACGGGCGGCCGCAGGAAGAGCGTCGCCAAGGTCGGCCCGAGCGCATGCGGCAGCAAGACGGCCCACATCGTCACCGTCACCGAGCCCGCCGGGTCGACGATCAGCTCTCCGAGCTCGAGCAGCAGGCGCAGGGTGGCCGCGTGCACGAGCAAGATCGCCCCGAGCAGCACCGCGTCCTTCGGGCGTCGGCGCAACGCCTCGAGATAGCGTGTGGCATAGGCGGTGAAGAGCCCGACCAGCATCGCCACCAACAGCGCCGTGGCGCCGAGCGCACGCGCACCGCCGCCGTGGTCCACCCCCGAGAGCATCAGCCGCACGCGACGCTGCACGGCCGGCGTGACCATGTCGCCGCGCTTGACCAGGCTCTGTCCGCGCGCGATGTGCACCACGCGCGTCTTCGGGACGCCCTCGCGCGCCGCGTTCTCGGCCCGCTGCGTCGCCTCGAGATCCCGGACGAAGGTCGGCGCCACCATCGCGCGGACCAGCACGCGAGCAGCCTCGGCGACCTCGGCCGAGTCGAAGCGCGAAGGGCGCTTGCGGCGGATGAACTCGTCGACGTAGGCGTCGGCCAGGCGTTTGGCGGCGTCGACGTCGACCGCGAGCCCCTCCGCGTCGCCCCGGCCGTAGCGCTTGCCGCTCTGCTGATCGAGCAAGCCGCGGCCGAGATCGTCCTGCAGACGCTCCTCGAGGCGGACGATGCGCTGGCCGAGCAGCACCTGCACGGCGTCCGAGAGCAGCAGCTCGACATCCTCGGCGAAGCCCTCGCGACGCAAGACCTGGAAGACCCGGGCGTCGAGCTCGCCGCGTTCACCGAGCAGGCGCGACTCGAATTCCGGCCGCAGACGCGACATCTCCTCTTCGTGCCGCGCTTCGAGCTCTGCCAAGTCGACCGTTGCCACCGGCGCCGGTGCGGGGGTCGGCTCGGGCGCGGGGGCCTTGACGCGCCGCTTGCCGGCCGGACGCAGCGGCTGCGCGTTCTGCTGCGCGGCCTCGGCGGCAGCGCGGCCGGCGGCCTCGGATTCCCGTTCCGCGCGCTCGCGCTCGGCGAGGTAGAGGCGCTCGCGCGGGCGGACCAGCCGGAAGGCGTCGCGGATGCCGTCGACGCGGCGATTGGCGGCCTCGGCGTCGAAGGCGTAGTGCACGGGCACGGCGTCGGCGGCGCGCTGCTGCCGGGCCCGCAGATCCGGCACCGGCTCGGCGTCGTCGAACGCGCGCAAGGCGACCAGGTCGCGCTGCGCCGGACCGAGCGGCGGAGGCTCGGGCTGGCTGCGGGTCGGCCCCACGATCGCGACCAACGCGGCGGTGGCCAGGACTGCGAGTCCGATGACCCCGAGTCGCTGCATCCGCGCGGAACGGCCGTTGTCGCTCACGCGCGCTCCCGCTGTGCCGCCGCCTCGTAGGCCGCCGCGATCCGCGCGACCAGCGGGTGGCGGACGACGTCTTCAGGGCCGAAACGCACGATGTCGATGCCCTCGATGCCCTCGAGGATGGCGAGCGCGTGGTCGAGCCCGGAGCGCTGCGTGCGCGGTAGGTCCGTCTGCGAGGGGTCGCCGGTGACGACGACCTTGCTGTCGTGGCCGATGCGCGTCAGCAACATCGCCATCTGCTCGACCGTGCAGTTCTGCGCCTCGTCGAGGATGACGAAGGCGTTGGAGAGCGTGCGTCCCCGCATGAAGGCCAGCGGCGCGATCTCGATGCGACCGCGCTCGATCAGGCGCTCGACGCCTTCGGGATCGAGCAGATCGCCGAGCGCGTCGAGGAGCGGGCGGAGGTAGGGGTTGACCTTGGCGACCAGATCGCCCGGCAAGAAACCCAGGCGCTCACCGGCCTCGACCGCGGGGCGCGTCAGGATGATGCGCTTGATCTCGGCACGCTCGAGCGCCTCGACCGCCATCGCCACCGCCAGGAAGGTCTTGCCCGTGCCCGCGGGGCCGCAGCCGAAGACGACGTCGTGACGCGCGATCGCATCGAGGTAGCGGCGCTGGTTTTCCGTGCGCGCCCGCCCGCTGCCACGGCGCCGTTCGGCGACGCGCGCGACCGGCGCGTTGCGCACGGCCGACTCCTCGACCGCGAGCCGAAAGCTCTCACCGTCGAGCGGCAGCCCGCGCGCGATGCGGTCCAGCAGCGCGTCGAGCACCTGCTCGGTCCGTCGCACGGCGGCAGTCGGGCCGTCGATGCGCAGCTCGGTGCCGCGCGCAAAGATGCTGACCCCCAGGCGCGTCTCGAGCCAGCGCAGGTGGCGGTCCCGCTCGCCCGTCACGACCAACATCGTCGCGGCGTCGGCGATCCGACGGAGCGCCTGTGCGCGCCCCGAGGCTTCGTTGCCGGCGTCCACCGCGGCGGTGGCTCCGAGCCCGATCTCTTGCACTCGCCCTCCAGCGCGCTCCCGGAAAGGAGCGCCGCAAAGGCCACAGGTTACCGTAAAGGGTGGATCGCAGGAAGCCCGCGATTCCGTGCGCTCAGCGGGCGCGAGCGTCGACGATCAGGGAGGCACCGAGCGGCAGGTCGCCGCGCGCGAGCAGGCCGCCTTCGCTCGCGAAGATGCGGTACAGCAACTCGTTCAGCGGCCCCGGCACGTCGCCGACGTCCGACGCAGGCGCGGTGCCTGCGCCCTTGTCGCCGAGCAGGGTGCGGCGAAAGCGCCCCGCGAGGCGGACCGCCGCGATCGGCGGCAGCAGCAACGTGTTGTAGTAGGAGAGCCGCACGACCTCGAAGCCGGCCCCCTCGAGCAAGGCCGCGAATGCAGCCTTGTCGTAGCGGCGGAAGTGATGCAGCGCCTCGTCGTGTTCGGACCAGAGCCAGTCGAGCGCGGGCACGGTGGCGATCAGCCGTCCATCCGGTCGCAGCGCGGCGCGCACGGCGGCGACGGCGGCCGCGTCGTCTTCGATGTGCTCGAAGACGTCCATCGACAGCGCGAGGTCGAATGCGCCGGACCGCAGCGGCAGCGCCGGCAGACCGCCGCGGACGACCGTCAGCCCACGCGACCGACAGAAGGCCACGCCCTCGGCGGCATATTCGACGCCGATGCAACGAGCGCGACCGGAGATCCGGCCGAGCATTCCGCCGGTGCCGGCGCCCACGTCGACCAAGGTCGCGTCGCTCCCGAGCCCCGCCTCGCTCATCGCGCGATCGAGCCAACGCTCGACGATCCCTCGGGACGCGCGGAACCAGAAGTGCCGCTCTTCCGCCTCGAACATCTTCTGGTATTCGTCGTGCTGCATGGGGCGCGGACCTTGGCAGAACCGCTCGATCCCTTCAAGACGACCGGGCTCGGACAGGCTGCGTCATGCGGCAGGCTGTGTCAGACCCCGCCGACCGCGGGGCTTGCACGCCATCGGACGCCCGCCTACGCTGCGGACCTCGACACGGAGGGCCCTGCATGGCGAGCGTCAACAAAGTGATTCTGATCGGTAACCTCGGCAACCAGCCGGAGCTTCGGCACACGGCCTCGAACCAGCCGGTGACCGAGCTGCGAATCGCGACCAACGAGGTCTGGACCGGCCGCGACGGCAACCGCCAAGAGCGGACCGAGTGGCACTCGGTCGTGGTCTGGGGCCGGGACGCGGAGAACTGCGAGCGTTTCCTCGCCAAGGGCCGACAGGTCTACATCGAGGGCCGCCTGCAGACCCGCGAGTACACGGGTCAGGACGGTCAGAAGCGCTACAAGACCGAGATCGTGGCCCAGACCGTCCGCTTCCTCGGCGGTCGCGGTGAGGGCGAGGACGGCGGCGGCGGCGGCGGCGGCGGCGGTGGCTACGGCGGCGGCGGCGGCGGCGGCGGCGGTCGCGGCGGTCG
>JBEARB010000314.1:0-5684 GCA_041163625.1 Pseudomonadota bacterium | reverse complement strand
AGCCCCCCAGACAACAGACGAGAGACTCGGCCAGAAAATGCGAACCTGCATTTTCTGGTCGCGTCTCTAGCCCTTAAGGGCTCTTCGACCACCTCAGCCGATAGCGCTGCTTGCCCTTGTTGGGGACGCTGAACGTCAGGGACCAGGTGTTCGACTCCGCGTCGTGGTTGGCCTGCCAATAATCACCCCCATGGACCGCTTGGTCGACCTTCTTCCAGGCTCCTGAGACCCACTGCTCCAGCGACCAGCCGTCGTGCCGCTTCAAGCCTCGGAAGGTCAGTGGGTTGTAGCCCACGCCGCCGTCGACGGTGATGTCTGCCGCGACCGTGGCTTGGGAGATCTCGACCTCGACCGGTTGCACGTTGAGGATCTTGCCGACGGTGGCGGTGACCTTGAGCGCGTTGTCTTGCGCCAACCGACGTATCAGCGCGTAGGTGGTGAAGTCAGCCGCCTCGGTGGCCACCATATGCGGGCTGGTCCCATAGTAGCGGCTCTTGTCTGCCGGCAGCACGACGTACTCCACGACCGCTTTGAAGGTGCTCCCCTTGGGGATGAATCGCTGCTTGCCCTGGCACGGCGTACCGCACCAGGTGGCGCCCTCGCTGTGTGGCGGACTCACCTGGAAGGCCATCTGCGAGTGCCCGCCGTTGTAGGTGCGGGTGATGCTGATGTGCGGATCGGTGATGGTCTTGTCGCCGACCTTGAGCTGGTAATCCCGCACCATGAAGCCGACGTTGGCGTACAGCTCAGGGAGGTCACCGTCCGCCTTCGTGCTCTTGTAGAGGAGCACCCAGGGGGCGGTCTTCGACAGTTTTAGTCCACGGTCTGCGTCGGAGATATAGCCCGTCGATTTGTGGGATAGATTGACCTTGTTGTCGATAATCTTGCCGTCGCTGTTTTCGTAGGCGTACTGGGTAAATCCGTTGTCGGCATAGTTGTCTGCGGCCACTTGGAAGAAGGCCAACGTGGAGTAGTCCACGTCTTCCAAGAAGGTATAGTTCAGGTGGTAGTAGACCCGGACCAAGTCGTCGCTCGCTACCAGCTGAGTGCGGATGTCTCCCTGGATGGAGCCCTCGGTGCTCACCCCGGCGTAGCCGACGTCGGTCACGTTGGGGCCGATGGCGCGGTAGACGCTGCGAACCCGGGACAGACGCCGCTCCCAATACGACTGCTTGGTGGTGCGATAGCGCAAGAAGTCTGCGCCGCCGACGTTGCCGGTCCAGTTCCACTTCTTCGCGGTCTGCACCAAGAACGGGCGGACGTCGTCGACCATCGCGCGGTTGAGGGCGAGGTCAGGGTCGTAGGTGACGCTTTCCCCAAAGCAGCCGAGGGCCGTCTCATCCCAGTGTCCGCCCGCTTTGCCCCAGCCGATGAGGCTCAGCTGCGCGTGAGAGGCGGCGTAGACGTTCTTACCCCAGCGTGAGGAGGCGACGGTCAGCTCCAGGGCGCTATTGCCGCTGACGGTCGGCTGGCTGTAGAGGTGGTACCAGGTCTGGCCGTGCCAGTTCTTCGAGATCTGCAGCGGCAGCCCCAGCGGGTTGCCCTCGGTGTCACGCCACAGCGGGATCCCGCCGGTGATGTAAAACGACACCTTGTGCGGCCCATGCAAGGCCAAGGGCACCGACAGCGGCGCGTCCGTGCTGCGCTTGATCTCGATCCGATGGCGCCCGTACCAGTTGTGATACTGGTTCTGGTCCCAGTCTGGCCACGCCGGGGCGCCGGCAGAGTTCAGGGGCTCGAGCGTCACTCGGTAGGCGCCAAGCTCGGGATCCCAAGGCGCCACCACGGGGCTGGTGAGGGCTTTGCCGGCGAGGTTGAGGAGGGTGTATCGAACCTCCGCCTGTTGGCCTGGGTCTACGTACATTGCCAGCTCTTGCGCCGTCAGGCCCTTGAGCGGCGCCAACAGCAAAGAGGCCTTCACCCCGCTCTCCGGCGGAGTGCTCACCGTTCGTTGGGCGACGACGGCGCCGTCACTGGCGAGGCTGAGGGTGTGTTGCTTATCGTCCGCGACCACGAACAGCCAGCCGTTGCCCTCGCCGTCTGACAGCTGCACGGCGCGCTTCGGCGCGAGCCACTTGACCGTCTTGAACGCGGTGACCGCGGCTCCACCGAGGCGGACGCGAGCGGTCTTTGCGTCAGCGTGGCTGCCCTTGACGGTGTGGGTCCAGACCATGTGCCGGGGCATGGAGGCCACCTGGACCTCACCGCTCAACGCGGCGTTCTTGGCGTACTTCACCGTCGGCACATAGAGCCGGTTCATCACCCGGCCGCCGTCGATCATCCGGAGCCTGTCGACGTTCCAACTCTCTGCGCCCAGCAGCTGCGTAGCCACGACTCCGCCGCTCGTGGGGCCCGCCTCGAAGGTCAACGCCGCCCCCGGCAGCCCGTTGACCACGCTGTTTGCGCTCAGCCGCGACGTGGCATAGCCCGCGCCCTTGACCGCACCGAGCCGCACGAGCTTGGCCGTCTCGGAGTCAAACGCCGCGCCGTAGTGACCCGTCAAGAAGTGCATCTCCTGTTGGGGTTTGGGCCAGGTCTCCGTGGGGCGATGGTTCGTCGGCCAATACCAGAACGCGTAGTCCAGCAGGGCGTCGATCGGCGGCTTCGGCGCGGCCACGCATGTGCCGCTCGCGCAGGCCGCGTCGCCGCCCAACCCTCCACAGCTGAGCCCGTCCTTCAACGAGGTCGCTGTGCACCCTTCGTTCGGGTCGCAGGCGTCCGCTGTGCACGGGTTGTTGTCGTCGCAGGTGATCTTCTCGCCGGCGCAGGCGCCCGCGGCGCAGGCGTCCTTTTCGGTGCAGGCGTCGCCGTCGTCGCAGTTTGCGGCGTTGTTGCTCGCAGTGCAGCCGGACTTGGGATCGCAGGCGTCGTCCGTGCAGGGGTTCTTGTCGTCGCAGTCTTTGGCGGAACCCGCTGTGCATACCCCGCCGCCGCAGACGTCACCCGTGGTGCAGTTGTTGCCGTCGTCGCAAGCCTGGGCGGACGCCTCAAACAGGCAGCCTTTGGCCTTGTCGCAGCTGTCGTCCGTGCAGTTGTTGCCGTCGTCGCAAGCCTTCGCCGCGCCGGCAATACACGTACCTGCTTGGCAGCTGTCTTTGTCGGTGCAAGCGTCGCCGTCATCGCAGGAGACCGCCTTCTCCGCCACGGGCGAGAAGTCGCAGGCGCCCGTCTTGGTGTCACAGGCGTCTTTGGTGCAGGGGTTTTGGTCGTCGCATGACTTGCTTGGCCCCGCGGTGCACACCCCCGCCTGGCAGGTGTCCGTGGTGGTGCAGGGGTCTCCGTCGCTGCATGTGGTGCCGCTCAACGGGGAAGACGCGCAGCCTTTGGCCGGGTCGCAGCTGTCTTGGGTGCAGGGGTTCTTGTCATCGCAGGTCTGCTCGTCCGTAGCGCCGTCGCAGTCGTTGTCGACGCCGTCGCAGCTCTCGGGAGCGGCGGCCGCAGCCTTGCACACGGGCGCTTTGCCGACGCTCGCGCAGGCGGCCACGCCGAGGCAGCCGCTCGCCGCGTCGGTGCAGGTGGCCTGCGTGGCCAGGTTCACAGCGTTCGCTGTGCATGTGCACGCGGCGATCCCCAACGTGCCGCTGGGGACGCACTGCTTGCTCATCGAGCCCTCCACGTCGGTCACCGACAAGCAGTCGTAGCCAGTGGGGCAGGAGGAGGTGCTGTCACAGGCTGCGCCGCACCGGGCGACCTCTCCCTTGCTGACCACACATCGCGCGTCCTTGAGGCCGGAGTGGAGGCAGTCGCTGTTGCTGGAGCAAGGGCTGCAGAGCCTGGCGTATGCGTCGACGCAGTAGTCCCCGCCGCTGACGGTGGCGCAGGTGAGGTCCCCTGCGCAGGTGTTGGTGCAGGGCGTGGCGCACTTGGCCCCATCTGCCAACTCCAGGCACAGGCCTCCGTCACAGGCCTTGTCATCCGCACAAGGGCAGCCAGCGCCTCCGGGGCATGTGGGGGGAACACCGTCTGAACCGCCGCTGTCGCCCAAGTCGGCGTCGGGGTTCTCGGCGTCGGGGTTCTCGGCGTCGGGGTTCTCGGCGTCGGGGGGCTCGGCGTCCGGGGGCTCGATGTCGGAAACTTGCGTGTCGGCCGTCGGGGTGTCTGGCATCAGGCTGTCGCTTACGTTGCTGTCGACCTCTGCACTGTCGGCGGCCGTCGTGTCACTTGTGGTGACGTCGACAGCGCGAGAGGTGTCGAGGGCTTGTACGTCTGTCTCCGACGGTGAACCTTCGTTCGCGCCGCAGCCCCACACCCCAACGAGCAACAGGCCAACGCTCAGTACAGACTTCATCTTGCGCTCCCTCAATCGGTCAGAGCCAAGAACCCCGCCACCGAGCCTCACCGTGATGTTGTGGCATCACGTGCGGCAGCGACCCACACCGACTGTCTCCGGCCGAAAGCTCACTTGACGTGCCCCCCATGCCGAGCCCATCGCCACGGTCACAATGCCACCGTGCTCGACCCCGGCAAGGGCGCAGGCGCCGGCTGCAGACCTGATCCAAAGTCTCAGCAGCAAGTTGTCGCGTTAGAGACGCGACCTCAGCCGTGACCGAAGCGCGACCGCGCCGCGCCGAGGGGCTCGACGCTGCCGTCATCGCACCAGACCAGGCGCAGTTGGCCACGATCGATCTCGAAAAACGCGGCCTGATCGAAGCGCCTGGCCAGGGCAAGAGCCTCGTCACGCTCCAGGCGGGCGGCGAACCCGGGCTCGCGGTGCCGGCCATCGCGCGAACCACCCGTGACCCGCAGCGGCGACAGGCCGCGCTGGCGCAGGGCTGTTGCGAGCGCAGCGTCGGCATCGGCGTTGGCGGCGGCGGTGCGCGCCGCGCCTGGCGGGTCGAAGGCCGTCACCACCGCCCACGGCCCGTCCGGGGCCTCGTCGTCGCCCGCCGCCGCACCGCCCCCATTGGTGCCTTGCGACCAGGGCCACGGCTCGAAGAACACGGCCTCGCGGTAGGCACGCCCTTGCGGGCTGGCGGCGTCGCGGGCGGCGACGAAGGCCAGCGCCTCGGCCGTGAGGGCGACGATCCGGGCGCGGCTCGCCGAGAGCCGGTGGTCGTCCTCGACCGCCTCGACGGGCACCCCCAGCCGGGCGCCGAAGGTGACGGACGCGGCGAAGGGCACCACGTCGTCGGCCGGCGCGTGCAGGATGTGACAGAACGCCGGCACGTGGCGCACGGTCTCGACGCCCGGCGCATGCAACGCCGGCGCCAGCAACACCGTGGCGCGCACCCGCTGTGGCTGCCGATCCGCGACCAAGGCCGCCATCAGCCCGCCGAAGCTCGAGCCCACGAGCACCAGCTCGTCGTCGACCGCGGCGAGCTCTGCCTCGATGTGGTGCAGCCGCTGTTCGATGCCGAACAGGCCGCGGCAATCGGGGGCCAGCACTGCGCCGAACGCGGCCTGCAGCGCGAGCGTCTTGCTGCCGATGGGGCCAGACTCGAGCCCGTGCAGAAAGCAGAGCGTCGCCATCCTTCCTCCCGCCCGGGCTCGTCGCCGGGAGCTCGTCTCTCCGGCGACAACCGCCCGCTCCGGTATCGCCTGCGTCGATCGCAATGGCAAGACCGCGGGGTGCCCGCAGACCCGCCCAGAAGTCCGCCAACCCTGAAACAGGGACCTACTTGGGCAACAACGGCCCGAACTGGACCAAGCCCGGCGCGACGCAGCCCGCGGTCGGCTTCGAAGAC
>JBEARB010000313.1:0-37410 GCA_041163625.1 Pseudomonadota bacterium | reverse complement strand
GCCCTACCTGGCCTCGTTCAGCGCCCGCCGCAAGGGCGGGATCAGCCTCGCCGGCCATTACTACGGCTCCAAACGACGAGTCGACCTCTACATGGTGGCGTTGGATCGCTGCCGCGCGGCGGCGGACGTCGTGGTCGCCATCGTGCCCGAGACGCTGCTGCTCTCGGCGTACCCGAAAGACGAGCTCGAGCTCGCCGTCGTGGGTCGAGGCGCGCTTGTTCGAGGAGACGACGGTGCCGGTCGTCGTCGCCTGCTTCCGACGCGGTCATCGCGGCGGTCCCGTGATCTACAAGGGCGCGCGTGCCGTCGGTCCGCTGCACGAGCTGCTCGCGATGCGGCCGGATATCCGGCTTCCGCACAACGCCGGCGGCCCCGAACCCGGCCCGGCGATCACCTTCAACGCGCCGGACGGTGCGCTCGGCTTGCGCGCGGTCGACGCCGTCGAAGTGGGCCGTGATATCGGCTTCGTCGTCGGCGCGGACTTCGGCTACCCGCGCGAACGCATCAAGCCGAGCAGCCGCCTGATGACCTACGTGGACGTCGAGGGTCTGCCGCCCGACCAGATCGAGGCGCTCGTAGCGACGGCCAACGCGCGACTCTCAGCGCTGCGCGAGGCGACGGCAGACTTGGTGCTGGCGCCGTTCAAGGGCGATCGCCACGACGGGCGGCGCCGGCGGCGCTTGGACTATGCGTTGGCGCGGCGATTGCTGCGGCAGGCGCTCGCCGAGCTCAACCCAAGAGCGCGCGGATGATGAGCGAGAGGCCGGCGGCGACGAGTAGCCCCTGCACCCAACGTGCGAAGCGGGCGGGGTCGACGCGATCGTGCAACCGGTCGCCGAGCCAGGTGCCGATCGCCAGCGCCGGCAGCAGCTTGGCGGAGCGGACGGCGGTCTCCGCGTCCAGGCGACCCGCGATGGCGTGACCGGTCGCCGTCCACACGCCGAGCGTCAGCCAGAGCGCGAGCAGCGTCGCGCGGAACACGCGCTTGTCCAGGCCGAGGCGACCGACCACCGTCACGACCATCGGGCCGCCGGTCGAGAACATGCCGTGGACGATGCCACCGACACCGAGCAGGCCGAGCGCGCGCGGGGTGTCGAGCGGGGCGCCGGCGCCCGAGCCGCCCGGGCGGCTGCGCCAGAGCTCGCGGACGGCCAACGCCGCGACGAAGGCGCCGTAGGCGATGCGGACGGCGGCGTCCGGCGCGGCGCCGAGGAGCCAGACACCGACGGGGACGCCGAGCGCCATCGCCGGCAGCACACGCCCGAAGAGCAGGCGCCGGTCGACGTGCCGATGATCGCGGGCGATCAGCAGCAGGTTCGGCGGGATCGAGAGCAGCAGACCGATCGGCACCAATCGCTCGAGTGGCATCAGCTGCCCGCCGACGCCGACCGCGACGAGCATGGCGCCAAAGCCGATGGTGCCCTGCACGGCGAAGGCGGACGCGACGACGCCGGCGAAGGCGAGGTCGGACCAGAGCGCGTCGGTGCCGAGCCCGAGGTCGAGCACCTAGCCGGCCTCGAAGGCTGCGATCCGCTCGGCGGCGCCGGCGTGGTCGGGGTCGCGGCGGAGCACCTCGCGGTAGGCGGCGAGCGCCTCGGCGGGCTCGCCGAGCGCCTCGGCGAGCAGCGCGAGGCGGAAGCGCGGCTCGGCGGCGTCGGGATCGGCCGCGACGGCGTCTCGGAGTAACAGCTGGGCGCCGGCAGCGTCGCCGAGCTCGCCCATCAGGCTCGAGAGTTCGCAGAGCAGATCGGCGCGCCCGCTCGCGAGCTCGGCCAGCAGCGGCAGCAGCGAGAACAACGCCTCGCCCGGGGCGCCGGGACCGGTGCCGGCGCGCAGGCGGAGCTCGGCGAGCAGGAAGGCGACGCGCGGGTCGACGGCGGCGAGGCCGAGGTGGTCGGCGAGCAGGCGGTCGGCGGCCTGGACATCGCCCTGCATCGCCAGCATCTCGGCCTGCATCAGCCGGGGATCGGGCAGCGCGGGGTGCGCGGCGGCCACGGCGTCGCAACGTTCGAAGGCGGACTGCACGTCGCCAGCGTCGTAGGCGAGGCGTGCGTCGAGCAGGAGCAGGCCGGGGTCGTCGGGGACGAGGGTGAGGGCGTGGGCGATGGCGGCGCGGGCCTCCTCGACGCGGCCGAGCGCGGCGAGGGCACGCACGCGGGCAGCGGCGGCGAAGGCGTCGTCGGGTAGCTCGCCGTCTTCGCGCAGGGCATCGAGCGCGCCGGCGGCGTCGCCGCGCTGCAGCCGCGCGGTGGCGATCCACGCCCGCAGGCCGATCGCTTGGGGCTGCGCGACCAGTGCGGCCCAGAACGAGCGCTCGGCGGCGCGCGGTCGGCCGGTGGCGAGCTGCACGCGCCCGATCGCGAAGCGGGCGGCGGCGGGGTCACGACGGATCGCTTCGAACCCGACACGCAGGGCGGTGTCGAGGTCGGCGGCGGCGACTTCGGGGGTGATCAGATCGCGCGGGAGCGGGTGGCTCAAGCCGGGACCTCGAGGCCGAGCGCGCGGGCGACGTGCGGACCGGCGCCTTCGGGGTCGGCGGCGCAGGCGGCCGCGACCCAGGCCGTCAGCGTGGCGTCGACGGGGCACGGGCGCGCGAAGACCTCGCGACCGTCGCGGCGCAGCGTCAGCGTCGGCAGCCCCTGGCCATCGGCGACCGCAGCGGGCGCGGACGACAGCGCATCGACCCACGCCTGCACCGTCGCCGGCTCCACATCGACTTCCGGGAAGGTCTGCGTGGTACCCTGGCCGCGTCGCTCGCCGGCGAGCACCGCGCCGCCGGGGAAAGCCATCGCCAGCAGGCTCCACTGGGCGTCCGGGCCGGCGACCATCAACTCGAGATCGGTCATCGCAGCAGCCCTAGCCGAGGCCCAGAATCTGACGCGCCTCGGTGTCCTGCGCGCCGTCGAGCGCCCAGAGGATGGCGTCGCTGCCGCCCTCGACGTAGCGCATCACCGCCCACAGCTCGCTGCGGGCCTTGCTGTCACGGAGGATGCGGATGATGGCGTCCTCCTCCTCGTCGAAGCAGGTGCCGGCCAGCATCCGGTTGATCAGCCCCGCGCGGTCCTGCGGGCGCATGTGCAGGTGCAGACGCCGGTTGACCGCGTCGATCGCGTCGCTGTCGCCGAGCAGGCTGGTGCTGACCGCGTCGACGTAGACCGCGCCGGCCTCGTAGAGCCAGGCCGCGCCGTTGGCGAGCCAGTCGGTGATCTGATCGGCGTAGGCCTCCAGGCCCGCGAACGCGGCCGGCAGGCCCTTGCGCGCCAGCGTGTAGCCGAGCGCGCCGATATGGTACAGGTGCGCCTCGACGCCTACCTTGCAGCTCGCGCCGACGCCGACCGCCGCGCCGAGGTAGCCCTCGAACTTGATCTTCGGCACCAAGCTGGCGGTGAACTGCGCCGCAGCGGCCGCACCGGCCCAGCCCTCGACACCGGCGAACGCGCCGACGAAGTCCTTCTCGCCCTCGGGCGTGACCCACATGCCCTTGCCGAAGAGCTTGAAGCCCGCGCGCGCACCGGCGAAGGCCTCGCCGCCACCGCTGGCCTGGACCGCGACGCCGCCATCCTTCTTGCCGGCGGTGAGCGCCACGTTGCCCGAAGCGCTGGCGGCGACCTCGGCAGAAAGTTCGGTGCCGAACTGCGCCTTGAGCGTCTCGCCGAGGATGGTGAACTCGGCCGTCGGCAGGGTCCACGCGAGCTTGCCGTTGACGAGCGTCAGGTTGACGGCGGCGCCAGCCTTGACCTCGAGGCCGTCCGGGCCGATCGAGGCGCTGGCGTCGGCGCTGGCGCCGGCGGAGAGCGCCTCGCCCTCGGCGGTCAGGGTGCCGGCGCGGCCCGAAGCGAGCTCGGCGCCGCCCTCGGGCGTCTGGAACGCGGCGACCTTGGCGTCGGCCGAGGCGTCGAGGATCGTCGCGCTGCTGTCGTTCTGCGGCTTCAGCGCACCGGGCTTGCGGGTGCTGTTGGGGTCGCCACCGGCGGCGCGGACGGTGTTGGCGTCCTTGGTCGCCTGCGGCTTGCGGCGGACGTAGTACTTGCCGCCGTTCTTGACGAACTCGTACTCGTTGCCGCTCGCCTTGCCGCCGAGGTTGAAGTCGCCGGTGCGGTTGACGTCGCTCGACTGCCGGCGCTCGGTGGCGTTCTGCACCGCACGCTGCGAGGGCGGACGACGCTCTTCGTTCTGGCGGGTGCCGAAGGGGACGGCGCCACGCGAGACCTGCACGGGCTTGCCGGCCACGGCAGCGTCGGCGGCCTGCTCGGCCTCTTCCTCGGGCGAGGTCGCGGGTTGCTCGGCGGCGCCGCCGCTCTGCTGCACGACGTGCGTGAGCTCGTGCGCGATGAGCCGCTTGCCGTCCTCGGTCTCGGGCTGGTAGGCGCCGGGCGCGAAGAAGATGTCGCGCCCCTGGGTGAAGGCGCGCGCGCCGACGTCCTTGGCCTTGGGCGACTCGGGGTGCACGCGCACGTCCGAGAAGTTGTGACCGAAGCTGCGCTCCATGGCGCTGCGGACGTTGCCGGGCAGCGGCATCACCGCAGCCGGGGCGGGGGCGAGGCCGGCGGCGGCGTCGCTGTAGCGCATGCCGGGAGCGCGGTCCTGCACGGCTTCGCGGCCGAGCATGTCGGCGCTCTTGCGGGGCTCTTTTGTCGCAGGCGCGGCAGCTTCGCCGGTGCTCGGCGCGTCCTGTCGGGAGCCGGGCTGCTGCGAGGGATCTTGCTCGGACGCCCGCTGCTGCTGGTCCTCGCCGGTCATCGCTTCGGCCATCGGGCCACCTCCCTCGCGCTACCGCGGCGCTGCCTTCGATCCCTACGGCACGCGGGCGGTCGCAGCAAGCGATTCGCCCGCGAATTCGCGCCGGCTGGGGTGGGGAGGCATCGGCCGCGGTGGCCTCAATGCGTCTGCGCCGGCGGCGGCCACTTCTTGTGGTGCGCCTGCACCAAGCCGCGGATGGCGTCGTCCTCGGGCAGCTCGACCTTGACGGCGTGCATCTCCACCAACGCGGCGTTGGCCTGCTCGGGCGGATCGATCTCGCCCTTGAGCTCGAGGTTCACCCGCTGGAGCTTGATCCGCAGCGACTTGAGGCGATCTTCTGCGAAGCCGCGCTCGCGCTCGTTCATCGTCTTGGTCGCGCCGGGCGCGTCTTCCTTGGCGAATTGCTCGACGTAGTAGGCGATCTGCCGCTGCAGGCTGCCCTGCTCGTAGCTCAGCTTGTCGCGCAGGTCGGGGGCGTACCAACGGTCGCCGCTCTTGCCCGGCCGCAGGCGCACCTCGCCGATCCACTTGCCCTTGTTGTAGGGGTCGAGGTGCAAGCCCCGACCGAGCGAGACGGGACGCTGCGTCAGATCCATCTCGTAGCTGCCGAGCACGAAGTCGACCTCGGGCACCTTCTCGCCGATATCGTCGATCTCGTCCTGACGCAGCTGACCGAGCGCGACGATGACCTGCGCGCCCTCGGCCTTGCACGCCTTCACCGCCGCCTTCGCCGCCGCGACCGGGTCGGTCACGGTCAGACCCTGGCCGGCCACGAGCTTGTCCGCCGCCGGCACCTTCTGCGTGATCAAGCCGAACAAGCCGACCTTCAAGCCGCCGATCTGGACCACACGGTGCGCCGAGAACACCGGCGCGCCCTTGCGCTGCAGGTTGGCCGAGAGCAGCGCCACGCCGTGCTTGCGGGCGAGCGCGGTCCACTGCTCGACCGGCAGCGCGAGCTCCTGCGCGCCGATGTTCACGCCGGCCGCGCCGCTCGCCGCCAGCGCGGCGAGGTACAGGTCCGCGCGCGCCTGCAGCTGCTCGGCGCCCTCGCCAAACGCCGCCGCGTCGGCGACCAACATGCCGCCGGTGTCGACCACCACCGCGCCGCCGTAGCGCGCCTTGCGCTCGTTGATCCAGCGGACGCGCCGGGCCAGACCGCCGAGCGGGTTCTGCCGGCAGCCACAATCGATCAGCTCGCCCATCGCGTTGCTGGTGAAGAACAGGCCCACCTCGCCGGCCTGCACGGCCGGGCCGTCGTCCGCGGCAGCGGCGGCGGGCGCAGCAGGCGCAGCGGCGGCGGCAGCGGGAGCGGGAGCGGCGGCAGGGGCGGCGGCGCCAGCGGCAGGCGCAGCGCCAGCAGCAGCGGCGGCGCCAGCGGCAGGCGCAGCGCCAGCAGCAACGGCGGCGGCCGGCGGGGCAGCGGGAGCTGGCGCGGGCGAGCGGTCGTTGGCGATCAGGACGCCGAACACCGCCGCCGCGACGGCGACGATTCCGAGCAGTGGCAGGTGGTTCTTGTTCATGCCGGTCGAGTTCTCCATCAGCGGGGCAGCCAACCCCGCTCGCGGTACCAGAGCGCCGTCTCGGTCAGGCGCTCCTGCATCGTGCGGGGCGGCGCGAAACCGAGTTGTTCGTGGGCTTTGTCGATGGCGCAGATCCACGAACCGGCCGTGGCTTCGCGCGCCTTGTCGAGGTTGACGATGCTGGCCTTGCCGCGCATCCGCGCCCAGGCCTCGCCCATCGCGCCGCCGGTGCGCGTGACCCAGCCGGGCAGATGGGCGACGCGGACGTTCTTGCCGAACGCACCGCCGATCCATTGACCGATCGTGGCGATGGTGGGCTGCTCGGGATGGGCCAAGAAGTAGACGCCGCGCCCGGGATCGGCAGCGGGATCGGCGGGGAGACGCTCTCCACGCTCCATCGCCGCGATGATGCCCCAGACGAGGTCGTCGACGTGCACCATCGACATCCGCGGCTCGCCAGAGGTCGGCACGATCGCCCAGCCCTTGGCCGCGCTCTCGAAGAGCTTGAAGGAGTTGCGATCGCCGGGGCCGTAGACTGCGGGCGGGCGGATGATGGTCACCGGCACGCGACCGGCGTGGGCTTCGGCGGCGACCTCGCCGGCGCGCTTGCTGCGACCGTAGCGGCTCACCGGAGCGGGCGGGTCGGCCTCGACGCGGGCGCGACCGTCGGGCCCGTCGGGGGCAGGGCCGCACGCTGCGACCGAGGAGACCAACACCACCGTCGGCGGATTCGCCTTCTCGGCGGCGTGCTCGAAGATGTTCCGGGTGCCCTCGGCGTTGATGTAGTCGAAGCCTGGATCCCACGGCGCCCGCAACATCGCCGCGAGGTGCAGCACGATCTCGGCCTCGTGGATCGGACCGCCGAGGGTATCCGGGATTCCGACGTCGGCGATGACGAAGCGCAGCTCGCCGGGCAAGTCCCGCGCCGCGGTCTCCAGATGCGACCGAATCGACCGCGGCCGCACTCCGCAGATCACGTCGTGGCCTTCGCCCAAAAGCCGCAACACGAGCCGCTGTCCGATGAATCCGGTTCCGCCGGTGACGAAGATCTTTGCCATGCTGCCTCGGTTGTCCTGTCGATCCGGGGCGCCTACGCTAGCCTCAACCGGCCCGCGGGGCCAGGGTCCAGCGATGACACGTTCGTTCCGCCTCGACGTCTGCAACACCTGGGACGGCCATCCCCTTCCGGCCGACCGCCACGCGCACGTCCGCGTCCTATCGCGCGGGAGCGAATGGCTCGTGCGCGTCGACGCCCCCTACCACGACGACCCGCCGCCCGCCACGCCCCCCGGCTCGACGCCGCGACTGTGGGAGCACGAGGTCGTCGAACTGATGCTGCTCGGCGACGAGCAACGCTACCTCGAGCTGGAGTTCGGCCCGCACGGCCACTACCTCGCGCTGCAGCTGCACGGGGTCCGCACGATCGTCGCGCAAGGTATGGCGTTGCCCTATTCCGCGGGCATCCACGGCAACCGCTGGCGCGGCGAGGCCCGAATCTCGGTCGATTGGCTACCGCCGGGCGCGCACGCCAGCAACGCCTTCGCGATCGCCGGCGTCGGCGCCGACCGTCGCTACGCCGCAGCCTTCCCAGCCGATGGCGCCGCGCCCGATTTCCACCGACTCGACGTCTTCGAGCCGATCGCCGCCCTGCCCACAGCCGACGACGGCGAGGAGGGAAGTCCATGAGCAGCACGCTCTTGGTCGCGATGGCGCCGGACCGCGTCGATGCCGGCGCGTGTGCCGCCATCGTGGCGCCCGTGCTCGACGCGCATCCGAGCGACATGGCCATGCAGATCGCCCGCAGTGACGGCCTGTTCGAGCTGCCGCTCGCAGCCGAGGCGGTCTCGCCGCTCGCCGAGGCGCTGCGCGCCGCGGGTCAGGCTTGGTACGCCGTGCAGCCGACGATGGTGCCGCGCCTGCCCAAGCCGCTGACCGCGTCGAGCCTGGACCCGCGCCACGACGACGCGCTGCGGCTCGCCGTGCGGATGACCGGGCCCCCCGAGTTGGTCGATCCGCGCCGAGTGCTCGCCGCGGTGCCCCTGCGCTGGTCGACGACGACCACCCAGGCGAACCTGCCGAAGCAGGCGTCGATGGGATCGCAGGTCACACGCGTCGCCAAGTCGGTCGCGCTCACCGGCGGCCTGAGCCTGCTCGGCGGTGGCGGCAAGACCGCGAGCACGCCCGCGCAGATCAGCATCTCGGAGCGCTCGCTGCTCGCGTTGGTCGTCCTGGACGGACCGGGCCAGCTGCGACGGCTGCACGTCTACGCCGACCGTTGCGACTACCGCGTGCTGCCGGCGCCCGCGCCGAGCGTCGACGCCAATTGGCGCGCGCTGCTCGAGGCCGTCCGCGCCCGGGTGCGACCGCAACAAGCCGGCGCCGCCCTGCTCGACGCGGCGATCGCGCGCGACGACGCCGCGCTCTGGACCTTTGGCGACGACAACGCCCTGGCCGACCGCCTGCGCTGGTTGATCTTGCGGGCCGCGTTGCTGCGGATGGGGGCGACGCCGGCTTGAGTGGCGGATGTCACGCGTTTGCCGAGACACCGCTTGCACCGGCGGGCGGTGCGCGCATGCTCCCGCCGTCCGTCCCCTCGCGCGGCGCCCGACCGAACGCCGGCGCCGCACCTGCCTCCCGGAGCCACCATGACCACCGAACTCACCTACTTCGACTTCCACGGCTCGCGCGGCCTGGAGTGCCGCCTCGCGCTGACCACGGCCGGCATCCCCTTCGTCGATCGTCGCCTGAACCGCGAGCAATGGGCCGCGTACAAGCCGCAGTCGCCCTTCGGTGGCATGCCGGTACTGGTGCACGAAGGCCGGACGCTCGCCCACTCCAACGCCATCCTGCGCTTCATCGGCAACCGCC
This sequence comes from Pseudomonadota bacterium, assembly GCA_041163625.1. Classification (GTDB taxonomy): domain Bacteria; phylum Myxococcota_A; class UBA9042; order UBA9042; family UBA9042; genus JACKFC01. Next base: position 28,282 of record JBEARB010000313.1, on the reverse strand, counting down.
ATGACCTGCATCCGGCCGACGCGTGGACCGCCGCGCAGCACGACGCGCTGATGGATTCGGTCGAAGACCTGCGCAACAAGGTCCCCGGCCCTGGACTCTCGGGCGCGGAGAGGCAGACCGCCCGTGAGGCCTTCGCCGCGGGCTGGCTCTCGCAGTGGGCACGCACCGTGGAGGCCAGCATCGCCGGCCCCTTCGTGCAGGGCGACAAGCTCCACATCGTGGACCTGAAGCTCTACGTCATCGTGCGCGCCTTCATCGGTGGCACCTACGACCACATCCCGGGCAGCTTCTTCGACGCGTACCCGAAGATCGCGGGCCTGCACGCCGCGGTCGACGCCGTCCCCGCCGTGCGCGGCTACTTCGACGCCATCGCCGCGAAGGCGTGAGTCGCGCGCGGCGCTAGAGCGTGCCCGCGAGCGCCCGAGCGGTCGGCGTGCCCCCGTGGGCGAGCAGGCCCGCGACCGGCCCCTGCCAGAGCCGCTGACCGCCATGGTGGCCGCCGCCCGGTCCGCATTCGACCAACCAATCCGCCTCGCGCAACAGGTCGAGGTTGTGCTCGATCACGACCAGGGTGTCGCCGCGGTCGACCAGGTCGTGCAGCACGTCGAGCAGCTTGCGCTGGTCGGCGAGGTGCAGGCCGGTCGAGGGCTCGTCCAGGACGTAGAGCGTCTCCTTGCGGCGGCGGGTGGCGAGCTCGGCGACCAACTTCAGGCGCTGCGCCTCGCCGCCAGAGAGCGTGTTGCTGCCCTGACCCATGCGCAGGTAGCCCAAGCCCATACGGACGGCGAGCTCGAGCGGGCCGGCGATCTTGCGCGTCGCCGCGAAGTGCAGCGCCGCCTCCTCGAGGCTCATCTCCAACACGTCGGCGATGCTGGCGCCACGCAGCTTGGGCCGCAGCGTCGGCGGGTCGTAGCGACGGCCGCCGCACGCATCGCAAGGCACCCACACCGTCGGCAGGAACGAGAGCTCGACCTTCTGCAGACCCGCACCCGCGCAGCTCTCGCAGCGGCCGCCGGCGGTGTTGAACGAGAAGCGCCCCGCGGTCAGGCCGAGCACCTTGGCTTCGGGCAGCGCCGCGAAGACGCGACGAATCTCGTCCCAGACGCCGATATAGGTCGCGGGGCACGAGCGCGGCGTGCGGCCGATCGGCTTCTGATCGACCTCGACCACCCGGCCGAAGCCCTCGAGCCCGACGATGGCGTCCGCACCCGGTCCGGCGGCGATCGGCCCCTCGGCGCCGCGGTCGTTGACCACCGGCCCGCCGACACCGACGAGCAGATCGCGCACGAGCGAGCTCTTGCCGGAACCAGAGACCCCCGCGACCATATTGATTCGACCTCGAACGAAATCGACGTCGACGTCACGGAGGTTGTGCAGGCGCGCGCCGCGGATGCCGAATCGCGGCGCTCCGTGCACCGCGCGCGGCTCGACGCGGCTGCGTCGCGCGGACGGCTCGCGCAGCATCCGGCCGGTCGGGGAGTCGTCGTCCTGCAGCAGCGCGTCGAGGTCGCCGACGTGCAGGACCCGGCCGCCGCCCTCGCCGCCGGCCGGCCCGAGTTCGACCACCACGTCGGCGGCGCGGATGGTCTCCTCGTCGTGCTCGACCACCAACACGCCGTTGCCGCGCTCGACCAACTCGCGGAACGCGCGGATCAGCCGCGCGTTGTCGATCGGGTGCAAGCCGATGGTCGGCTCGTCCAGGACGTAGAGCACACCGCAGAGGTTCGAGGAGAGCTGCGCTGCCAATCGGATGCGCTGGCTCTCGCCGCCCGAGAGCGTCACCGCCGGTCGATCGAGCGCCAAATAGTCCAAACCGACCCGCTCCAAGAAGCGCACGCGGCCCCGCAGTTCTTCGAGCACCGGCTCGACCACCGGTCGCTGCCAGCTCGCCCAGGGCATCGCCTCCAAGGTCGCGACCAACTCGCCGGGCGTGAGCTTGGCGAGCGCGTCGATGCGCTTCCCGCAGAGCCGCACCGCGAGGGCTTCGGGCCGCAAACGTGCGCCTTCGCAAGCGGGGCAGACCGAGAGCGCCCGGCTCTCGTCCTCGTCGCCCGCGCGCAGCAGCGCCTCGTCTTCGGGCTCGAGCTCGTTGCCGCCCTTCTTGCGCGCTTTCTGCGCGCGTTTCTCGGCGATCTTGGCCGCATCTCCCTCGTCCTGCCCGGAACCGCGGCAGCTCGGACACCAACCGCGGCTGGACGTGAACGAGAACAGCATCGGATCGAGGTTGGCGCTGCGGCGGCGCGGTGCCTCCTCGCCGCCGAGCTCGAAGGTCAGCACCTCCGAATCCGCCGTGCGCAGACGCACCGTCCCTTCGCCGCGGACCGCGGCGCGACCGATCGCTTCGACGAGCTCGCTGCGCCCCCGCTGCGGCAGGCGCGCGACCACCGCGTCGATATCGTGCGCGACGTAGCGACGCAGCTCGGGCAGCGCGTCGATCGGGCAGAGCGCGCCGTCGACGTGGGCGTAGACCACCTCGCCGCGCCGCTCGCCCTGCTCGAGCAGGCGCTCGAGGACCTCACGGTGGTGCCCCTTGCGCGCACGGATCACCGGCGCCAGCACCCAAATCGGTCCGCTCGGGAGGCGCTCGAGCGCGGCGTCGGCGATGGTCTCGGCGTTCAGACGCGCCAGCGGCGCCGCCACCGACTCGCCCAGCTCGCCCAAGCGCGAGTAGAGCAGACGCAGCCCCGACCAGAGCTCGGTCAAGGTGCCGACGGTCGAGCGCGCGCCACCGCGCGTGGTGCGCTGCGCGATCGCCACCGTCGGCGGCACGCCACGCAACGAATCGACGTCCGGCCGCGTCGTCGGCGGCAGATACTGGCGAGCGTACGGACTCAAACAATCGAGGAAACGCCGCTGTCCTTCCGCGAAGACGACGTCGAAGGCGAGCGAGCTCTTGCCCGACCCCGAGACGCCCGTGACCACCACCATCCGGTCGCGCGGCAGATCGAGCGCGATGTTGCGCAGGTTGTGCACCCGCGCGCCGCGCACCTCGACGTGGCCCGGATCGACGACGACGGCTTCGAGCTCGGGCTCGGGCGGGGCGGCGTCGCCCTGCTGATGGCGCAGCAGCCAGCGCGCCGTCTCGGTCGCCCGCTCGGGTGCGAGCTCGGCCATCATCCGCAGGGCGAAAGGCGAACCTTGGTACAGGACGCGACCGCCACCGGGTCCGCCTTCGGGCCCGAGCTCGACGAGGTGATCGGCGGCCTCGATCAGGTCGAGGTGATGCTCGATCAGCACGACGGTATTGCCGGCCGCGACCAGGCGCCGCAGGTTCTCGAGCAGCACACGCACGTCGTCCAGGTGCAGGCCGGTCGAGGGTTCGTCGAGCAGGAAGAGCGTGCGACGGGTCTTCTTCTGCAACAGGTGGCGCGCGATCTCCAGCCGCTGCGCCTCGCCACCCGAGAGCGAGCCGAGCGGCTGACCGAGGCGCAGGTAGCCCAGGCCGAGCTCGGACATCTGCCGCATCGGCGCGCTCATGCGCTCGTCGTCGGCGAAGCGGTCGGCGAACTCGGCGGCAGTCATCTCGAGGATGTCGGCGACCGAGCAGCCGCGATGCTGGACCTCGAGGACCTCGGCGCGGAAGCGCTTGCCATCGCAAGCCTCGCAGCGCATCCGCACGTCGCTGAGGAATTGCATGTCGACGGTCTCGAAGCCGGCGCCCTGGCAAGCCTCGCAGCGCCCGCCGGGGCGATTGAACGAGAACGATCCGGCGTCGAGCCCGCGCGCCTGCGCGGCCGGCTCGGCGGCCAGGCGCGCACGGACGACGTCCCACGCCTTGAGCAGCGTGGCCGGGTTCGCGCGCGAGGAGCCGCGGCTCGGCGTCGGCTCGATCAACACGACGTCGGCGAACGCCTCGAAGCCCTCGATGCGCTCGACGGCGCCGGGATCGTCGGTCTCGCGGCCGCGAGCGCGGAGCAGGTTGCGGTAGAGCACCTCCTCGATCAGCGTCGACTTGCCCGAGCCCGAGACCCCGCAGACCACGTTGAGCGCGCCGCGCAGCAGCCGCACCGTTTCGCCCTGAAGGTTCTGCGCGCGCGCGCCGTCGATGATCAGCCAGCGCTGCTCGTTGGCGTTCGTGGTGCGGACGCGCTCGAGATCGCGGGCACGGGAGGCGATGCCGCGGCTCGTCACGTCGAGGACCGGGGCCGCGGCACCGACGTCGACGCGGCGACGGCCGGCGAGGTAGTCGCCCGTCAGGCTCTCGGCGTGGGCAGTGACGCCATCGGTCGGGCCGGCGTAGACGATGCTGCCGCCGAGCTCACCGGCGGCGGGGCCGACATCGACCAGCCAATCGGCCGCCTGCAGCAGCGCCGGGTCGTGCTCGACCATGACGACCGTGTTCCCGCCCGCCTGCAGGCGCCGCAAGATCCCGAGCAGCCGCTCGTTGTCGCGCGGATGCAGGCCGACCGAGGGCTCGTCGAGCACGTAGAGCACCTGCGAGAGCCCGGACGCGAGCGCGCCGACCAACTGCACCCGCTGTAGCTCACCGCCCGAGAGCGAGCGGCCCGAGCGATCCAACGTCAGATAACCGATGCCGAGCTCGGCGAGCAGGTCGATGCGCCGCTGCAGCTCGAAGAGCGGGCGTGCGGCGGCCTCGCGCTGACGCGGATCGATATCGAGCGCCTGCAGCCAGCCGCGTACCTCGTCGATCGGCGCGGCCAGCCAGCCCGGCAAATCACGCCCCTGCAGCCGCCACGCCAGCACCTCGGGCCGCAGGCGGGTGCCGTTGCAGCTCGCGCACGGCACGTATTTGCGGTAGCGAGCGAGCAAGACCCGCACGTGCATCTTGTAGGTGCGGGTCTCGAGCCAATCGAACCACTCACGCACGCCGTAGAAGCGCGGCGCGCCTGGGCCGTCCCAGCCGGCCAGCAGCTGCTCGCGCGTGGCTTCGGGTAGCTCGCCCCACGGCGTGCGCATGTCGATCGTGCGCGCTCGGCAGAAGGCCTCGAGCTGCTCGCGCTCCCAGGTCGTCTTCTCGGTCGACCAGGGCTTGATCGCGCCATCGTCGAGCGAGAGGCGCGGGTCGGGCAGCACCTTGTCCCAATCGATCGCCATCGCGCGGCCGAAGCCAGCGCAATCGGGACACGCGCCGAGCGGCGAACTCGAGCTGAACAGGCTCGGCGACGGGTCGGGCACCTCGGTCTGGCAGGCGTCGCAGCGCAACGCAGCGCTCGCGCGCAGATGCAGCACGCCGTCCTGCTCACCGAGCGGGCGGAGCAGGGCGCGCGCGGCCGCGTCGGCGCTCTCGGGCTCGGCGAGCGCGCCGTGCACGAAGAGCTCGACGCTGCCCCCACCGCGTCGCATCGCCGCCTCGATCGCCTCGTGCAGCCGCTCGGATTCCTCGGCGTCGACGCGGGTGCGGTCCTGCAGCACGTCGACGGGCCGGCCGACCCAGCGCTCGGGCTCGATGGCGTCGATGTCGACCGCGCGGCCAGCGTCGACGATGCGGGCGTAGCCGGCCGCGCGCAGGCTGCTGCGGGCCGCGGTGACGGCGCCGAGCGTGCCGAGCTCGAGGCGGAACGCGATCTGGATCCGCGTCCCGGCCGCACGTTCGAGCAGCTCGGCCACAACCGCGGGGGTCCGCGCCCGCCGCACGGACGCGCCGCAGCTCGGGCAACTCGGCAAGGCGCCGGCAGCGAAGACCAAGCGCAGGTACTCGGAGACTTCGGTCAACGTCGCGACCGTCGAACGCGCCGCCTTCAGCCGCCGACCCTGCTCGAGCGCCACCGTCGGCAGGATGCCCTCGATGCGATCGGCGGCGGGCTTGTCCATCCGCTCGAGGAATTGGCGCGCATAGCTCGAGAGGCACTCGGCGTAGCGGCGTTGGCCCTCGGCGTAGAGGGTGTCGAAGGCGAGCGAGCTCTTGCCCGAGCCCGAGACGCCCGAGATCGCGACCAACTTGCCGAGCGGCAGGTCGAGATCCACGCCGCGCAGGTTGTTCTGCCGCACGCCGCGCAGGCGCAGTACACCCGACGCGTGGGTGGGCGACGCGGCAGTGGAGGAGGCGGGCGGGGTGGGCAAGTCGTCGGGCACGGCGGACTCCAGCGCCGGCGGGGCCGGCTATCGGGCGCCGAGGGTTGCAGCCACGGGCGCACTCGGCAACGTGGGATGCGTCAGGGTGTGGCAAGGCGCGCGAGATCCGGCGCATTCGGACCGAGCAGGTAGCGCAACACCACCGCGCAGACCTCGTCGAGCAGCGCTTCCTCGCTGATCGACGACGGACGATGCAACGCGCCGACGTGCGCCAACGCGCGCACCGTCACCAAGAGCACCCACGCCGCCGCGTCGAGGTCGCGCACCACCAAGCGCGCCCGATGCAGCTCCAGATAGCCTCGCACCGCCGCCGAGATCAGCGCGTCGAGTTCGTCCATCACCCCAAGGCCGTTGGTCATCACGTGCCGCGCCAGCGCCTGATGCAACGCCGGCTCGAGCGCGTGCGCCCGCAGCATCGCGCGGACGTAGCTGCGCACCGCGTCTTCGATCGGCGCATCCGCCATCGTCGTCACCGAATCGACCAGCAGCTGCAGCATCCGCTGGCCATCCGACGGCGCCCGCCGCGCAGCCATTGTTGCGGGACGAAGCGGCGCCAGGTCCGCAGCTCGAGCTCGAATTGGTCCATCATCGCGTCGAGCGAGACGCCGACCTCGGCCGAGACGTCGTCGATGGTGGCGCCGAAGACGGTGGCGAAGACGATGCCGAGGGTGACGCGGGCCCAGGCCGGGGCGAGGTCGACGTGGCGCGCGCCGGTGGCGTCGGTCGGATGCGCGAACCAAGCGTCGAGCTCGAGGTCGGTGCGGCGAACCATCTCGGCGGACCACGCTTCGAGCTGGCTGCGCTTGAAGATGGGGGCGATCGCCTTGCGGTGGCGGCGCCAGCTCTCGCCCTCGCTGGTGAGCAGCCCGTTGCCGAGCGTCTCGGTCAGCTTGCGGGTGCCGACGTGAATCCGCGCCACCGGCCCGAAATCGCGCGCCATGTGCGCCATGAAGCCGAGCGGATCGGTGCGCAGCCCGCGCAGCGCGTAGAGGGTCTGCGCGCCGGCGGGGCCGGGTGGGGACGCGCTGGGCAAGTCGATATCGGACGGCACGGGGCAACTCCAGGCACGGGTGGAGATCATCGCCAGCCGGCTCGATCGGGTCCAGTCGCCGACGTAATACCCGGCTGGCGCGCGGGCTCTGACATCCTATCTTGCCGACCGGAACGGCCCACTGGAGGAATCCGCCATGAACCCACCCACCGCCCCCACCCGCGCCCCCCTGACCAAGGTCGACGTCGCCGCGGTCGACTTCGACTGGCAGGTCCTCGAAGAGAGCCATCAGCGACCGGTCGTGGTCGATTTCTGGGCGCCGTGGTGCGGTCCGTGCCGGATGCTCGGGCCGGTGCTCGAGAAGCTCGCCGCGGAGGACGGTGGCGCGTGGCTGCTCGCCAAGGTCAACAGCGACGAGAACCCGCAGCTCGCGGCGCAGTTCGGCATCCAGGGCATCCCGGCGGTCAAGGCGATCGTCGGCGGGCAGGTGGTCGACGAGTTCGTCGGCGCGCTGCCGGCGCCGCAGATCCGTGCTTGGCTCGCGGGCATCCTGCCGTCTGAAGCCGACAAGCTCGCCGACGCCGGTCAACAGGCCCTGCGCACTGGCGACCACGAAGCCGCCCGCCGCGCATTCGAGGCGGCCTACGCGCTGGACACCGGCCACGCCCGCGCCGCCATCGGCCTGGCCGCCCTCGCCGTGCAGGACGGCGATCTCGACGCCGCCCAAGCCCGTATCGACGCCATCCCCTTCGCTGCCCGTGAGCGCCACGAGCGCGTGCTGACGGCCCTGCAGCTGCAGATCGACGCCGGCCGCGGCGAGGGTGTCGACGCCCTGCGCGCTCGCCTCGACACCGACGCCGACGACCACGAAGCCCGCATCGCGCTCGGCCGCCAGCTCGCCGCTGCCGAGGATTGGGAGCCGGCGTTCGAGGCGTGGCTCGAGGTCGTGCGCCGCAACCGCGGAGCCGCGCGCGAGGCCGCCCGCAAGGCGATGGTCGAGGGCTTCGCGGTGTGTCCGAGCCCGATGCTGGTCAAGCGCTGGCGCGGGTTGCTCTCGATGGAGCTCTTCGTTTAGCGCATCGAAGCTCAGCGCGAGGAGGTCGGGTCGTCGGTCTCGCGGTCGAAGGTCAGACGAGCGAGGGTACCGGCGCCGTCGGTCGGCGCGTCGTAGCTCAACTCGGCGCGCAGCTGCCGGCACAGCGCGCGGATCAGCGTCTGACCCATGGATCCGGCCCGTCCGTTGCCGACCACGTAGCCCGGACCGTGGTCACGGACCGAGATCTGCACCTGCTCGCCGATGGACCGCACGGAGACCTCCACCCGGCAGCGTCCCTCCGAATCGCGTCCGTGCTTGGCAGCGTTGAGCAGGAGCTCGTTGACGACCAAGCCGACGGGAGAGGCGCGCTCGACGGTGACGACGACCGGCTCGCCGCTCGTGTCGATGCGCACGTCCGGTCCCATCGAACCCTGCAAGCTGCGCGTGAGCGAGAGTAGGTAATCGTGTAGGTCGATGGCGGCGAGCTCGTCCGAGGCGTAGAGGAGTTGGTGGACCAGCGCGACCGATTGGATCCGTGCCGAGGTGGCGGCGAGCGCCGCACGCACCTCCGGCGAGTCGACGCGCGCGCTCTGCAGCGAGACCAGGCTCGAGATGACCTGCAGGTTGTTCTTCACGCGGTGATGGACCTCTTGCACCAGCGTCGTCTTCTCGGCCAGCGAGCGGCGAAGCGCGTCCTCCTGTCGACGACGTTCGGTCAGATCGCGCACCGAGAGCACCGTGTGTGCGGCGCCGTGTACCCGCGTTTCGCCGATCGAGACTTCGACCGGAAAGGCCGCGCCATCGTATCGTCTTCCGTGCAGATCGGCGGTCGACGATTCCGGATCTCCGCTCGATTCCGCGTGGGGATGCAGCGGCAAGGCCTCGTCGAAGAGCTCGCGAACGGACTTGCCCTCGACAAGACCGAACAATGCCCTCGCGCGGCGATTGAGCTTGTGCACACAAGCATCATCGTCGATGACCAGCAGGGCATCAGGACTCTGCTGAAAGAGTCGTTCGTAGGCATCCTGATTTCGACGCTGCAAGACGAACGCTCCGAAATGGTGAGCAATCTGTTCGACGAGCTGCGGGAGTCGCTCAAAGCCCGGATAGCTGTGCGAACCGCCAATTTCGATCACCGCCGTCACGCCCTGCGCCGAAAGCACAGGAACGGCACAGAGCGTCCGAATTCCAGCGCGGATCGCAGCCTCGGAGCGACGCGAGCGTGCGCCATTCTTGTCCGCCTCCCAGAAATCGGTCTTCTGGCATGGAAGCGCCGTTCCCCAGGCCACGCCAGGGGCACCGACCCCGACGATCCAATCTGTTCCACGTCGAAACGAAGTATCGGCGCAGACCTCCCTCCACATGGACGCCTCTTCGGAGAACACCGCGCCGGCCAGATGCTGCAAGACAGGCTGTCCCGGCTCGACCACCCAGATGTTGGCAGCACGAACATCGAACGTCTGGACCATGCGGTCCACGATCACACGAGCAGCCTCGACAACAGCTTGGCAACTCAAGAGTTCGACGCCGATATCACGCAACAGCGCTTCTCGCACTTCGGCGATGCGCTGTTCGGTCACGTCGGTCTCGATGGCGATGTAGCCGGAGGGTCGCCCATTGGCGTCCATCATCGGCGCAGCGTCGATGCGGACCCAATACTGACGGCCCAACTTCGAGTAGTTCAGGACGACAACTTCGAAAGGTTCTCCACGCTCGATCGCACGGGCCATCAAACGCCGAGACTCGAGGCTCGTCTCACGGCCCTGGAGGAACTCCCCCGGCCTCCGCCCCAGCACTTCGGCCTGGCTGAAACCCGTCAGACGCTCGAATCCGGCGTTGACCCATTCGATTTCCGCCGCTGCGTTGGTCACGATGACCGCGTTGCCAGTTCGACGCGCCACGGCCGCCAGCATTTCCAGCTGACGTTCGGTGGAGTTCTCGGGAGGGATCAACCTGCAACTCCGTTTTGAGGCGCGACCACGGCGAAATCCAGCGCCGGTCGGCCAAAGTGGTAGCCCTGTAGGAGTTCACAGCCAAGGTCGGTCAGGATGGCGGATTCTTCCGCTGTCTCGATACCTTCGGCAAGCACGCGGATCTCGCTCCGGCGACAGAAATTCACCAGCGAAGCCACGAGCCGACGTTGCGTCGAAGATTGATCGATTCCACGGATGAGCGACATGTCGAGCTTGGCGATGTCGGGGCGCATCCGCAGCAGCCACGACAGTCCGGCGTAGCCCTCGCCGAGGTCGTCCACCGCGATGCGGAAGCCTTCCCGGCGCAGCGCTTCGAGCGTGGCCACGACATCTTGTTCGGCACCAAACTGTGCACGTTCGGTCACCTCTAGGACCACGCGGCCGGCATGAGGCAAGAGTGGCTCACTGGCCGCCAACAGCAAATCCTCCCGCAGCTCGAGGGGATGCAGGTTCACGTACACATCCGAGCTCATCGCCGGACGATTTTGAAGTGCCTCGGCGATCAGGCCGCGCGTGACACGCCCGACCTCTTCGATACGATCCAGTATCTCCGCAGCATTCAGCAACGAAGGAGGGGACGTGAATCCACCGCCGCTCGGCCGCATGAGCGCCTCGTAGCCCATGACCAAGCCATCCGATGCCCGAACGATCGGTTGAAAAGCCATGCGGAGAGAGGCGAGTGCCTCGCTGAGTGCAATGTCCGAATTCGCCGCGACGAAATGCTCCACGTCTCGACCCAGCCGAGCCGAGAGCAGATCCGATTGGAGGCGTTGGAGTTCACCCTCGGCAATGGCATCGCGGACCTCGCGCAGGAAGAGCTCCATGTCGAGCGGCTTCGCGAGATGCGCGGAAGCCCGAACGCGCAGCGATTGACGCAACTGCTCCGCGGACTCGCTACCGGAGACGACCAAGAACGGCAGGCGCGGATGGCGCTCGCGGAGCCGCTCCGCGAGTTCGAAGCCACTGCCGTCGGGCAGCCCGACATCGCAAATACAGAGATCGATCCGCGACAACGTTTCGACCAGCTGGAGTCCGGCTCGAAGTCCTTCCGCAGTTTCGACCAAGAAACCCTCCCGCCGGAGCGCGAGCGCCATGGCTCGACGCGAGGGCTCCTCGTCTTCGACGATCAGCACGGTCGCAGGTTCTCGTACCACCATTCCGGACTCGATCGAGGTCCGTCGGCGCCGCGGTGGCACGACCGTCTGAGCGCTCGAAGGACCGGACCCCGTCCAAGGTTCGCTGGCCGGAGCGGTCCGATCACTCACTGCATCTTGGGCAGTCGTGAGGCGGATCACGGCACGGGCGAGCGTCATGGAAGAGTAGGGCTTCCAGATCACGTCGGCGTCACTGTCGTTCAGTCCGTCGTCGGCGCCCCCCGAGCCCGCGCCACGGATCAACAATGCTTCGTGGACAGGACGAATCGCCCGGAGGTTCCGCAGCAGCTCTGCAAAGGCAATCCCGGGCGAGGTCACATCCAGAATGAGCAGGTCGATATCCTCCCGGAGTCGACCCGCCACGTCGACCGCGGCGTTGGGTGCAGCGCAGGCACGCACGTCGAAGCCCATCTCGGTGAGCACGCGGGCGGTCGCGCGGCGCAGGGAGGGATCGTCCTGCACCAGAATGCAAAGGTCTCCCTCGACCACGCCACGCACGGTCTCGGGCAGGGGAGCCTCGTCGAGCGGCGAGTCGACCACGGCCTCCGGCAAGCGCAACGAAGCGAGCAGGGAGCCCTCCGGTTGGACCTTGATCTGGAGAGAACCTCCGGCCCGCTCGAAGAGTCGCCTGGCAAATGCGACGCGGTCGAAACCGTCCTCGAACTGTGCGTCGAGTGCTGGTCTCGAGTCGTGCGCTTCCGCACTCTCGACGGGCGATGTCGCGTGGATCTCGAGGCAGACGAAGCCTTTGCGGTCACCAGAACCGACGGATGACGATTCCGAGCGAAGACGCAGGATGAGGCCGCGCCCGCTGAGCGACGTCTCACGCAGATGCCGCACGACGATGACCAACGCCTGCTGGAGGTGCGACGGAGCGATCGCGACCTGCAGAGGATCGGAGGGTCCCTCGATGCGCAGACGCGTCGTGTGGCCAAGGATCCTTCGCAATGCGCTTTGCGATCCCCGGACAATCTGACCTGCGTCGCAGACGTGCAGCCTGGGCTCTGGCCGACCCAAGTCGTCCAACTGCTCGACCAACGCGGCCCCGCGCCGGGCGGCGGTGAGAATATCTTCGACCCCGGCCCGTACGAAGTCATCGGTATCCGGTTCGACGATCAGCGACGCATTGGATGCGATCACTGACAACATATTGTTGAACTCATGCCTGAAACTCGAAATCGCCCACGACTGCAGCTCGAGTTGCTGAAGCGCCGAGAGCGAGGCTTCGGTCGTCCGCAATGTCGTCACGTCTTCGTGAAACATCAGCATGTGACTCGGACGTCCACCTCGCTCGTTGAAAGGAGACAACGTCACGCGTGTCCAGAATACCGACCCATCGGGACGCAGGCCTTCGATTTCGACCTTGGCGCGCTCGCCGTTGGTGAAGGCCTGGCGGAGCCGCCGCACCGCATCATCGGCTGGCGAGCGCGCGAGGAAACACGGTCGTTGCTCGATGACTTGGTCACGGTGGCGACCCGAAAGCGCAAGAAACGCGTCGTTGGCCGAAATGATACGCGGACCGTCGGACGCCATCAGGTCGACCAGGAGAATGCCGACGGTGGCCGTCTCGACAGCCGTCGAAAAGAGGCGGAATTCTCGTTCGTGCGCATGTCGCTGCAACGCAGTCTCGACCGTCGCCACGAGGGTCCGCTCGTCGAATGGCTTGAGCACGTAGCCATAGGGCGATGCGCGCTCGGTGGCCGCAATGGTCGCGTCGTCCGAGTGTGAGGTCAGGAAGACGACCGGAACATCGGAAATCTCACGCAGGGCGGTCGCGGTGTCGATCCCATCGCGTGCGCCACGGATACGGATATCCATGAGCACCAAGTCAGGCTCGGTTCCCACGGCGACACTGATCGCCTCTTCGTAGTTGTCGGCGGTCCCGACGACGTCGTAGCCGAGCCGCATCAGGCGCACCTCGAGATCCATCGCGATCAACGCCTCGTCTTCCACGACGAGGATCCGCGGCGCCGAACGGAGCGCTGTGTCGGTTCTCATGCTTCCCATGGCGTTCTCACTCGTCGCACGCAAGCTGGTGTTCGGCTGGCCCATCGATTCGCTCCCGGTGTTCCCGAAGCGCGGTCTCGCAACTGCCCGTCGTCGTGCGCAGGTACGAACGGACTGCGTACGCAAGAGACGGCAACTCGGGCAGCGAGCCAATAAGCTTATCTACGCATTTTTGGCGATTCCGCTCGGAGCAGTCCCCAAATTGATAAGTTCTTAGACGTATGCATTTCAGAGGCGCGAAGCTTTGCGTTGCGACTCGCCTCCGACGACGGCAATCTCCGGCGGAGAAAAGTTCGCAAGCTGGAGAGAAGCCATGGAGCACCTACCTCTTCGAGACGTCCTCTACGAACCGCACACCGAACCTGCGTTGCATCAACTCGGTCGCCTCGCGCTCCCCGATGCGAGGGTCCACGGCCCCGGCCCCTATCCCGCGGTCTTGGTCTGCCACGCCTGGAAGGGACAGAGCCCCTTCGAGCAGGACAAAGCCCGCGCCCTCGCCGCGCTCGGCTACGTCGCGATGGCCGGCGACGTCTACGGCGACGCGGTCCTCGAGACCGAGGCCGCCGGCGCCGCCGCACGCATGCGACCGCTCGTGGCCGATCGATCGTTGCTGCGGGGTCGCTTGCTCGCCGGGATCGCGGCGCTTCGGAGCCAACCGGAGGTCGACGCGCGACGCGTCGCCGCGATCGGCTTCTGCTTCGGCGGCCTGTGCGTCCTGGAGATCGCCCGCAGCGGCGCGGACGTGCGCGCAGTCGTCGCATTCCACGGCCTGCTGCACCGCGGCGACGCACCGACGGCCCGACCGATGCCGGCGCGCGTTCTGGTCGAGCACGGCTGGGACGATCCGATGGCGCCGCCCGTGCACGTCGTCGCCCTCGCCGCCGAGCTCACCGAGGCCGAGACGCATTGGGCGCTGCACGCCCACGGCGGCGTGGTCCACGCCTTCACCAACCCCGCCGCTGCCGACCGGGCAGGCGGCTTGCACTACGATGCCGACGCAGACCGGCGCTCGTGGGCGTCGATGCGGGCCTGGTTGCAGGACTCCTTTGCCTGACACCTTGGCAACCCGGTCGGGAAATCGGAGATTGAGGGCGATCGGCATGCACCGCGTCGATCCGGTCGGCGCCCCTGCGACCGGAGGCCCGATGGCTCGGCGCTCGTCCCCTTCACGCTCGACCGCCACCGTGGCGTGGCTCGTCTGCGCTGCGCTGCTCTCGGGCTGTACGTAGACCGCCGCCTACTGGGCCCGCCGACTGCACGGCCCCGCCAACTACACGCATATCCCGAACGACACACGGTTCGCCAAGGCCCACCTCCACAACGGCTCGGTGGTGGTCCTAGAGACGCGACCAGAAAATGCAGCTTCGCATTTTCTGGCCGAGTCTCTCGTCTGTTGTCCGGGGGGCTAGGCGCCCCCTGGCCGCGAGAAGCGTGGTTCTCGCGATCCATCCCCCTCCGCGAGCCGCGCCCAAAAAAATCGCCTTTGGCGACTTTTTGATCGCGTCTCTAGGCGAGTTGCTCGCGGCCGAGAAGGAGCGCTTGGTCCTATCGGTTCTGGTGGACGGCGGGCTGCATCATTTCCAGGTCCGCTACGATCAGTTGGCCGAGCTGCCGATGGTCGAGCAACTCGACGTCCAGACCGGCCGCCACACGCTGGCATTCCTCGGCGGTGCGCTGGCGACCCCGTTCGTCAACGGTCTGATGAAGTTGGCACCCGTGAGCCGCCCCGCGCGCCACCCCGGGACGCGAGCACTCGGTCCGCTGCTCGCGGTGCTGGCCGTGCTCGGTTGGACCGGCTTCGGTCAGGCGCTCCCACCGGCGGGGACTGCGTCGACGGCCGTTCGGCTGGCCGCGGCGTCGACGCCGACCGCAGCGACCCCGAGTCATGCGATCCGGCTACCGGGACGGCAGTCGCTGCGCGGCAAGACGCTGAGGAGCCCGCACCGCGGCGACTGGCGGGCACGTCGCACACGACACGTCGCGATGGGGCCGGCCGTCGGTATCCTGGACAGCTTCGGCTTCTGTTCGCTCGGCAGCACGTGCCAGGGATTCGATTTCTTGAGCGTCGAGGCCGTTCCGTCGGTGGCGCTCGATCGGCGCCGAAGGCAGCTCCGTGGTGAATGCGAGCAGGTCTCGGGATTGGCGTGCGTTGACACGCACAGCTACCGCTTTCCGGGGAGCATCGCCCGTGGTGGGATCGGAGCCCGCTTCTACTTCGCGAGCCGCAGCTTGTTGGTGCGGCTGACCGGATCGATCACCGAAGCGATCCCAACGCTCGACATTCGCACGGCCGACACCGCCTCTGGCGGAGGCGGTGAACTCACCATCGACACCGATTGGTTCGGCGTCGAAGTCGCCTGGGAGCTTTAGCCCGTCCTCGACGGCGACAGCTCAGCTCGCGAGCAGGTCGTAGCGGGCCCGGGCCGGCTCCACCACGGCGACGGCCGCGTGCGCGCGCAACGCCGAGAGCGCGGCGCCACCGATCGAGCCGAAGCCCTCGGGCAACGCCGGCGCCGCCACCGGCTCCCGCAGCGCAGCGGTCGCCTCGTCCATCGCCGCGACGACGGCCGCGCGCACCGGCTCGCCGCCGACGCGCACCGCCCACGCCACCAGGTCCCACGCCAGCTCGGCGTGCCGCGCTTCGTCAGCCGCGATCTCGGTGAGCACCGCCTTCAGCGCCGGGTGCCCGCAGCGCTCGGCCTCGACCTGCGCCTGCAGCGCCGCCGCCGTCTCCCAGACGCAGCCCTCGCGCGCGGCCGCGGCGGCGATCTCGACCAACGTCGGGGCCCGCAGGCTGCCGTCGATCGGCAGCGCACCCGGACCGCGCGGCCCCGCGCCGAGCGCCTCTGCCACGGCGAAGCAACGCTCGGCGTGCCGCACCTCGTCGATGCCCGCCTGCTGCGCACGGACGAGCAGCTCCGGCGGCGCGCCGACCGCCATCAGCTCGAGCGTCAGCCGCGCGAAGCTCGCCACCGAGGCGTGCTCCATCTGCGCGGCCTGCAGCCAATGCTCGCGCAGCGCCGCGCGCTCGTCGGCGCCGAGCGCCTCGAAGACCGCCGCGAGCGTCTGCACCGTCGCGTCCGCGCCGGCGTCGTTCCAATCGGCGCGCGCCTCGGGCTCGGCGGTGCGCCACGCGCCGGCCACCTCGAACGGACGCCCGATGGCGCACATGTAGGGCGCGCAGACGTGCTTGCCCTGCGTCTCGCCCTTGTCGATGGCGCAGAACGGCTTGTCGGTCGGGCAATCCGCCGGGCCGCCACACTCGTCCACGTCGGTCTGGCAGGCGAGCGCCTTGCCGCCGCAGCCGGGGTTGGTGTCGTGCGTGACGCAATCGCCGACCGGGCAGTCGTGGCTGCTGTTGCAGGTCGCAGCCATGCAGGTGCCGTATTTCGGGCCGCAGAGGCAGACCTGACCGGTGCCGCAATCGGCGTCGGTCTTGCAGGTCGACTGGCAGAAGCACCACGGCGTGCCGACGCCGGGCAGGCACGGGCCGTCGCCCTGGCCGACGCAATCGTTGTCGGTCTGGCAACCGGTGCCGGGGGTGCCGCCGCTGAGCGGGCACTTCGAGTTCGGATCGGGGACGTAGGCGGGACAAGCCACCACCTCGCGACGCCGCATGCTGCCGTTGTCGCACTCGTCGACGCCGGTATCCACGCCGCCGATCACGATCGCCTTCGGGTTCTTGCACGGGAAGGGCGCCGCAGCATTGCCGGTATCGGTGGGCTTCGCGTCGGTGCCGCCGGTATCGTTCGATGCCGTATCGGTCGTGGCGTCCGTCGTCGCGTCCGTCGTCGTCGTATCGGGCACCGTGATATCGGCCGCGACGTCGGTGACCGTGGTGTCGGTCGCCGTCGTATCGGTCACCGTCGTATCCGTCGTCGACGTATCGGTGACGACGGTGTCGGTGACGGCGGTATCGGTGGTGGTCGTATCGGCCGCCGTCGTGTCGTTGCCAGCCGTGTCGGTCGCTCCGGTGTCGGCCTGCGCGCTGTCGCCGGTGCCGCTGGTGTCGGTCGCGCCGGTATCGGCGCTGGCGGTATCCGCTGCGCTGGTGTCGGCGCCGGAGCCGCTGCTGCCGGGCTCGCTGCTGCAGGCGGTGACGGCCCACGCGACGGCGGCGGCGCGGAGGAGATCGTGCAATCGATAGCGCTTCATGAGGGACTCCTGCGGATTCGAACGATGGCCCCTCTCCCGTGGGGTGTCTCGGTCGGGGACTACTCGAGGTCGAAGCGGCTGCCCGACCAGGTGTAGCGGAAGGTGGTGCGCTGCTTCTTCAGCGAATCGCCGAGCATCGCCTCGGTCTCACAGCCGATCTGCAGCGTCGTCGGCTCGTCGCCGACGGCGAACTCCGGGGCATCGCAGCGCTCGGCCGAATTCACGGCGCGGTTGGCCTTGCTCTGGAACGAGGTCGAGACGCGTCGGAAGACGTTGTCGAGGCTGCCGCCGCGGTCGCTGTACAGCGCCCACAGCCGCCGCGTCTCGACGCCCTTGGCCATCGCGTCCATGCGCTTGCTCTCGGTGAATACGCGCCAGGCGCCGTGGCGCGAGGTCAGCGGCACGCGGGCGAGGCGCGCGGATTTGGCGTCCTTGTCGTAGACGGCGCAGACGTCCAGCCGCGCGGCGGCCTTGACCTCGGTCGCGCGACCGGGCGCGGCGTCGAGCACGAGCAGGTGGCAGACCGGTACGTCACGGGCGAGACGCACCACGACGGCACCTGCACCGTCGGCGGTGGCCGAGGCGATGATGGCGACTTCGCGCGGGCCGGCGGAGAAATGCGCCATCGCCAGCGCCTTGGCGCCGCCTTTGCCACGGGCGTGGCCAGGGGTGGGGGTGAGCGTGGTCGCGACCGGAGCGGCGAACAGGCCAGCGGCGAGCAGGGCAGAGACCGAGCGGCGATGGATCATCGAGGGCGTGCTCCCGGGGCGCTGCGGGGGTTCGTGGTGCAACGCGCCGCCGGATTGTGCAAGATCTCGCCGCCGCCGTCGATCGCGGACCGGCCACCTTCACCAACGCTCCGGAGCCGCCGGCATGACCGACCGCATCGCCTTCGCCAAACACCACGGCCTCGGCAACGACTTCTTGGTCATCGACGCCCGCGCCCTCGACGTCGAGCGCCTGCGCGCCGCGGCGCCTTCCCTGTGCGACCGCCACCGCGGCGTCGGCGGCGACGGCCTGCTGCTGCTCTGGCGCGACGCCCCGCGGCCCGCGATGCGCGTCGTCAACGCGGACGGCTCGGTGCCGGAGATGTGCGGCAACGGCCTGCGCTGCTTCGTGCAATGGCTCGACGACGCCGGCCTGCTCGCCACCGAGCGCGACGGCACCGCCGAGTTCGCGGCCGTCGACACCGACGCCGGCACCCTGCGCTGCGAGGTCTTCCGCGACGCGGCCGGCCGCATCGCCGAGGTCGAGGTGGCGATGGGGCAGGGCCGCTTCGACCCGGCTGCGGTGCCGTACGCTGGCGAGACCGCGCTGCAGGACGCGACCTTCGAGGCGCACGGCCATCGCCTGCGCGCCAGCGCGCTCTCGATCGGCAACCCGCACCTGGTGCTCTTCGAGCCGGTGGACGAGGCCGAGCGCCTGCGCCTCGGGCCGCTGCTCGAGCGCCATCCGGCCTTCCCCGCCCGCATCAACGTCGAGTTCTGCGCGCCGCTGCCGCCGGCCGCCGACGGCACCGCGCAGCTGCAGGTCGACGTCTACGAGCGCGGCTGCGGCTGGACCCAAGCCTGCGGCACCGGCGCCACCGCGGTCGCGATCGCGCACGTCCGCGCTGGTCGCCACCCCGCCGACGCGCCGCTGCGGGTGCGCTTGCCGGGCGGCTGGCTCACCCTGCGGGCCGATGCCGAGGGGCGCGGCTGGATGCGCGGCCCGACAGCGTATGTCTACCGCGGCGAGGTCGCGCTACCGGCCTAGAGACGCGATCAAAAAATCGCCCTTGGCGATTTTTGGGCGCGGCTCGTGGAGGGGGATGGTCCGCGAGAACCGCGCTTCTCGCGACAAGGGTCGCCTAGCCCCCCAAACAACAGACGAGAGACTCGGCCAGAAAATGCGAAGCTGCATTTTCTGGTCGCGTCTCTGGAGACTTGCCGGGTTGGCGTGCCCGCTCAGTAGAGCTTCAGGCATTGGCTGCCGATCGGCGACGGGAAGCTGAAGCAGCACTTGGGCTGGCTGCCGACCTGGCAGGTGGTGGTGCTCGGCGTCTGCACGACGACGACCGGCAGCTCCGGCACGACGGTGACCACGGGCGGAAGCGGCGGTGCAGGCGGCGGCGGCGGCGTAAGCGGCGACGGCAACGACACGGCCGGCCAGCAGGACGCGGACAGCGACGGCGCGGGCGCGGCGGTGCAGCTGCTCTCGAGCTACCCGCTCAAGGCCCAATTTCCCGAGGGGGGCGCCTACGACGTGTGACCGCCGCCATCCACACACCCGACGGCCTGTTCCTGCGCAACGGCCAATCGATCCGCTTCGCGCTCAAGCAGGAGACCGACCTGTTCGCGTTGGTCCGCTACCTCGGCGCGCTCTGAGCCCGAATTCCCGCCCTTTCAGCGACCGCCGGCGGTGATCTGAGCGAGTCGGGTTGCCACACACGTTCACGCACGGAGCCGCTCGTGGCACCGGACGCCCCCCTTTGACCCCCGGCCCCCTGCCGCGCATCCTCGTCGCGATGAGCGAAGCCCCCGCAGCCCGCGCGAGTGCCGCCAACGCGACCTGGATCACCGGCGCGTTCCGCTGCGTCGTGCTCGGCGACGGCAACGTCGAGCTGCAGGGCGGCGGGCGGCTGCACGACGTGACGCTGCAAGACGCCCGCGCCGAGGCCGTACAGCGCGTCGATGCGCCGGGGGAGCCGCCGACCGACGCGCTCTGGCTCGGGCACGTCGAGCCGTTGTGGATCTGCCTGCGCGACGACCCCCGCTGGATGCGCGTCGCCGTGCAGGACGCCTTCTTGCGCGCGCCGCGGATGCGCCTCGGCCGCGACGACGGCGACCGCAGCCTCACGCTGCTGCAAGGCGAGCTCGTCGCCCGCCTCGCGCAAGCCGAGCGCCCCTTCGCCGGGGTGAGCGCCAGCGCCGGTCGCGTCAGCGCCGCGCCCGCCACCATCGCCGCCCGCAGCCTGCCCGTCAGCGCCGGCGGCATCGCCTGGGCCGACGCCCAGGTCGGCGGCGCCGCGCCCCCCGGCTGCGCCCCCGTCGCCACCGGCTGCGCCGTCGCCCCGATCGGCTGCCTCGCCTTCCCCCTCGCCCTCGCCGGCCTGCTCGCCGCCCTCGCCGGCGGCGCCGCGCTCTCGGTCGGCCTCGGCGCGCTCGGCCTGCTGGCGCTGCTGCTCGCGTTCCGTTGGCTCTTCGGCGGCCGCAGCTGGCGTTGGGGCGGCCTGCGCGGTTGGGGCATGGCGGGCCTGGGCTGGTTGCTCGGCGCGCTGGCGGTGCTGCCGCCGCTCTGGGCCTTCCTCGCCGGCGATTGCCCCGGCCATCACGCCGCCGGCGTGGTGCTGCTCGTGCTCGCGGCGGCGGCGGCGGCGGCGAGCGAGATCCGCTTCGCGCGCGGCGGCGTCTTCGGCCTCGGTCTGCTGATGCTGGCGTTGCTCGCGTTCGGCGAACGCGATTGCCAGGGCGGCGGCCTCGAGGCGGCGCAGCAATGGACGCAGGCGGCGCTGACCCGCGACGCAGACGCCGAGCGCGCCGAACGGCTGCAGACCGGCGGCGGCGGGCGGCTCTCGATCGACACGGCGCTCGAGCAATCCTGGCCGCCGAACGCGATCTGCGGCCGTACCATCCATTTCTCCGGCGACCTGCTCTTCGGGTACGACGAGGCCAAGCTCACGCGCCGCGCCGATCCGCAGCTGCGCAAGCTCGCCACGCTGCTCGCCCGGCATCCGGAGGTGCGGCTCGAGATCCACGGCCACGCCGACCAACGCGGCGACCCGCGGCACAACCTGCGACTCTCGCAGAAGCGCGCCGCGGCCGTCCGGCAATGGCTCGTGCGGCATCGCGCGCTGGCCGGCACGCGGGTTTGGATCGTGGGCCACGGCGCCGCCGACCCGCTCGTGCTCGCCCGCGACGACGACGACGACGAGCGCCTGCGCCTGAACCGGCGCGTCGAGGTCGTGCTGCGCTGCGCCGAAGCCGCTGCGGGGCCGGAATTGCCGGCCGCTCCGACATCGACCGACGTGGCGCCGACCGACGCGGCGCCGACCGACGCGGAGGCGCCATGATCGCGCGCCTCTGGCGACGCCTGCGCCGTTGGTGGCAGCGCGCCGAACCGCACGGCGTGCGCCTGCCGCCGTGGCCGACGCTCTCGCTCGGACCGGGTCTGCGCCCGGAGGACGCGGCCGAGCTCGCGCGTCGAGCGTTGGCGGAGGGGCCGCCGTCTGCGGAGCCGGCGACGCGGTCGGCGCGAACGGCCGAGGCGCGGGCGGGGCGGGCGGCGACGCGGACGGCGCGGGCAGCGGCGCAGACGGCGCAGGGCTCGGCGCAGGCGGCGGCGCATTGGCTGGCGGCGCGACCGGCGCCGGAGACGCGAACGTTCGGGACGCCGCCGGCACTGCGGGCAGCGCCCGTGATCCGCTTGGCGGGTCCGACACAGCACGACCGACGCCGCGCCGAAGCTGCGCGGGCTGCAGGGAGGGGATGATGGAGACGGGACCGAATCGGGACGGCGGCGCCGGGCTCGAAGAGGAAGCCTTGGTGCAGGCGCACGACGCCTATGACTACGGCACCTTGCAGAGCGTGGGCTGGTGGACGCGGCTGCTCTGGTACGCCTGCGGCGCGGACGGGCAGCTGCTCGCGCGGTGCCCGCAGAGCGATCGGGTGAAGTTCCAGGGCTTGGGCGGCGTGGTCGTGGCGACGGCGATGCTGGCGTTCGTCTCGGGCAGCTACGCCTTCTACGTCGTGTTCGGGCCCAAGGGCGGCACGGCGTTGGTGGAGCATCCGGTCGACGCACAGGCGCTCGGGCTGGCGTGCGGCTTCGGGCTGTTGTGGTCGCTGGTGATCTTCAACATCGACCGCTTCATCGTGGCGAGCACCGGCAAGGGCGACGGCACCGAGAAGATCACGTTCGGCGAGCTGTTCTCGGCGCTGCCGCGGATCTTCATGGCGGTGATCATCGGCGTGGCGCTCTCGGCGCCGCTGGAGATCCGCATCCTCGAGACGGAGATCGACACCGAGCTCGCGAGCCGCCAGAAGGCCGAGCGTCAGCGCTTGGACAAAGCGACCGACGCCCGCACCGAGCGCGACCGCGCCGAGCTCTCGGCCAAGATCGACAAATCCCGCGTGCGCCTCGACGCGCGCACGGCCGAATACGAGAAGCGGCGGCAGGAGATCTTGGTCCAGCGCCACGCGCTCGAGGTCGAGGCCGAGGGCGCCTCCGGCTCCGGCAAACCCGGCCGCGGCCCGGCCTGGCGCGACAAGAAGGAGAACCTCGACCGCCTCGAGAAGGAGCTCGAAGACTGGAAAAAGCAGGTCGCCGACCAGGACAGCCCGGTCCGCGAGGACATCACCCGCTGGCGCAAGCAGCTCGACGGCATCGCCGCCGAGATCCAGAGCGAGAAGGACGACAACGCCAAAGCCGCCGCGAAGATGGACGGCCTGATGATGCGCATCCACATCTCGCACGAGATCGGCGGCGCGGTGCCGTGGGTGATCATGCTGCTGCTGCTGAGCATCGAGGTCGGTCCGATCTTCTTCAAGATGATGCTGATCGAGGGCGCCTACGACGCCTTGGTCGAGAATCAGAAGCGCCTCGCGGCGGCGCGCTACGGCGTCGAGCCCAAGCGCATCGCGTTCGTCGGCGACAAGAAGGTCGTGCTCGAGCCGGTCTACCACGCCGCCGAGACCGTGGCCGAATCGAGACGCCAGCGGCGCGAGCACGAGGTCGCCCTGATTCGCGCGGTACACGAGGCGTGGCGTGAGCGCGTGCAGGCCGAGATCGCGGCCCGCCCGGAGGATTTCGTCGCCGACCCCGACGCCTTCCCGCCCGCCGCCGACGCCCCATCGACCGCCGCCCCATCGACCGCCGCCGCCGCGACGGAATCGAGCGAGCCGCAGGCATGAACGCGCCGCGCCTGGCCGCCTGGGCGGGCTACGAAGCCGCGCTGGTCGCGACGCTGCCGGCGGGTCGGCAGCGCGCGCTGGCGTGGGTCGGCCTGTGCACGCCGCTCGGCGCGCTGGTGGTCGGCTTCGGCGCGCGGCAATGGCTGCTCGACGCCGGCGCCGGCACGCCCGCCGCGCTCGGCTTCGGCGTATTCGCAGGCGCGCTGACGGCGCTCTCGACGCGCTTGCTCGTCGCCGGCGGCGGCATGCCGGCGCGCGCGCTGGCGCAGAACCTGGCCGACGCGGCGGCGCCGAACGCGCCGGTCGACGTGCGCACCGGCGCCGTCTCGGTGCCGCTGCGCTACCACCCGGCCTGGCTCGCGCCGCTGTGGTGCGTGGCGACGGCGGTGATCTGGACGCTGCCGTTGGCGGCGCACACCGTCGTCGCGTTGCACGTGGAACCCGGCGGCGGCATGGGCCCGGCCGGCGCGCTCGGCTGGCTGCAGGCGGCGTGGCAGGCGCGCAGCGCCACGATCGGTTGGGCGCTGGCGTGGTCCGCCCTCGGCGCCGCGCCGGCGATCGCCGCGTTGGCTTTCCGCGGCAGCCGGCGCGAGCACGCGATGGCGCGCGCGCGCCGCGACCACGCCTGGATGCTGCGCGAATACGCCGCGCATCGGGCAACGCTCGAGCAGGTGCTCGGTGGGCTCGGTTTTCCGGGCTTCGAGGGGCTCGGCGAGGAGGCGTACCTCGACCCGCCGTTCGCGCTGCGCGAGCGGCCGGCGCCGTGGCGCGAGGCGCAGCCGGCCGAGGTCGGGCACGTGCGCTGGTTGTTGGAGCGGGGTGGGGGCGCGTCGTCGTAAGCGGCTTAGGTTGTCGATCATGGACCGGTCGACACGAGCCTACCTGCAGGAGATCGGACGCCGCGGCGGGCGGCAGAGCCGTCGCGTGCTCAGCCGGGAGCAAGCGCGAGAGATGGTGCGTGTCCGGCAGGCACGGCGGGCCTATCGAGCGCTCCACGCGCGGTGTTTCTGGTCGTATCCGGTCGATCTCGTCATCACGCGCGACGATATCGCGTGGGTCGTCGACCAGCTGCGTCGAAACGGCGGTCGCGAAGCGTGGCTGGCTGCGGAGGCGCTGTGCCGCTGACGCCGCACCAACTCGCGATCGCGCGGGTGCTCGCCGCGTCGCGTTCGCCCGACAGCCATCTCGCCGGCGGTGCCGCCTTGCACTTCGCGCCCAACTCGGTGCGGTACAGCAACGCTCTCGACGATTTCAACGACAGCGTGGCGCGCGTCGCGACGGCCTTCGAGGCCGATCGCGCGGCGTTGCTCGCTGCCGGATTCGAGGTCGTGGTCGACCTTTCGCAGCCCGGCGTGATCCGAGCGCGAGTCTCCCGTGGCGGGGCCGCGACCAAGGTCGGGGTGGTCCCGAAGATCGTCGACGGGGAAGCCGAGGGCTGAGCGAGCGCACGCGCGAGCACGCGCGACCGGACTCGCCCCGATCGCCCGAGTCCTCTACGCTCGCGGCATGAAGAACACGCGCCTCCGACCCGCCCCGACCCTCCCCCTCCTTGGTCAAGGGCGCGCGCCTCGAGGGCACCTTGGTGCTCGCGGCGGACGGCAAGACGGTGCAGTCGTTCTCGGGCGTCATCGCCGGCTCGATGACCGAGAAGGCGGTGCTCTCGACCTTCGTCGGCTTCCCGGACGACGCCTTCGCGCCGCTCTCGAAGGCGGGCGTGCTCGCGCTGATCCAGAGCCTGCTCGTGCTCGACGTCGACGCGGACGGCGACGGCACGCCCGAGTCGGTGTCGGTCGGGCTCGAGGTCAAGGCGCTCGGGGCGACGCTCGAGGGGATTGGGAAGTAGCCCAATCGGGCGCGCTCAGAGCCCCGCCACCAACGCCTCGGTCTGTTCCCACAGCGCCTCGGCGAGCGCGTCGTCGCGGCCGTGGCTGCTCGCCTTGGCGACGTTGCAATGCGACCAATAGGCGCCGGTGACCTCGCCCGCGTCGGGATGCGTGGCGACGTAGACCTGCGTCGCGGCGCCTTGCGGGATGGTCTTGCAGCCGGTGGCGAGGCCGACGCTGCGCATGAACGGGCCCACGATGCCGGGCATGTGGCGAATCAGGTTGGTCGGGATGACGCCCGGATGCACCGCGTTCGCGGTCTGGCCGGCCGGTAGGCGCTTGGCGAGGGCGCGCACGTAGAGCAGGTTCGAGAGCTTGCTCTGACCGTAGGCGAACCACGAGACATAGCCCTTGGCGGCGTCGAGGTCGTCGAGCCGGATGCCGCCGCGGTAGGTGTAGCGGTGCGCCTCGCTCGAGAGCACGACCACGCGGCCGTCGACGGTCAGGCGGTCGAGCAAGCCCTGCACGAGCAGGAAATGGCCGATGTGGTTGGTCAGGAATTGCAGCTCGAGGCCGTGCGCGACCTGCCGTTCGGGCAGCGCCATGATGCCGGCGTTGGCGACGATGCCGTCGAGGCGGATGCCGGTCTCGCGGACGGTGCGGACGGCGGCGCGCACGCTCTCGGGCTCGGCGAGCTCGCAGGCGAGCGGCATGTGGCGGATGCCGGGGCCGACGGGGACATCGGCGAGCGCGGCGGCGGCCTTGTCGAGGCTGCGCGCCGAGGCGACGACACGCGCGCCGCGCACGCCGAGCACGCGCACGGTCTCGGCGCCGAGGCCGGAATTGCAGCCCGTGACGAGGTAGGTGCGACCGGAGAGGTCGAGCCCCTCGGTGACCTCTTCGGCGGTCGAATTGTAGCCGAAGCCGTTCCTGCCGTTGGGCAGGAGCGCGCCGTAGAGCGACATCGGATGCCTCCGTCGGGAGAGAGACCTCCGGACGGAGGCCGTCGCGGAGGGTAGCGCGACAACCCCGGGCGGCCAAGGGTTTGCGTGGCAGGGTCGGCTCGCGTTCGAGGGTGTGCGTCGTCCGACGGGCCGCGTTGACCGCGTCCGGGTCGGGCCGTAGCTTCGCGAAAGGAGGCGACGATGGCGCAGACGAGGCGATCGATCTTGCTGGTCGAGGACGAGGCGAGCATCGCCGATACGCTGATCTACGCACTCGGTACCGAGGGCTTCGAGGTGGTGTGGAAGACGCTCGGTCGCGACGGGCTGGCGGCGCTGCGCGAGCGGGCCTTCGAGCTGGTCATCCTCGACGTCGGGTTGCCCGACGGCAGCGGCTTCGAGGTCTGCAAACAGATCCGCCGCGAATCGGACGTACCGCTGATCTTCCTGACGGCGCGCAGCGAGGAGATCGACCGCGTCGTCGGCCTGGAGATCGGCGCCGACGATTACGTCGCCAAGCCGTTCTCGCCGCGCGAGGTCTGCGCCCGCGTCAAGCGCATCCTCGAGCGCGCCCGCGGCCCCGCCCGCACCCGCGCCGCCTTCGAGCACGAGCCCGACGCCGGCCGCGTCCGCTACCACGGCCGCCCGCTCGACCTGACGCGCTACGAATACCTGCTGCTCGCCACATTGCTCGGCGCGCCCGAGCGCATCTACTCGCGCGCGCAGCTGATGGACCTGGTCTGGACCGACGCCGACGCCTTCGACCGCACCGTCGACACCCACGTCAAGACGCTGCGCGCCAAGCTGCGCGAGGTCGACGCGGACTTCGACCCCATCGTCACCCACCGCGGCCTGGGCTACAGCCTGCGCCTGCCGCCCGCCGGCTGAACGCCTTGCCCCCCGCCCCGAGCCGCGCATGAAGATCAGCCTCCGCATCCTGCTCGGCTACTTCCTCATCGTCGGCGTCGCCGCGTGGTTCGTGCTCAACACCTTCATGGAGGAGGTCAAACCGGGCGTACGCCAGGCGATGGAGGACACCCTCGTCGAGACCGCCTGGTTGCTCGCCGGCCAAGCCGCCCGCGACGTCGAGCAGGGTCGTATCGACGTCGGTCGATTCGGCGACGCCGTCCGTCGCGTACACGGCCGCCCGCTCTCGGTCGATATCTACGACGTCCACAAGACCCGCATCGAGACGCGCGTGCTCGTCAGCGATCTGGCCGGCCACGTCGTCTTCGACAGCGCCGGCACCGCCACCGGCGAGGATTGGTCGCGCTGGCGCGACGTCCACCTCACGCTGCGCGGACGCTACGGCGCGCGCAGCAGCCCACGCACCCCGGACGACCCGGACGATACCGTGATGTACGTCTCGGCGCCGATCGTCGCCGGCAGCGCGCTGGTCGGCGTGCTCACCGTCGCCAAGCCCAACCGCTCGGTCGAGCCCTTCGTCGAGCGCAGCCGCCGCCGCATCTTCCGCGCAGGGCTCTGGCTGCTCGGCATCTCGCTCGCCATCGGCCTCGCGTTCGCCGTGTGGATCACCGGCTCGCTCGGCCAACTCGTGCGCTTCGCCGAGCGCGTCGGTCGCGGCGAACGCGCGACGCCGCCCGACCTGGGCAGCAGCGAGCTCGCCAGCCTCGGCCACGCGCTCGCCCGCATGCGCGACGAGCTCGAGGGCCGCCAATACGTCGAGCGCTACGTGCACACGCTCACGCACGAGATGAAGAGCCCGCTCAGCGCCATCCGCGGTGCCGCCGAGCTGCTCGGCGAAGACCTGCCCGAAGCCGACCGGCTGCGATTCTCGGGCAACGTCGGCCGCGAAGCCGAGCGGCTGCGGACGTTGATCGACCGGATGCTCGGCCTCGCCAGCGTCGAATCGCGGCAAGGCCTCGGCGCCACCGCGGTGGTCGACCTCGCCACCCTCTGCGAGCGCGAAATTGCGGCCCGCGAGACGCAGCTCGCCGCGCGCGGGCTGCGCTGCAAACGCCACGGCGAGGGCCGCGTGCAGGGCGACGCCTTCTTGCTCGGCCAAGCCGTCGGCAACCTGCTCGACAACGCCATCGACTTCGCACCCGAAGGCAGCGCCATCGAGCTGACCATCGAGCGCGTCGGCGAGCGGCTCCAGCTGCGGGTGCAGGACAGCGGCCCCGGGCTGCCGGATTACGCGGAGGCGCGGGTCTTCGAGCGCTTCTTCTCGTTGCCGCGACCGGATTCGGGCGCCAAGAGCACCGGCCTCGGGCTGACCTTCGTGCGCGAGGTCGTCGAGCTGCACGGCGGCTCGGCGTCG
>JBEARB010000312.1:0-5814 GCA_041163625.1 Pseudomonadota bacterium | reverse complement strand
GCGCTGCGGGCCAAGGTCGACGCGATGGTCATGGGCGATCCGCTCGACGAGGCCACCGATATCGGCACCATCATCTCGCCGCGGCAGAAGGCGACCGTCGAGCGCTACATCGGCATCGGCGAGGCGCTGCCCGGCGCCATCGCCCACCGCTGCAGCGCGCTGCCGAGCGATCCGGCGTTCGCCGCGGGGCTCTTCGTGCGGCCGGTGATCTTCGAAGGCCTCGGCAACGACACCCAGGTGGCGCGCGAGGAGATCTTCGGCCCCGTCACCATGGTCATCCCCTTCGACGACTACGAAGAGGCCATCGCGATGGCCAACGACTCGGACTACGGCCTCGCCGCCACCATCTGGACCCGCGACCTCGGCCGTGCCCTCGACGCGACGCAGCGCCTGCAAGCCGGCTTCGTGCAGGTCAATCAGAACCTCGTGGTGCAACCGACCCTCTCGTACGGTGGCGTGAAGACCTCGGGCGTCGGCAAAGAGGCCGATCTGCGCGCGATGCTCGACCACTTCACCCACGGCAAGACCGTGCTGATGCGGGTGCGCTGATGCGGCGCCGTCCGCTGCTCGCCGTCGCGATCGGGCTCGGCATCGTCGCTGCGGCGGGCTCGTTTGCCGTCGCGGACGAGCCCGCGCCGCCGCCGATCGCCGGCAGCGACGACCTCGCGCCGCAGGAGCCGAGCGCGCCCGCGGCCGGGGAGGCGGGCTCGACGGGCGCCGCGGCCACGCCGACCGCCGCGCCTCCCTCGGCCGGGCCGCCGCGCTTGCCGCCCACCGCCGCGCAACGGGCCACCGCCTCGGACGATCTGCTCGCTCGCGGGTTGGCGCTCGAGGCCGTGGGCTTGCCGGTGCAGGCGCAGGCCGCCTTCCGCAAGGCCGAGCGCGCCGGCTTGGGCGACAAGGGCGTCGAAGCCGGCCGTCGCGCCGACGCGCTCGGCGAGGCCGAAGAGGCGCTGCAGCTCGCGGCGCGGCGCAAGTCGCGGCCCGCCAAGGCTGCGCTCGCCTCGGCGTTGCAGACGCTCTCGCGCCAGCAGCAGGCGCTCGGCTGGCCGATCAGCCCGTCGTTGGCGGGCTACCTGACCCAGGTCGCGAGCGCGGTGGGGGATTCTGGGCGCGCCCGCAAGCTGGCGGCGCTCGCGACAGCGGGTGACCACGACGCGGTGGCCTTCGCCGGGGTCGCGACCGCGGCGATCCGGCGGCGCAGCCCGCTGCGCCTGTACCGTTGCCTCGGCGGGCCGGATCGCTCGGACGCGCGCGCCCTCGTCGCGCTGCCGGACGGCTACCTCGTCAGCGGCGCCACCGGCGACGGCGACGGGATGCAGGTCTGGAACTGGCGGGTCGACGTCCACGGGCGCGTCACCCGCGCGGGCGGCTTCGGCGCCGACGGGCTCGACCGCGCGCTCGCGGCGGTCGGCACGCCCGAGGGCATCTGGATCGTCGGCGAGACCAGCGGTCGGGGCGGCAGCGACGCCCTGGCGCTGCGCATCGACGCGCAGCTGCGCCCGCTCTCGCACGCCGACCTCGACCTCGGCGGCGCCGAGCGTGCGACCGAGGTCGTCGTCGACGGCGGCGGTCAGGTCTGGATGTTGGTCGAAGGCGCGGTCGGCGATCCGGCCGGCCCGCACCGGGCGAGTTGGTTGGTCGCCCTCGGCCCCGACGGCAAGCCCCGCAAGCAGGCGCGGCTGCCCATCGGGCGGCAGGCGTTCGTTCACACGCTTCTGCTCGATTCCCCCAAGGGCGAGGCGATCCTCTACGGCGGGGGCCGTGGCGTCGGAGAGTCGGCGGGCGGCCTGTTGCGCGCGCTCTCGGTCGGCTCGGCCACTCCCGATGCCGACGAGGGGCCCGATTTTCCGGGACCGTTGCTGGCCGGTGCCGAGCTCGGCGCGGGCGCGATGGTGCTGCTCGGCGCGACCGGCGAGGGGGCAGGGCAGCGCCTGTTCCTGGCCGGTCGCGACAAGCGTCGCCGGTGGCAGAAGGTGCGCGAGCTCCCGCGCGGATTGCACGCCGCCTCGGCGCGGCTGATCGCGCAGCGTCGCGGGGTGCTCGGCCTGTTCGCGCCGGCCGACGACGCGCCGGCGGCCGAGACGGGCGGCGTGTACGCCATCGACGCACGCGGCCGCGCCAAGCCGCTCTTCGAGGCGCCGGGCTTCTCGCCGCGCGCCGGCGTCGTGCAGGGCCGCGAGGTCGTCGTCGTCGGCGGTGCGCAGGGCTGCGGCCGCGCGGGTCTCGACGCGGCGTGGGTGCGGCTGGCGCTCTAGAGCCCGGCGACGCCGACGACCGCCGGTCGCAGTTTTCGATTGCATCGAATGCGCCCGTGGTGCCTCATCGGTTGATGCAGTCCCTCTTTTCGAGCATTTGTCGGAGCCGAGGCGGCGCGTCCGTGCGGATGCATGTTGCCTGCGTGCTCGCCTTCATGGCCTGCGTGGCCTTGCCTGCCGCTGCGACCCCCGCCGTCAGCCCGTCCCCCGACGACGCGAGCGTCTCGGCCGATCGCCTCCAGGTCGAAGTCGACGGGATGCTGCTCGAGAGCGGCTACGACGGGCCGTACGGCCGTGGACTCGGGCTCCGCGTGGACTTGCTCGACAACGAGTTCACCTTCGGCGCGTTCGACGGCCTGCCGGTCTGGTACACGGCGTTGGAGCGCCTGTTCGGGCCGAAGCCGCCGCGTCGGCTCGGGCTGACGGCTGGCTATGCGCGGATCATCCGGACTTCGCGCTTGCGATTCGCCGTTGGTGCGCGACTCGCCGGGACGCGGGACGCTCCCTTCGTGGTGCCCATCGCGCGCGCGGAGTGGGTGGCGCGGTCGCCCGGGAGCCTCGGCGGACACATCCAGATCTTCGATGCCGCGCCGTCGATGCTCGGCCTCGACGCCTTCAGCTTCGGGGTCCACTTCCGACCTGCCGCGACGTGGCTCCGGTGGCTGGACGAGGTCGGGGCGGCTTTGATCGTCGGTAGTTTGGATCAGTTCGGTGCCGCTGCGGAGCTGCATGCCTCGCTCGCGACCGCAGGTCCCGGCATCACCCTCTGGTTGCGGGCGGGGGCCCTCGAGGCCGACTCGCCGAAATCGGGCTACGTGGCGGTCGGCGCTCGGGTCCGGCTCGGTCGGCGAGCCCGCTCGACGCCGGCGCCGCCCGAACCGATCGCGATCACCGCGGCCCCGCCGCCGCCCTGGCCGAACTTCGAGCCGTTGGTTCGCTTGGGCCGTCGCTTTTTCCTGCGCGCCGGGCCGTTGCGCGTGCTGAAGGGGCAAGTAGCGCCCGACCCGCAGGACATCGTGTGCACCATCGACGAGGAGCTTCGGATCGGCTCGGAGCGCTGGTTCCACGTCCGCTGCAGCGCGGAGCTCGCGGACGATGGCCCCTTCTCGTGGCGCAGCGGCTGCTATCGACACGACGGCGCCGGGGTCTGGCGGGTGCCGCATTGCCCGAGCGGCGCGGACGACCCGCCGATGCACGACCGTCGCCAGCGCATGGTGCTGCCGACGGCGCGGCCGCGACCGGAGATCCACTCGCGCTTTCTCGAGCTCTCGCAGGGCGTGTTGGTGGCGTCGGAGCTGCAGGTCGGCGTGCAGCGGTTCGCGACGGCCTGCTACGTCGAGTCCAACAGCGGGGCCACGGTGCGCTGCTTCGATGGGGAAGTGGGCCTGCGCTGGTCGGCGCAGCGCTGGGGCGATCTTCCGAGCGCCTACGCCGAGCGCGGCGTGCTGACCGTCCACACCGATCTCGACGGCACCGTCGAGGCCTCGGCGCCGCATCTGCAGTTCGAAGACCCTGCCTCCGCCGCCTGCGAGACCGCGACCGAATGCCGCGAATTCGGCCTGTGTCGGTACCAAGAAGGCGCGTGTATCGCCACGCGCGACGCCCATTGTCGGCGTGCGGCGGTCTGCGAGCGCGCGGGGCTGTGCCGGGCGCGCGGCGGTGTGTGCGATGTCGGCGAGGACGCCGATTGCGCAGCGAGTCGGAGCTGCCGCGAAAAGGGCGCCTGTGTCCGCGGCGAGGGGCGCTGCGTGGTGCCGCCGCCGGCTGCGACGACGCCGTAGGGGCTGCCGACGGCTAGGGCGGCGTGCAGGGGAACGCCTCGACGCCCGGGAACTTCTGCACGAAGTCGCCCTCTTCGAAGCGGCTCTGCAGTTGGGTCGGCGCATCGACCGCCGTCGCGAAGAAGTCGTTGAGCGTCTGGCCCGCGACCGCTCCGGTCCAGAAGGCGGTGCGCGGGCTGATGACGTGGATGCTCTCGTTCGACTCGCTGGCGAGGTACCAGGCGACGCCCGGCAGCTCGCGCGTCTCGCAGGCCATCTTCCGCATCGCGTTGACGAAGCTCGGGGTGTCGGGGAAGAAGGCGTCCTTGCGCTGCGTCTCGTCGTATTGGTTGCTCAGCATCAGGATGCGCTGCTCCGGTACCTGCAGCAGGCGCGGGGAGATCGCCTCGAGCATCACGCGGCCGCTCGAGCAGGGGCCGGCGAAGCAATACGGAGGCAGCAGCGGGCGCATGCCCCAGGCCGGGATCTTGACCGCGCCGAGGCCGCCGACGCCGAGCGCCTGGCCGTTGTCGAGCGCGAGGCCGCCGTCCGGAAAGCCGATCGTCCGGGGCCAGCCGAGCGTGTCGAGCATCCAATGGTAGTTGTAGAGCGCCCCGTAGCCGCCCGCGCTGAAGCCGCCGAAGAAGGCGACGACCGCGTCGGGGCGGTAGCCGTCGCCGCCCGCGTCGTCGAGCTCGCGCCACAGCCAATCGCGGACGACACGGACGGCGGCGCGCAGGTTCACCGAGCCGTAGCGCGGCACCGTGATCGCCCCGAGCGCCTCGTCGACGCCGCCGCCGGCGAAGACGTCTTGGGTGCAATAGGGCAGGTACACCATCGTCCAATCGTGCAGGAAGCTCTCCTTCGGGTCGTCCGAGGCGAGGCCGACCGCGAGCGGGACGTCGTCGGCGCCACGCGCCGAGAACAGCTGCGGCGCGCTCTGCAGCTTGGCCGTGCAATCGTTCTCGAAGAGGCAGACCCCGCCGCCCTGCAGCGCGACGACGACGCGGTCGAGCCGGACGCCCGCGGGGGCCGGCCGAATCCAGAACGCGTACTCGCTGCCGTCACCGCATTTGGTGCCCCAGCGCGTGCCGTCGAGGACGACCTCGCTCCATTGGCCGCGCGGCGGTGCGATCTCGGCCGCGGCGGCGCCGCAGCGCAGCGGCAGGCCCGAGGGTGTGGGCAGGACGGTCGCGGCGACGCAGTCGGCCTGCTCGGCGACGTCGCCCACCAGGCGCTGTGCGTCCTGCGGCAGCAGCTTGGCGAGGTCGGGGCAGGCGGCGTCGATGGCGTCTTTCGCGGCTGCGTCGGCCTCGGCTCGCTGCGTCGCGAGCGCCGACTCGTCGCAGCCACCGGTCGCGGCGGCGCAGGCGACGACCTGCTCGACGCGCTCGCGCAAGAGCGCTCGAGCCGCTGCGTGCGTCGCCGTCAAGCACGACCGGCCGGCGGCGTCGGCCTTGGCCCAGGCCGCGCCCTGCGGGCCGCCGTAGACGCGCCAGGCGAGCGCGCGGGCGTCGGCCCGACACGCCGCGGCCAAGCGTCCGCGGACGGCGTCGGTGCTCAGCGCGCCGAACTCGCCTTGCTTGCAGGCCCCGGCCACGTCGGCGTCCAGCGCGGCGAGGGCAGCCTGGACGGCGGCGTCGTCGGCGGCGCAGGCGCTGCCGGTCTCGGCGACGCAGGCCGCTTCGCGCTCGCCGACGGCGGCGAGGCAGGTCAACGTCGCCGCCGGTGCGCGTTCGGCGCAGGCGGGCGCCGTGCTCGCGTCGTCGCTGCCGCAACCGAAGCTCCCCGCCGCC
>JBEARB010000311.1:0-28586 GCA_041163625.1 Pseudomonadota bacterium | reverse complement strand
ACGCTGCCGAGGACGCCGCCGCGCCCGACAGCGCGGTCGCCGACACCGCCGAGGACGCTGCCGAGGACGCCGCCGCGCCCGACAGCACGGTCGCCGACGCCGACGGCGCCGACGACGCGCAGGCCGATGCCGCCGACAGCGATGCGAGCCCGGCCGACACGAAGACCGACGACACCGCTGCGGGCGACGCCGGCGGGCAGGCCGACGGGGCGGGCACGACCGACGCCGCCAGCGAGGTCGACGCGGGATGCAAGCCGACGGTGCCGCCGGCCGAGGTGTGCGACGGCGTCGACAACGACTGCAACGGCAAGACCGACGACGCCGTCAGCTGTGACGACGGCAACGCCTGTACGACCGACGCCTGCGAGGTCGGCAAATGCACGCACGCGCCCGCCACCGGGGCCGGTGGAGCGCCCGCGCCCTGCGACGATGGCGACGCCTGCAGCCAGGACGACGTCTGCGACCAGGGAGCCTGCAAGGCCGGGAAGTCCAAAGACTGCAACGACAGCGACGCCTGCACCGCCGACACCTGCAAGGCCGGAACCTGCGCGCACGACGCCGTGCCTGGTTGCGGCGACAAGCCGTGTCAGGTCGCGGACGCCGAGCCCTGCGGCGCCGACGGCGTCTGCCTCGGCCAGACGGCCGGCTGCAAGGGAGCCGGCAAGTGCGCCGACCGCCCGAAGACCTGCCCGGACGTGAAGCTCGAGATTTGCGGCTGCGACGGCAAGACCTGGCAGAGCGCGTGCCATGCCGCGATGCAGGGCATCTCGGTCGGAGCCCTCGGGCCGTGCAAGCCCGCCTGTGCCGGTGCTGGCGATTGCGACGACGGCAACCCATGTACGAAGGACGCCTGCGAGGCGGGCGCGTGCAAATCGACCCCCGTGCCCGAGTGCGCGCCCTGCAAGGCCGCGGCGGATTGCAAGGATCTCGGCAAATGCTTCACGACCAGCTGCGACAAAGCCGGCGTGTGCTTCTACGAGCCGGTCGCCAACTGCTCGCAGCCCTGCAAGCAGGCGAGCGAGTGCGAGGACAAGAACCCCTGCACGCAGGACGCCTGCGTGGCCAATGCCTGTAAGCACGCCCCGATCCAGGGCTGCAAGCTCTGCCTTGGCCCGGCCGACTGCGACGACAAGGATGCCTGCACCACCGACTCGTGTGAGGGTCAGACCTGCAAGCACGCCGCGATCACGGGCTGCGAGCCGCCGTGTCAGGCCGTCGCCGACTGCGACGACAAGGATCCCTGCACGGTCGATGCGTGCGACGCCGGCAAATGTACGCACGTGCTCGACAAGAACTGCGGCAAGCCGCCCTGCAAGAGCCCGACGGATTGCGATGACGGCGATCCCTGCACCGCCGAGGGTTGCGTGGACGGCTTCTGCAGCGTGACGCCGACGCCCGGCTGCAAGAAGTGCGACACTGCCTCGGCCTGCGACGACAAGGACGCCTGTACCGCCGACACCTGCGAGGCCGGCGTCTGCAAGACGACCCCGATCGCCGGCTGCGGCGGCTGCAAGGTCGCCAGCGATTGTCAGAAGGCCGGCTCCTGCTACGACGTCTCCTGCGACGCGGGCACCTGCAAGTACACCAAGAAGGACGGCTGCACCGCGCCCTGCAAGAGCGGCATGGAGTGCAGCGACGGTGACGGCTGTACGCAGGACGTCTGTGAGGCCGGCACCTGCAAGAACCCCGCAATCGACGGCTGTATCGCGTGCAAGGATGCTGCGGTCTGCGACGACGGCAAAGCCTGCACCGACGACCTCTGCATCGAAGGGGCGTGCAAGAGCGTGCCGAAGCAGGGCTGCTCGAGCTGCTCGTCGGTGAGCGACTGCAACGACGGCAACAGCTGCACCGTCGACGCCTGCGAGTCCGGCGCCTGCAAGAACACGGCGACCACCGGCCCCTGCGACGACGGCGACGCTTGCTCGGTCGACGACGTCTGCGAGGGCGGCTCGTGCAAGGCGGGCGGCAACAAGGATTGCGACGACAACGACAGTTGCACCACCGACAGCTGCAAGTCTGGCGTCTGCGGCCACGAGCCGATCACCAACTGCACCACCAAGCCCTGCGTGATGGCCGCGGACTGCTTCGACGGTGACCCGTGCACCAACGAGGACTGCATCGACAAGAAGTGCGCGTTCATCAAGGTAGACGGCTGTAAGACCTGCAAGCAGGACGCCGACTGCGACGACGGGGACAAGTGCACCAACGACTCCTGCGCGATCGATATCTGCACGAACCTGCCCATCGGCGGCTGCACAGCCGGCTGCACCGGCGCTGTGGACTGTGACGACAAGGACCCCTGCACCCTCGACACTTGCAACGCCGGAAAATGTGGCAATACGCCGGTGCCGGGCTGCAAGAAGTGCGCGGACAACGCCGCCTGCGACGACGGCGACAAGTGCACGACCGATACCTGCGAGGGCGGCGCCTGCAAGAGTACGCCGGTCTCGAACTGCAGCGAGTGTGCGTCGGCGTCCGATTGCACCCCGCTCGGCAACTGCGACGTCGTCAGCTGCGAGGCCGGTGCCTGCAAGCACACGCCCAAGCCCGGCTGCGACATCCCCTGCGCGACCGCCCAGGATTGCCCGCAGGCGCAAGGCTGCAAGGTCTCGGCCTGCGTCTCGAAGGTCTGCGCGGTGCAGGACAAGCCGGGCTGCAAGCCCTGCCAGAGCGGCGGCGATTGCAGCGACGGCGACGATTGTACCGCCGACTTCTGCGTCAGCGGCGCCTGCTCGAACACGCCCATCAGCGGTTGCGGCGCGGAGGCGTGCAAGTCCGACACCGAATGCGACGACAGCGACTTCTGCACCACCGACAAGTGTGTCGCCGGCAAATGCACCAACACCAAGATCGACCAATGCGGCGGCGGTGGCTGCAAGGTCGACACGGATTGCGACGACAAGCAGGACTGCACTACCGACACCTGCGACAACGGCGGCTGCAAGCACACCCCGATCCAGGGCTGCGGCGGCGGCGGCGCGAAGTGCGTGCAGGGCAAGCCGAGCGATTGCCCGACTGGACAGTATTGCGCCGTGCAGATGCCCGCCGCGTGCGGGAGCGAGGGCGTCTGTCAGGACGTCGCGTCGAGCGGCTGCGAGAAGTTCGCGATGGTGAGCTGCGGCTGCGACAACAAGACGTACTCGGACTTCTGCAGCCTGCTCAAGGCCAACGCCGGCGCCAAATCACAGGGCGCCTGCCCGTAGGGCCGACCGTCTCGCGTCGGCTCGACGCTAGAGCGGGATGTTGCCGTGCTTCTTGGCCGGCATCCGATCGCGCTTGCCGTCGAGCATCTCCAGGCCCGACGCGAGGCGGGCGCGGGTGTCGGCCGGGCGGATGACCTCGTCGATGTAGCCGAGCTCGGCCGCCTTGAACGGGTTGGCGAAGAGCTCTTGGTACTCGGCGACGTAGGCCGCCTTGGCGGCGACGGGGTCGTCGGCCTTGGCGATCTCCTTGCGGTAGACGATGTTGACGGCGCCGTCCGGGCCCATCACCGCGATCTCTGCCGACGGCCACGCGAAGTTCAGGTCGCCGCGCAGGTGCTTGCTGCTCATCACGTCGTACGCGCCGCCGTAGGCCTTGCGCGTGATGACCGTCAGCTTCGGTACCGTCGCCTCGGCGAAGGCGTAGAGCAGCTTCGCGCCGTGGCGGATGATGCCGCCGTACTCCTGCGCGGTACCCGGCAGGAAGCCCGGCACGTCGACGAAGGTGACGAGGGGGATGTTGAAGGCGTCACAGAAGCGCACGAAGCGCGCGGCCTTCACACTGGCGTCGATGTCGAGGCAGCCGGCGAGAACGGCGGGCTGATTGCCGACCACGCCGACGCTGCGGCCGTCGATACGGGCGAAGCCGCAGAGCATGTTCTGCGCCCAGCCCTCGTGCACCTCGAGGAAGCGACCGTGGTCGACCACGCGACGGATCACGTCCCGCATGTCGTAGGGCTTCATCGGGTCGTAGGGGACGAGGGCCTCGAGCTCGGCGTCGGCGCGGCTGGCGGGATCGTCCTGCGGACCGCGCGGCGGCGCGTCGAGGTTGTTCTGCGGCAGGTAGGAGAGCAGCTCCCGCACCAGGGCGAGGGCGTGCTTCTCGTCTTCGGCGGCGAAATGGGCGACGCCCGAGGTCTCGGCGTGGCGCTCGGCACCACCGAGCTCCTCCTGCGTGACCTCTTCGTGGGTCACCGTCTTGATGACGTCCGGGCCGGTGATGAACATGAACGAGGTCTTCTTCACCATCACGATGAAGTCGGTGATCGCGGGCGAGTAGACCGCGCCGCCCGCGCACGGGCCGAGGATGACCGAGATCTGCGGCACGACGCCGCTGGCCGTCACGTTGCGGTAGAAGATTTCGGCGTAGCCCGCGAGGCTCTGCACGCCCTCTTGGATGCGCGCGCCGCCGGAGTCGTTCAGGCCCACCACCGGCGCGCCGACCTTGAGCGCCATGTCCATGACCTTGCAGATCTTGCTGGCGAACGCCTCGGAGAGCGAGCCGCCGAAGACCGTGAAGTCCTGCGCGAAGACGAACGTGAGCTCGCCGTCGACCTTGCCGTAGCCGGTGACCACGCCGTCGCCCGGGATCTTCTGCTTGTCCATGCCGAAATCGGTGCAGCGGTGCGTCACCAACTTGTCGACCTCGACGAAGGTGCCGTGGTCGAGGAAGGCCTCGATGCGCTCGCGTGCGGTCATCTTGCCCTGCGCATGCAGCTTCTCGCGGCGGGCGGCGCCGCCTCCCTCGAGGGCAGCGGCCTCGAGCGCGGCAAGTCGGGCGAGCAGGGCTTCCTTCCGGGCGTTCATCGCTCCTCCATCGCGGCCTCTCGAGCGGCGAGCGCGCGGATGCTCGCAAGCAGCATCGGCGCTTGCAAGGGGCCGGCCCCCAGGTGTGCGAGACTCGTGAGGACGTGTGCAGACATCCCGCGTCGGCTCGCACGCTTGCCTCGGTCGTGGTAGCCTCTCGGCCCTCATGTTCCCCGAGCCCGCGCGGCCCTCCGGAGCCCTCCCATGACCCGAACTCTTGCCGGCGCCCTGCGACGCGCCAGCGCTGCGGCCGCCGTGCTCGCGGCGCTCGGACCGTCCAGCGTGCTCGGGTTGCCCGGCGTCTTCGCCTTCGACGCTCGCGTCGAGGCGCGCAGCACGCAGACCTCCGTCTCGGCCATCGAGGCACCCGGACCAGCTGCCGGCGACGCCGACCGTCTGCCGAGTTCGAGCCTGCTCGAGAGCCGAATCCGCGCCGGTGGCTCGCTGACCTGGCACCTCGGCAACGCGTGGCTGCAGCAGCTCCAGCTCTCGGTCCAGGCAGACCTCTTCGCCGGTCCGCGCAGCGCCGACGGCATCCCCTCGCGGCTCGACGCCGACGCGCTGTTCGCCGCCGACGCCTCGCCGTGGGCGCTGGATCAGCATCTGGTGCGTCGCTTCGCGGTCGAGGCCGACGGTCGCTGGGGCCGCGTCGCGGTCGGTCGGCAGGTCTCGACGTGGGGACTCGGTCTGCTCGCGCAGAGCGGTGACGACGAGCCCTACCAGTTCGGTCTGAAGCGCCGCGGCGCAGTGGTCGACCGCGCACAGATCGCGCTGCTCCCGGCCGGCCTCGTCGGCGATGGCTCGGCGCTCGCCTATCTGCCGCTGGCGTTGGTTTTCGCGGCCGACGACGTGGTCGACGACGACCTGGCCTCCAAGCGCGCCGGCGACTCGGCGCAGCAGCTCGTCGCTGCGGCGCTGCTGCGCTACCCGGAGCTCGAGGTGGGTGCCTACGGCGTGCGCCGCTGGCAGACCGACGCGAAGAAGCTCGGCCTCGAGGCGACGGTCGGCGACGTCTACGCGCGCTGGAAGCACGCGTTCGGCAAGACGCGCGTGCAGGTCGCGACCGAGTGGCTGACGATCCGCGGCACCACCACCTGGTTCCGCACCGCGACCTCGCCGGACGAGCTGAACGTCGACCAGTTCGGCGGCTTGGTGCGCGTGCGCGTCGAGCGCGGCGCGTTCGGCCTGCAGCTCGACGGCGGCGTCGCGAGCGGCGACGACTCCCCCTTCGACGACACCATCAGCAACTTCAAGATGGCCCGCGATCTCCGCGTGGGCTTGGTGCTGTTCGGGGAGATGTGGCGGCGACAGAGCGCCAATATCGTCGCGAACCTCGCCGATCCGCGCTACTCGGGCGGCGCCCCGGCGGGCGCGGACCGCTTCGCGAGCAACGGTTCGGCGGCCGGCGCGCGTTGGCTCTCTGCGACGCTGCGCGCCAAAGTCGACCGCGTGACCTTCCTCACTGGCGTGCTCGCGGCCGACGCGCCCGTACCCCTGGTGGATCCGCACCGAACCGGTCTCGCCGGCGGCGCGCTCACCGGCCCACGCGGTGGAGCCGCCAGCCGCGACCTCGGCTGGGAGCTCGACGCCGCCGTGCAATACGACCAGCCCCTCGGCGCGGGCCTCTCGCTGCGCGCCCGTCTCGACCTCGGCGTCGCGTTCCCCGGCATGGCCTTCGCCGCCGCGGACGGCACGCCCTCGGCCGCCGCGGGTGCGGCCGTCGGTCAGCTCGCCCTGCGCGGGCATTGGTAGGAGGATCGACATGATGCGCACGCCCCATCGCCTCGCCCTCTCCGCCGCGCTCCTGCTCGCCGCCACCGGCTGCGCGACCGACGAGACCGCCTCCATCGGCCTGTACCCGACCGAGGTCGAGGGCGCCGTCTACGGCCCGACCGTCGTGTTCGAGCCGCAGGCGCAGCCCGAACCGGAGGTCCCGTTCCCCAACGACCTCGCCATGCGCGTCGCCCCGGGCGGCACCAAGTACATGTCGATCGGCCGCGACGCGCCGACGAAGTTCGAGCGCCGCTTGCGCCATCATGTCAACGAGGTGCCCGGATTCTCGGCCATGTCGCCGATCTCGCTCTCGTTCGACGGCCCGCTCGACCTGAGCACCGTCCGCGACGACACCATCTTCGTCGTCAACGTCGAGCCCGGTCACGCTCGCTTCGGGGAAATCGTCCCGCTCGACCTCGGTCGCGGCTACTTCCCGCACAAGGCCGAGCCGCACGCGTACTTTCCGCTCGACCCGCTCGCGTCCTACGACTCGTTCGTGCTGCCGCCGGACAACAAGATCGACAGCGACGGCGACGGCGTGAACGACAAGTGGGTCTACCACTACGAGACCGCGACGAATTCGCTCGACCTGCGCCCGCTCGTGCCGCTCGCCTCGGGCGCCCGCTACGCCGTCGTGCTGACGCGCGCGGTCGAGGGTTTCGGCGAGTCGGGTGTACGCGGCCAGATTCGCAGCCCCTTTCCGGGCGTGAACCACGAGGCACAGACCACTGCGCTCGAGCTCGCGCTGCCGGCACTCGCGGAGAAGGGCGTCGAGCGCAAGGACATCGCCTTCGCGTGGACCTTCACCACCGGCGACCTCTCGCGCACCTTCCGTGCGCTCCGTGAAGGTCTGTACGGCAAGGGCAAGTTCGCCTGGCTGGCCGACAAGATCAGCCCCCGGATCACGCATATCTACAACATGGACATCGGCTTCGACGGCCTCGCGGACGACATGCCCGGCGCCCACCCGGGCAAGAAGGGCTACCCCTTCGCGCAGCGCGACCACGATTGGATCCTGCAGGGCCCGTTCATGGACGGTATCTTCAAGATCATCGCGTCGTTCCAGCCGGGCGTCGGCGGTGAGTTCAAGTACGTCAGCT
This sequence comes from Pseudomonadota bacterium, assembly GCA_041163625.1. Lineage (GTDB taxonomy): Bacteria > Myxococcota_A > UBA9042 > UBA9042 > UBA9042 > JACKFC01. The sequence continues at coordinate 20,926 of JBEARB010000311.1, read as the reverse complement.
ACGCCGTCTTCGGCGATATGACGACCGTCAACTTGCGCGCGACCGAGCAGACCGACGTGACCGAGCGCAACGTCTGGCAGATCGATCTGGACGAAGGCACCGCGACCGTCGCCGAGGAGCGTGTTCCCTTCATGATCACGGTTCCGAAGACGACGGCGCAGCACAAGCCGCCGTTCCCGGTCATCGTCTACGCGCACGCCACTGGCACCAGCCGCATCGAGGCGCTCCTGCTCGCCGATCGCTTCGCACGAGCCGGCATCGCCACCTTCACCATCGACGCGGTCGGCCACGGCCCGGTGCTCGCCAACGCCAAGGAGCTCATCGTCGACTTCTTCAAGGGCGACGAGGGTACGGCCAAGAGCCTGGTCAAGGCGTTGCTCGGCTCGTACGTCTTCACCGACGCCGATACGCGCTTCCCGGACGACATGTCGCTCGACGAGATGATCGGCAAGATCGAGCAGAACGGCTTCATGCAGCAGCTCATCGTCAAGGGCCGCGGCACCGACGACAACGGCGACTGCATTCTCAACGACAGCGCCGGTGAGGCCTACTACGCGCCCAACACGATCCGGCTGCGCGACTCGATGCGGCAGACCACGCTCGATTACATCGTCGCGGTCCGAATGCTCCGCAGCCTCGGCCAGAACGTGCCCGCCGCCATCGACGACCCGCGCACCGCCGATCCCGAGCGGCTGAAGCAGAACTTGCTCGCCGGCGATTTCGACGCCGACGGTGTGGCCGACATCGGTGGTCCGGACGTGCCGTACTTCATGATGGGCATCTCGCTCGGTGGCATCCACACCGCGCTGACGGCCCCGCTCGAGCCCTACATCGTCGCCGCCGCGCCCGTGGTGGCCGGCGCCGGCATCGCCGACATCTTCATCCGCACCAAGCTGCACGGCGTGATCGAGAAGCTGATGTGGAAGGCGTCGGGCCCGATGCTCGTCGGCTGTCCGGGCAAGGGCGACGCCGCGACCACCCCCGAGGGGCTGCCGAACGTGCGCCTGTCGTGGAACGACGAGAGCGATGCGTGCAAGCGGGAGACCAAGAAGTCCTACGTCGGCGAGGGCGGCGTCTGCCTCAAGCAGCCGCAAGAGGTGCCCACCTGGGTCGCCGAGCTCGGCTTGCACGAGGGCGCGCGCCTGATCTTGGACAACCTCACCACCGGCGAGTCGGCCGAGGGCGTCGCCGGTAAGGACGGCCGTTTCGCCATCGCGCTCGCCACCGATATCGGCGACGACGTACGCCTGCGCGTGATGGCCGAGGACGGGCGCGTGCTGCGCGAGGTGGCGCTGGTCTCACCCGTCGAGGGCGCCGCGCGTCCGCGCAACACCCCGCGCTTCCGCCGGCTGGTGCAACTGAACTCCAATGTCCTCGAGGGCGCGGACGCGATCACCGTCGCCGACCGCATGTTCCTCGACACCAGGGGTGCGCCGGCCACCAACGTGCTGCTCTCACTCGCGGTCGGGGATCGGACGGTGCCGTTCGCGGCCGGTCTCGCGCTCGCCCGCGCGATCGGCCTGTTCGGGCCGCTCGACGACTACGTCGACGACAAGCCGTGGCGCGCCTGGACCGACGAGGCGATCCGCCGCGGTCTGCTCGACAACTCGGTGGGCGACAAGGTCGCCGCCGGTGAGATCACCGACGCCGAGCGTCTGCCGCCGCTGTTGAATCCGTCCGCCGAGGGCACCGGTTTCGGCAACTGCCGCACGGTGAAGACCGAGAGTGGCGTGTCGGGTCTGTGCCTCGCCAATGTCGGTGGGCGCCACGAGTACATCGCCCAGGTCGACAAGAACGACCAGCACCCGCCGCTCGACGGCTACACGCCGAGCTACACCGAGTACCATCGCAACCTGATCGTGAACTACTTCCACTCGCTGGGCACCAGGATCGTGGACGATCCCTGCTGGGCCGATTGGAAGTGCGTGCAGGACAAGGGCCTCGCCGCAGCTTGGGACGCGCCGGTCGGCAAGAAGTAGCGCCGCGCGGCTTCGCGGCGGCTAGGGCGCCTCGGCGAGACGCTCCGGGTGCTCGAGCAGGCCGCGGATATCGCGCGCGAGCACGCTCGCCTGAAACCCGTCGACCGTGCGGTGGTCCAGGGTCACCATCACCGGCAGCAGCTTGCGAATCCGAATCTCGCCGTCGATGACGCGCACGCCCTCTTCGACCGCGCCCACCAGCACCACGCCCAGCCCCTTGGCGCTCGGAAAGTGCGGGGCCCAGGCGCGACCGACGCCGAACATGCCCAAGGAGGTGATCATCACCGAGCCGAAGGGATCGTTCGCGATGCCGAGCCCGGAGAGGTCCAAGCCGAGATCGTGCGAGAGCCAGCTCGCCGCCCGAATCGCCCAGTGCATGAGCAGCGGAGGCATCCAGGCCAGGTTCTTCTTGGTCGAGGCCAGCATCGGATCGTCGCCCTGACGGATGCGCTCGGCCTTGGACCGCAGCTCGCTCGCGATGTCGGCCACGAACTTCTGCTCGCAGTCTTGCACCAGCACGCCGGTCAGGTCGGCCTTCTGGCTCGCGCCGGCACCGTCGTCGCTCGGTGGCACGGCGACCTGGACGAAGACGTCCACCCGCTTCCGCAGGTAGAGCCGGCCGCGCCGCACCGTCACGTTCAACCCGGGATTGCGGGCGAGTACCAACGCGAAAGCCCGGGCGACCGCGTGCGTCGGGGTCAGCCGCGTGCCGGTGCGCTCGGACTCGGCGGCGAGCCAAGCCATCAACTCGGTCGCGTCGATGTCGTGTCCGCCGTAGATCGTGGGATCGCGGGGCGGATCCCACGCGACCGCAGCCATTCGACGGAACATGGACGTGCGCTCCAAGCGCCGAAAATCCCCCGCCATGTCGACCTCCCGACGGTTCGCGTCGGCGGCAACATCCCACGCAGGCGGGTTTGTTGGCAAACGACCACGCGCGCGGGTATCGTCGCGGCCTCGAAAGGAGCGCCGTGCTCGGATTCTTCGACAACTTCGTCTCGCACGACCTGGCCATCGACCTCGGCACGGCGACGACCCTCATCTACATGAAGGGGCGTGGCATCGTGAGCAACGAGCCGTCGGTCGTGGCCGTGCAGACCGACCGTCGCGGCGAGCGGCGCGTCCTCGCGGTGGGCAAGGACGCCAAGGAGATGCTCGGCCGTACGCCGCAGGGCATCGACGCGATTCGGCCGCTGCGCGACGGCGTCATCGCCGACTTCGAGGTCGCCGAGGCGATGCTGCGCACCTTCATCACCCGCGTCTCGCCGCGGCGTGCGTTGGTCCGTCCACGCGTCATCATCTGCGTGCCCTTCGGCATCACCGACGTCGAGAAGCGCGCCGTTCGCGAGAGCGCCGAATCCACGGGCGCTCGCGAGGTCTACCTCATCGAGGAACCGATGGCGGCGGCGATTGGCGCCGGGCTGCCCGTCACCGAGCCCGCCGGCAACATGATCGTCGACATCGGTGGCGGCACCACCGAGATCGCCGTCATCTCGCTCGCCGGCATCGTCTACTCCGAGAGCCTCAAGGTCGGGGGCGACCGCATGGACCAAGCGATCGTCCAGCACCTCCGCCGCAAGTACAATCTGCTGGTGGGCGAGCGCACGGCCGAGCAACTCAAGCTGCGGATCGGCAGCGCCTGGCAGGTCCGCGAACTCGAGCAGGCCGAAGCGCGCGGACGGGACATCACCCACGGCGTGCCCCGGACCGTGACCGTCCACTCCGAGGAGATCCGCGAGGCGCTCGCCGAGCCCCTGCAGGAGATCGTGGCTGCGCTGCGCGTCGCGCTCGAGAAGACGCCGCCCGAGCTCTCGGCGGACATCGTCGACAAGGGCATCGTGCTCGCTGGCGGCGGCGCGATGTTGCGTGGGCTCGACACGCTGCTGCGCGAAGAGACGGGGCTACCCGTTCTGGTCGCCGACGATCCGATCAGCGCCGTCGTACTCGGCGCCGGCGCCGTCCTCGACAATCCAGTTCTGCTGCGCGAAGTCGCCCTACGCTGAACGGGCCGCCGCAGCGGCACGCGTGGACATCTGCGTCCATCCGGCTGCCGTCCGATGCACCCGAGCTCGGCTCAAAAAGACGACGCGAGGCCGCCCTTTCGGGCAACCTCGCGCCGTAGAACCAGATTCACCGCAGTCCGTCTCGGCTCCGACCGGCCCACCGCCTCGCGGTGCTGGGGGGTTCGTTGCCGGGGAGACCTAGACGGAGCCTCAGCTGTTGGCGAGGTCGTCCGCGGTCGTGAAGAGCTCGCGGTGGCGGGCGTGGCGGGTGTCGAGCGACACCACCGAGGCCGGCACCGGCGCGCGCGCGGCGTCGATGTGGCGGGCGAGCGCGCGGGCGACGAGCTCGTGCTCGCGGGCCGTGCGGGCCGTACCGTCGCCGTTGTTGGCGAGGAAGAGGTCGAGCTCGCGGCTCTGCGCGACGGGCTGCTGACGCGATCCGCGACGGCAGGCCTCCACGCGGATGCGCTCGCCGCTCCCCTTGCGCTCGAGGATGAACGGGACAGCGCCCCGATCGACCACGCCGACTTCGGCGATGGTCCAGTCCCCGATATTCGACGGCTGCGCGACACTCGCGCTGCTGCCGAGCGCCCGCGCACCAACCGCGACCGCGGTGGCGCCGGCGACCGAGGTCCCGACCAGACTGATGAACTCACGACGATTGATGGACATGGCAACCCCCAGGCAGAAACGTCCTTCCCCCAGCCTACTGCCTCGGTGGCCCTGCGTCAATCGACAAGCGCAATCGGAGCGTGCCGAGGGCGCTTGCGAGGAGCGCACGCCTGTGGCTGCATCGCCCGGCCGCCGGGGGGATCCGGCGATCGGAGTCTGCGCTGTCTCACGATCTTCCGCGTCTGCCGCCGGCCGCCGACCGCCGGCCCTCCCTCCGTCTACGCGCCTTGCCGTGGGCGTCGCTCGTGACGCTGGCGTCGCGATCCGCCGATCGCCAGCGCGTCGGCGCGGCCCTGCGGCGGGCGCGTCTCCACGGCCTCTGGATCGAACGCGGCGCCGGTGCCGACCTGGACGCAGCCCGTGCCGTCGCCGATGCCTTCGAGTCCGACGCCGTACGCGCCGTGCTCGTGGTCGAGGCCGCCGAGATCTCCGGCCTGCTCGCTGCGCTCGGAGCACGGGCCCACCCCTTGGTGTTGGCGATTCGGCCCGGCACGGGGGACGCCTCGGCGATCGCCGAGGCGCGCGATGCGCTCGCACGGACCCGCAGCCCTTGGTTGCGCGTGGCGTGGATCGGCTGGCCTCGATGCGCGGACGCGCCTGCTGGCGACGTTCGCCTGCAGGTCGCCGCCGACTCGCTCGCCGCCCGTCCTCTGGTCGCGGCCTGCGAGACGTGCCCGCTGTTGCAGGGCTGTCCCGGCCCTGCGCTCGGATTGGCGGCGCGACCGGGGCCGCGCACCGTCAGCAATCAGGTCGACTTCGTGCAGGACGGCGCGGCCGACGCCGCGGAGGCGCTGGCGGTGCCGGCGTCCGAGGCGGCACGCGCGCTAATCGTGCACGACCGGTCGGCCGGGCGGTTCGTCCGCTACCGCTGCGACGATCGGAGCTGGACCGACGCCGAGCTCGCCGAGGCGCTGGACCACCGCGGTCAGGCTTGGACCGATCGTTCGGACAAGGCGCGCCTCACCGATTTCGCCGCCGACCTCGCGGGGCTGCAGCGCGTGGAGCCGTCGCGACCGGCGCCCGCGGACGCGACGTATCGGGTGCCATCGATCTGGCAGGCGACCGACGAGACGCCCTTCGCTCGCGAGGAGGCGGCGATGTTGGCGCGCATGGCGGGCCTTCGGGGAACCGTCGTCGACGTGGGCGCCGGCCCGCTGCGCTACCTCGAAGCGCTCGGCGCGGGCATCGCCAGCGGCCGCGTGCGCTACGTCACGGTGGAGCCCGATCGCGCGGCGCTCGCGGCGCTGCGAGGAGCGCTTCCGGGCGCTTGCCTGGGGCGCGGCGTCGGCGAAGCCCTGCCGTTGCCCGACGCCTCGGCCGATCACGTCCTCGTGCTGCGGGCCTGGAATCACCTGCGCGAGCCCGACCGGGTCCTCGCGGAGGCGGCGCGCGTGCTCCGCGACGATGGCGAGCTGCTGGTGATCGACAACGTCGCCTTTGCTCTCCTCCGCACGCGCGAGGCGGCGGAGCGGGCGCACGCTGTGCCTGTGAGCGAGACGCCCTTCGAGCACTACCGCAACGACGGCGCTCGAGAAGCGCTCGTGTGGTTCGAGGGCGCGCGGGAGTTCGCGGTGGACGAGGTCGAGGACGTCGGTCCGGGGCGCGGCAATCAATGGCTGCTGCGGGCGCGAAGGCGGCCTCGCGGGGGCTGAAAACCCTGTCCGTGGGCGGTTGCTGCGAGCCTCGGGGCCGGCTACCCTCCACCATTCGACGCGGACGTCACGATGCAACGATCGTTGCTCCGCTCGAACGCCCCGCGGAGGACCTGTTGAGCCGCAGCCACCTGCCGAAAACGAACGCTCGCCTGGCGTGGCTGCTCACGCTGCTGCTCGCGGGCTGCCTCGAGACGACCTTCCGCCCCGATCCGAACGCCGACGTCGGCGGCAAGGACGATGTCGTCGACCCCGACGTCACGACGGTCGACGGCGACACGGGCGCCCCGACCGACGCGACCGACGTCGACGCCGCCGGGATCGACAGCGTCACGCCCGACACCAAGCCCGACGACACCGTCGACGCGCCCGACACCGCGGAAGTCGACACGACCGTCACGCCCGACACCTCCGACGCGGACACCGGTCCGGTCGGCTTGCCCTTCGGCAACACCTGTACCGTCGACGCCGACTGCACCTCGAACCTCTGCCTGCCCTCGGGCGCGGGCGTGAAGCTCTGCACCACGCCGTGCGAGGGTGATTGTCCGGCCGGCTTCCGCTGCGGTCTGCTGCCGGCGACCGGTTCGGAGCTGCACTTCTGCCTGCCGCTGCCGGGCGACCTGTGCAAGCCCTGCGCGAACGACGAACAATGTGCCGGTGGCCTGTGCGTCACCGATCTCGGTGGCGCCGATCCGGTCTGCGGCTTGTTCTGCGACGCCGAGGCCGGCGGTGAGAAGGCGTGCCCGGCGGGATTTGTCTGCCAGAGCTTCCTCAAGGGCGAGCTCTGCGTGCCGGCGCACAATACGTGCGATTGCACCGAGAAGATCGACGGCGTGGTCTGGTCGTGCGACGTCAACACGCCGCTCGGCAACTGTGGCGGCACGCAGGTCTGCGTCGGCGGCGCATGGACGAAGTGCTCGGCGCCACTGCCGGCGGTCGAGCTCTGCGACAGCGTCGACAACAACTGCGACGGTGCCACCGACGAGGGCTTCGCGCTGCAGGCCGGCGACGGCGCGCTGCCGCTCGGGACGCCCTGCGGCATCGGCGCCTGCGCTGCGGGCCAAGTGGTCTGCGCCGAGAGCGGGCAGGGCGCGGTCTGCTCGGGCGACGCGCTCGCCGCGAGCATCGACCTCTGCGGCGACAAGATCGACAACGACTGCGACGGCAAGACCGACGAGGAATGCCCCGAGGCCGACACCGACGGTGACAAGACCGCGGACTCCAAGGATTGCGCGCCCTACGACGCGGCGATCTACCCGGGCGCGACCGAGCCTTGCTGCACGGCGCTGCCGCCTTCCGCCGACCCACAGCCCGAGGGTCTCGACGCCAAGACCAAGGGCTGCGACGTCGACTGCGACGGCTGGGTCAAGGCCTGCAAGATCGGCGACAACGACGGCGACGGCTTCGTCGCACCCGGCGACTGCGACGACAAGGACGCGAGCGTCTTCCCCGGCGGCAAGGAGAAGTGCGGCGACGGCGTCGACCAGGACTGCGACGGCAACGACCTGCCGTGCACCGGCCTGACCGACAACGACAAGGACGGCTACCCGCTCGGCATCGACTGCAACGACGACGACGAGACCATCCACCCCGGCGCGCCGGAGGGCTGCAACTTCCTCGACGACGACTGCGACGGCGTGGTCGACGAGGGCAACCCGGGCGGCGTCTGTTCCGATCCGAAGCAGAAGACCGAGAGCGCGTGCACCGGCGCAGGTGGTACTTGGCAGGTCGCCGGCGCCCTGTGCGGCAGCGACGTCGGCACCTGCAAGCCCGGAACGCTGGTCTGCGCGCACGTCGGCTTGGCCGCGACCGTGACCTGCGTCGACGCCGTGCTGCCGGCCACCGAGGCCTGCAACGGCGAGGACGACGACTGCGACGGTCAGACCGACGAGTCGTTCCCCGAGCTCGGCTCGACCTGCGACGGGCCCGACCTCGACCAATGCAGCAACGGCAAGCTGGTCTGCGCGCCCGACGGCAAGGGCACCACCTGCGGCCTCGAGAGCAAGCTCGATATCCTCGAGGCGTGCAACGCGCAGAACCCGGCGCAGGGCAACCTCGTCGACGAAGACTGTGACGGGCAGACCGACGAGGTTTGCTGGTCCGACGACGTCGACGGTGACGGCGTGCCTGCGGGCCAGGACTGCAACGACGCCGACGCCGGCATCTTCCCGGGCGCGAAAGACGAGCCTTGCTGCGATCCGGCGCTCGACGGTAGCTCGCTCGCCATCGAGCTCTGCGACAAGAACTGCGACGGCAAGGTCACCTGGTGCGATCCGAAGGACCTGGATTTCGACGGCAAGACCGGCGGTGACGATTGCGACGACCTCAACCCGTCGATCTACCTCGGCGCCATCGAGAAGTGCGGCGACGGCGTCGATCAGGACTGCGACAACAAGGATCTGCCCTGCGGCGAGGTCACCGACAACGACGGCGACGGCTACGCGGCGGCGGTGGACTGCAACGACAAGAACCCGGACATCCACCCCTTCGCGGTCGAGAAGTGCAACCTCAAGGACGACGACTGCGACGGGCTGACCGACGAGGGCAACCCCGAGGCCGCCCCGACCGAGTGCGGCCCGTCCGTGGGTGCCTGCAAGCCCGGCAAGGAGGTCTGCGTCCGTCAGCAGTTCAAGGCCTTGGTGCTCTGCGTGCCCGTGGTCGGTCCGCAGCCCGAGCTCTGCAACGGCATCGACGACAACTGCAACGGAGAGACCGACGAGAGCTTCCCGACCCTCGGCCAGCCCTGCGACGGCGACGATGTCGACTCGTGCGCGACCGGCACCTTCACCTGCGCGCCGGACGGCAGTGCGGCGGTGTGCGTGAACGAGTCCGCGCCGAATCAGATCGAGCTCTGCGACGGCACCGACAACGACTGCGACGGCGAGACCGACGAGGGCATGCTCTACTTCGGGAAGCCCGTGGGCGCGTCGTGCGACGGTCAGGGGGCCTGCGGCTCCGGCAAGGTCGTCTGCTCGCCCGAGCTCGCGGTGGCGGTCTGCTCGACCGATCAGTACGGCACCACGCCGGGCGCCAAGCCGGAGATCTGCGACGGCATCGACAACGACTGCGACGGCCTGACCGACGAAGGCATGACCTACGACGGCGTGTCGGTCGGCGGCAGCTGCAAGGGCACCGGCGCCTGCGCGGCGCAGAGCGGCAAGGTCGAGTGTGGCCCCGGGGGCGCGGCGATCTGCTCGACGATGCCGGGCGGCAGCGCGTACGCCGGCACCAAGGAGGTCTGCAACGCGCTCGACGACGACTGCGACGGCCGCGTCGACGAGGGCCTCGGCTTGGGCGACTCGGACTGCAAGCAGGCGGGCATCTGCGAGACGGGTGGCGTCAAGGCGCAGTGCATCGCCGGCGCCTGGAAGTGCGATTACGGCGGCGTCTCCGGCTACCAGGGCGATAAGGAAGTCCTGTGCGACGGCATCGACAATGACTGCGACGGCAAGACCGACGACGAATTCGCGGTCGGGACCGCGTGCGACGGCGACGACAGCGACCTCTGCGCCAACGGCATCGTGGTCTGCTCGCAGGACAAGCTCTTCGGTCAGTGCGGCGCGGAGAGCCCCGCCAACATCGTGGACATCTGCAACGGCAAGGACGACGACTGCGACGGCCAGACCGACGAGGACTTCCCGATCGGCCAGGCTTGCGACGGCGACGATGCCGACCTCTGCCCGACCGGCACCTGGACCTGCAAGGCAGACGGGACTGCCGCCGAGTGCGTCAACGAACCGCCCGCCGGTGAGGGTGAGCTCTGCAACGGCCAGGACGACGATTGCGACGGCGAGACCGACGAGGGCTTCAGCCTGGGCGAGGCCTGCGACGGCGACGACTCGGACAGCTGCAAGAACGGCATCTTCGAGTGCGCCCCGAACGGTAAATCGAACCAATGCGGCAAGGAGAGCGTCAGCGATATCGCCGAGATCTGCGACGCCGAGGACAACGACTGCGACGGTCAGACCGACGAGGCGCAGCTCTACGAAGGCGGCGCGCTCGGCCAGCCCTGCAAGGGCGTGGGTGCGTGCGGCAACGGCAAGGTGGTCTGCTCGCCGGTGACCAAGCTCGCCACCTGCAGCACCAACCCGGACGCGTTCTTGATCTTCGACGGCAAGGAGCTCTGCGACGGCCTGGACAACGATTGCAACGGCCAGACCGACGACGACTTGGCGTGGAAGGGCAACGCGCTCGGCGCAGCCTGCCCGGGTCAGGGCGAGTGCGGCGCGGGCAAGGTCATCTGCGGCAACGACAAGCAGGTCACTTGCAGCACGCTGAGCAACGGCAACCAGAGCCAGGCCAAGGCCGAGGTGTGCGACGGGAAGGACAACGACTGCGACGGCGAGACGGACAACGGGCTCGGCCTCGCGGACTCGACCTGCAAGAAACTCGGCGTGTGCGCGACCGGTGCCATCGTGGCGGCCTGCACCGGCGGCAAGTGGGTCTGCGACTACAGCAAGACCCAGGGCTACCAGGACGTCGAGACGCTCTGCGACGGCATCGACAACGACTGCGACGGCGAGACCGACGAGGGCTTCCAGGTCGGCAAGGCGTGCGACGGTGACGACGCCGACCAGTGCAAGAACGGCACCTGGCAGTGCAGCAAGGACGGCAAGAGCGCGGTCTGCGAGAACGAGTCGATGACCTCGATCCCCGAGGTCTGCGACGGGCTCGACAACGACTGTGACGGCTTCACCGACGAGAACTTCACCTACCAGGACGTCGTGCTCGGCGGCCCCTGCGACGGTCAGGGCGAGTGCGGCACCGGCAAGGTGATGTGCGGCAAGACCAGCAAGATCGCGGTTTGCTCGACCGATCCCGACGGCAGCACGCCGCAGGACAAGAGCGAGATCTGTGACGGCAAGGACAACGACTGCGACGGCGCGACCGACGACGGTCTGAAGTTCCAGGGTCTACCGGTCGGGGCCCCCTGCACCGGCATCGGCGAATGCGGCCTGGGCGTGGTCGAGTGCAACCCGATCACCAAGGTGCCGGTCTGCTCGAGCAACCCGGACGGCACCGAGTCCAAGTCGATCTTCGAGCAGTGCAACGGCAAGGACGACGACTGCGACGGCCAGAGCGACGAGGACGTCGACCCGAGCACCAACAACTGCAACAAGCAGGGTGCGTGCAGCAAGGCGCTGGTGCCGACCTGCAGCGGCGGCAAGTGGAACTGCGCCTACAGCGGCGCCGGCTACGAGGTCAAAGAGACGCTCTGCGACGATGTCGACAACGACTGCAACGGCATCACCGACGATCCGTTCCCGCAGAAGGGCACCGCATGCGACGGCCCCGATCCGGACAGCTGCAAGAACGGCAAGCTCATCTGCGGCGGTGACAAGAAGAGCCTCACCTGTGGCGCCGAGGCGGCCGTCAGCACGGTCGAGCTCTGTGACGGCCTCGACAACGACTGCGACGGCAAGACCGACGAGGACTTCCCGCTGCTCGGTCAGGTCTGCGACGGCAACGACACCGACAAGTGCAAGAACGGCACCTACACCTGCGCCAGCAACGGCAAGTCGGCCACCTGCACCAACGAGTTCCCGACCGATATCGTCGAGATCTGCGACGGCAAGGACAACGACTGCGACGGCCAGACCGACGAGGGCTTCAACGTCGGCGCGGCCTGCGACGGCGACGACGCGGACCTCTGCAAGTTCGGCAAGATCATCTGCAACAACGCCGGCAAGGCGGAGTGCAGCACCGAGACGAAGGTCAACATCAAGGAGATCTGCAACGACGTCGACGACGACTGTGACGGCACGACCGACGAGGGCTTCGGCCAGAAGGGCCAGAAGTGCGACTCGGCCAGCGACACCGACCTCTGCAAGACCGGCACCTTCGTCTGCTCCTCCACCGGCACCTTGGTCTGCGCGGGCGACATGGAATGTGCGGTCGGCACTGCGTGTCAGTCGACCTCGAGCTCGACCGAGCCCGAGATGTGCACCTGCGGCAGCACAACCTGCAGCTTCGACCTCGGTGACGAGTGCATCTCGGGCAAGTGCTTCTGCAACAAGGGCGCGACGTGCAAGCCCGGCCAGGTCTGTTCGCCCGGCAAGGGTTGCGTCTCGCAGTAGCCCGGTTCGCCTCCGCGAGCGCCGCGTTCGATCGACTCCGAACTTCGGCCTACGCCGGCGCGGCTACGTCGAGCAGGCCACGCTCTTCCGCCAGCGCGCGCAGGTAGAACTCCCCGGCGCGGTAGCTCGAGCGCACCATCGGACCGCTCGCGACGTAGCGGAAGCCGAGCTCACGCCCGACCTGCTCCCAACGCGCGAATTCCTCGGGCGTCGCGAAGCGCACGACCTCGTGGTGCCACGGGCTCGGCCGCAGGTACTGGCCGAGCGTCAGCGCGTCACAGTCGACCGTCCGCAGCGCCCGCATCGCCTCGACGACCTCGTCGTCGGTCTCGCCGACGCCGATCATGATCGAGCTCTTGGTCAGCACCCGATCCGAGGCCTGCTTGGCCGCGGAGAGCACTGCGAGACTCTGCGCGAAGCTAGCCCGTCGATCGCGCAGCCGCGGCGTGAGGCGCTCGACCGTCTCGATGTTGTGCGCGAATACGTGCGGGGCGCCAGCGACGACGGTGGCGACGTCTTCGGCGCGGCCCTCGAAGTCGGGCATCAACACCTCGACGAGGGTCTGCGGGTTGCGCGCCCGGACCTGCTCGACGCACGCGCGCAGATGGGCGGCGCCGCCGTCGGGCAGATCGTCGCGATTCACGCTGGTCATCACGACGTAGTCCAGCCCCATCAACGCCACCTGCTCGGCAGCCTTGGACGGCTCGTCGACGTCGAGCGGCGGCGGTCGGCGCTCGTGCTTCACTGCGCAGAAGCGGCACGTCCTGGTGCAGACCTCGCCCATCAACATCAGCGTGGCGGTGCCTTCGTTCCAGCACTCACCGATATTCGGGCACTGCGCCTCTTCGCAGACGGTGAACAAGCCGCGCTCGCGCAGGTTTCGCTTGATCGTCGCGTAGCGCTCGCCGCCCGGCAGCTGGGCGCGCATCCACGGCGGCAGGGGCTTGCGGCCGCCTTCACGTTCCGCGCGACGCTCGCGCAGCAGGCTCAATCGTTCGGCGGGCAGTCGCATCGTGCCTCCTCGTCGGCCGCGTGGGCCGCGCGCGGCGGAGGATACGGGTGGACCGCCCCACAACAAAAGTGCGGATCGCGTAGATCCCCGCCACGACTCGTGCGTCCGTGCTCTCGGGAACCCGCCCCAGGAGGACACCATGGACCATCGACCGCGCCCATCGTTCGCTACGCTGCTTTTTACGCCGCTCTCTACGCTGCTCTCTACGTTGCTCGCGCTCGCCGCCCTCGTCGTACCTGCGAGCGCGCTCGGCTGCCCGCCGGGGCGTGGTCACCACCGCGGTCACGAGGGGGACTGTCAGGGCAACCGCGTCGGCGACGTGCGCTGGGAGATCCGCTCCTCGCATCCGCTGATGGATTGGCGCGGTCCCGGGCGTGTGCTCGTCGAGGTGCAGGTCCGCGCCGACCGTCTCGCGGCCGCCAAGCGCCGGCCCATCGCCACTGCGATCGTGCTCGATCGCTCGGGCTCGATGCGAGGCAGCAAGTGGAGCGACGCCGCCGAGGCTGCGCGCGCAGCGATTCGCCGGCTGGAGCCCGGCGATATCGTCAGCGTCGTCAGCTACGCCTCGGACGTGCGGGTCGACTGGCCGGCGCGCCGCTTCGAGCGCCGTGATCGCGACGACCTGATGCGGGTCATCGATCGCATGCAGCCGACCGGTTCGACCTACCTCGAGGGGGGACTCCGCCGCGCCGCCGAGCAGCTCCGCGACATCAAGCGTGGCGACCGGCCGACGCGGATCTTGCTGGTCTCGGACGGCAACGCCAACGTCGGCGTACAGAGTGGCGACGGGCTCTCGCGCATCGCCCGCGGCTACGCGGCCGACGGCATCGTCACCACGACCATTGGGCTGGGCACCGACTACAACGAGGACACGATGACGGCGGTCGCCGACGGCGGCAACGGCTCCTACTACTACGTCCGCGAGTCCGAGCGCCTGGCCGAGACCTTCTCGACCGAGATCGAGCGGATGATGGCCACAGCGGCGCGCCGCGTGTCGGTGCGCGTCCGCCCCGGCGCCGGTGTGCGGGTGCGTCGTGTGCTCGGCTACGTCACCGAGCCCTTCGGCGATGGCGGCGTCGAGATCCCGCTCGGTGATCTCGCCTCCGGTGCGGAGCGCAGCGTCCTGCTCGAGCTCGAGCTGCGCTGTGATCGCCGCGGTCGTCAGCGCCTCGCCGGGATCGAGCTCGGCTTCGAAGACCGGGACGGTGAGCCGCGACACGACCACGCCGATGTCGACGTCGACGTTGTCGAGGACCACCGGCGCGTCGAGCGGGAGCGCGATCAGCGCGTGCTCGGTCGCTACGAGGAGCACAAGCTCGCCGAGGAGATGAAGGAGTCGGCCGAGCTGGTGCAGCGCGGCAAGGGCGAAGAGGCGCGTCTTCGCCTGCAAGCGGCGTCGCAGCGGGCTCGTGAGATGGCGAAGCGGAGCGGCAACAAATCGCTGGAGCAGGCCGCTGACGAAGCCGAGGAGCGCGCCGACGCCGCGCCCGCGGCGTCGCAGCAGGCCGCGCCGGCCCGCGAACACTACAAGAAGTCGATGAAGGCCCGCGCCTACCACATGGCCAAGTAGCCGCGCGCTACTTGCAGATGGTGGCGAGCTCGGCGGCCGGTGGCGGGGCTGCGACGACCCGACCGGTCGGGTCGAGCACGGCGTCGCCGGCCGCTTGGCTGTCGACCACGCTCGACTGCCCGCCGACCAGCAGGACGCCGGCGTCGATCCGCGCGGTCGCGACGCCGAAGCGGGGGCCGCCGAAGGTGCCGATGGTCTCGACGGTCAGCGAGAGCGGGCTGGCGCTCGCGTCGCCAGAGACCTGCACCCGCAGCACGTCCGCAAGGATGCACTCGGCGTCCGAAGCCGCGCAGGGGGCGCCGCCGCTGAGCGCCACCAGGCCGCCGGAGACCAGGGCCGCGTTGTCGCCGTGCGGCGCGGCGAGGCCCGCGATACCGGCGCTGAGCGCCACGCCGCTCGGCAGCGAGAGCGCCACCAGCGTCGCGCTACCGCTGGCGACGTCGATGCGAACGGCGTAGGCCGGGATTTTCGCCGTCGAGAGCTCGCCGCGCGCACCTCCGAAGACCAGCACCGTCTCGACGCCCCCCGAGGCGCCGAGCGAGACGGCCTGCGGCGCCACCGACACGATGTCGGCCGAGGCGAGCAGGGCGGCGTCGCCCGAGATCGCGAGCATCTGGAAGCTGCCGTCGGCCTTGCGGCGCTCGCCGAGCTCCGTCGCCTTGTCGCCGGCGTTGCCACCCCAGACCAGCACGCTGCCGTCGTGCAGCGTGAGCAGGGCCGGGCGCGCGCGAGCGACGACGAGCTTGGCGTTGGTGGCGGTTCCGGCCCCGCCAGCGGCGATGCCGGCGAGATCCGAGAGCAGCGTCACGCCCTGGACAGCATCGCCCGCGTCGTCGACGCCGCCGACGAAGAGCAGGCCCTCGGGCGTGGCGATCGAGGACGAGAGCAGCCGCGCACCCGTGCCGACCGCAGCGGTCGAAGCGGTCGCGGTTCCGGCCTGCAGATCCAGGAGCTCCGCCGCCTGTGCCGGGCGCGCGGCGGCGGCGTTCTTCGGCATCAACAGCGAGGTCGGTAGCCCGGTGTCGCCGAAGCGGGAGACGCCGGTCGCGCCGCCCACCACCAACACGTGGCGATCGTCGAGTCCGAACGCGTGGTGCCAGACTCGCGCCTCGAGCAGCTGTGGGCCCTTTCGGAAGTGACCGCCGCGATGGTCGTAGCGATCGACGTCGCGGGCTGCGACGCCATCACCGCTGGCCGCGTAGCTGCCGATGCCGCCGACCACGACCGCGTCGCCGCCGGGCAGGGTCGCGACCGCCGCCATGCTGCGTGCTCGCGAGAGGTGGTCCGACTCGCCGGCGCTGGCGCTGATCGCCTCACTGCCGGTGCAGCCGAGCTTGTCCACGGGCGCGAGGAAGACGTGCGCTTGGCTCTCTTTCTGCTCTTCGACCTGCAGACCGAGGCTGCTGCCGGCCCAGACGGCCGCGCCGCTCTTGCAGCCGTAGACGTGCACGTCCACCGGCACATTGGCCGAGATATTGGGCAGCAGCCATTGGCTCGCCGCGTTGACCGCCGCGCGGGTGGTGCGCTCGTAGCGCGTCGGAAGGCCGTCGATGGCGATCGCCACCGTCAACGCGTCGACATCGTCGGGGATGACGTTGCGGCCGTTGTTGGTCTCCTGGCAGCCACCCGCGGAGAGCGCCGCGAAATGCAGCGAGAGGCCGCCCGCCTGAGGCTCGACGTCGGCGCAGCCGCCCGCGGCCAACAATGCGGCGGCAGCGACGAGGGGGCGAGACAAGGGCGATTTCGACATGACGGGCTCCGCGAGCGCGGCCGGGCCGATCCGGCGCGCCGGAAGTCTACGTGCGCGGCGGCAGGCCGGCAATTCGCCGACGCAGCGCGAGCACGAGCACGCAGCCGAGCAGCCAGAGCAGCGCTCCAGTCGACGGTGCCCGGCTCGACCCGCGGACCGAGCAGCCGCAGCCGTCGTCGCGCGGCGGTGGCAGTGGGCCCGTGGCGTCGCTGCCGAGCTGACCGTCCTGCGCGCCGACGCCATCGAGCCCGCCGCTGCCGTCGCTGCCGCCGGTTGCGCCGTCGCCGGCCACACCGTCGTGCGAGCCGCCGGCGTCTTCGCCGCCCGCGTCGCCGCTCGACCCGTCGCTGCCGCCGGCGTCGACGCCGCCGATGTCCTCGCCGCCGCCGGCGTCCTCTCCACCGCCGCCGCACGGGCCCTTGACGCCGGTCACGCCGAGGGATTGCACCAACGCCGCGACGAGCGCGGCGCGCGTCGCGGGCGGGGTCACGGTCTCGAGCGGGAAGCCGAGCAACGCGGTGCGCGCTTGCCCGACTTCGTAGCGCGTCGCGGCGACGCCGCCGATACCGCCGACATAGTCGAGCAGGGCCGTCCCGCCGCTGAGCGCGAAGACGTCGGGCCAATCTACGTCGTAGCTGCCAGCGGTCCCGTCGTCGAACGCCCCACCGGCGAAGGCCAGGGCAGCGCCCGTCGCCGGCGCCACCTGGTAGGTGCCGGCGTCGTCGTCGGCGTAGGCAGCACCGAACCACGTTGCCAGCCAGTCTTGGCTGGACGGGTCGCCTTTCGGACCGAGCGCCCAGCCGACCTCAGAGCCGCTCAAGATCAGGGCGCGCGGCGTGCTCGCGTCGAGCCACCCCGCGAGCTGGCTGCGTTCGGTGGCGACGAGCACGCCGTCCTTGGTACTCTGCTCTCCTGCCGCCCAATCCACCAAGGCGTAGGTGGCGAGGTCCACGTCGGGCAGGGCGGCACGCTCGGCGCTGTCGACCGCGAGGCCCGCCGCGGCGAGGTCTTCGACGTGTCGCATCAAGTAGTCGAAGGTATTCATTTGGCCTGGGCGCAGGCGTTGCACATTCGCGAGCGACCAGGCGGCGAGGTTCTCGACCGGCATCTGGCTCGCTTGCAACCGCGAAAAGCCTTGGACGGCGAGCGCCTTGGGCGCATCCGGACAGCCCGTCGCAACGCCGACGACCGCGCTCGGCAGGCTGGTGCCGCCGGCGTTCAGCGCGCGGGCGCGGTAGAACGCTGCCTCGCCGACCGGGGCCGGTACGCTGACGAGGGTATCGGCGGCGGCGGGCTGCGCGTTCGCGGCGACGGTCGCGTGCAGGGCGAAAGCGTGGCCGTTCCAACGCTCGATCGCGAAGTGTGTGGGGGCGTCACCAGCGGCGCCGCCCGTCGGTCCAGCCCGTAGGCGCAGCTGCGCCTCACCGTTCCCGACGGCGGCGAGCGCCAGTCGCTCCGGCGCCTCGGGCGGCAACGTCGCCTGCTTGCCGTCACGCTCGGCGAAATAGCCGATGATCGCTTTGGTCATCGCGCGGGCGAGCAGGTAGCGGAAGCGTGGCTCGCGCAGGAAATCGGCGTCGGCCTTGGTCGAGTGGAACGCAACCTCGACCAGCGCCGCCGGCATGTCGGGGTTGTGGTTGGGGTTCACCTCGCCGAAATAGGCCGAGTACAGCCCGCGATCCTTCCAATTCGGGTCGAACTCCGCGCGGATGTCCGCGACGAGCGTCTTCTGCAGCCAACCGCCGAACTCGACCGAGCCCTTCGTGGCCTGAAAGTTCTTGCTTCCGTTGGGCGGATTCGGTCCGTAGACGTAGGTCGAGGTTCCGCGGCCCGGATCGGGCGCGTTGGAGTGCCATGAGAGGTAGACGGCGTCGTCGCCCTGCTCGTGGTGCCAGCCGGCGAAGCGCGAGCGCGATGTCACGTCGTCGTTGTTGTCCGCGGAGCTGCTGTTCCAGACGGCCGAAGGCGCGCCGGCGTATTGCGTGTAATAACGAGCAGCGCTCTCCCACCGTGGTCGCTGCGTGGTCGGTGCTGCCGCGGGCGGGGCGCCGTCGCCGCGGACGATCTCGCCCATCCCGCCGCCGAAGCGGACGACGTCGGCGACCACGACCTTGCCCGTCGGATCGCCTGCCGTGTCGTTCCATACCTCGACGGCGCCGTCGTCCGGGTGTGCGCCCGCGCGGAAGCGGAATGTGCCTAGCGGCCACCAACTCTGCCCGTGTCGGGTCTGATCGACGCGGAACGTGTCGACGCCACCGGCGTGACGCACCACCACGCGCGCGTCGTTCACACGGTTGGCCCCAGAGGTGAAGCCGATCGCGACTCGGTAAAGGCCTGGTGCCGGGAGATCTGGCACGAAGCGGGCGCTGGCCGTCCCGGAAGCCGCCGCTTCGGCATAGCGGTAGCCGCCGAGCGCGAACGGATTCGTCGCGCCGGTGTAGGGCGCCCCGCCGTTGCCGAAGCCCTTGCCGTTACCGTTCGCCCAATTGCCGGTCTCGCTGTAGCCAGCGCCGCCGGTTGCCCCGCCGTCGCCGTCATCGACGATGCGCTGCGCCGGGTTCGGGTCGAGTTCCCGCACGCCGATGACCTGCGCGCCGGCCGCCCGCAGCAGCGGCTCCAGGTAATACAGTGCTCCCTCGGCGTTAACGAAATCCTCGACGATATTGTGGGTATTGCCGCGCTGGGAGGCCCATCGGCCGAGCACCGTGGACCAATACCAACCATGGCCCGGGCTCAGGTAGACCGTCTTTCCGGCGAGCGCACCGGCACCGGCAGCGCCGCCGAGCCCTGGGGCGCCGTGGCTGCGCAGGGCACCGGGCACCGCAGCGCTTGCTGCCCCGCGGTCGGCTTCCCACGGTCGTTGCGGCAGGGGCGGTGCGAGGCGCAGCAGCAGCGGCAGATCGAGCGCTTCGTCCTCGGCGAAGGGGCGAGCGAGCAGGCGGGCGGAGCGCACGCCCTGGTCGGCGAGCGCGGCCAACGCCGCGCGGCTGAGCTGTTCGAGCTCCCATTCCTCGATCACGTCGCGCCCGAGCGCCTGCCAATCGACCTC
The DNA here is from genome assembly GCA_041163625.1 of Pseudomonadota bacterium. Lineage (GTDB taxonomy): Bacteria > Myxococcota_A > UBA9042 > UBA9042 > UBA9042 > JACKFC01. The sequence goes on along the minus strand of JBEARB010000311.1, from coordinate 1,162 downwards.
CACGTGGACACGAGCCTCGGTCCCTTCGACTTCCGCTCCGAGCCAGAGGAAGCCGTCGGGCATCGAGGTCGGCCCGCAGGCCCACGCGGGCGCGGCGACGACCAGAGAAGACACGAGGAGGACCAGGGGCGCGAGCAGACGGGACATGACGGATCTCCAGCCGGGGCGGGCCGCGGGTGTATCCCTCACCGCACGCGGCATCAAGCGGAACCAGGAATCCCACGCCACACGGACGGGTTGTGACACGGGGGTGCCAGCCGCGCGCGGAGCGTGTAGCGTGGCGCCCGAAGGGGCCGCATGGCCCAAACAGGTGTGCATGTTCGTCGTTCATTTCCTCTTGCTTCTCGTGCCCCTGGTGCTCTTTCACGAGCTCGGCCACTTCCTGGTCGCGCGCTGGATGGGCGTCCGCGTGCTCTCGTTCTCGATCGGCTTCGGGCCGGTCGTCGCGGCGTGGACCCGTGACGGCACCGAGTACGCGATCCGCGCGCTGCCGCTCGGCGGCTTCGTCCGCATGCTCGGCGACGACCCCGCCGGCGGGGACGACGAAGGCCCGCCGCCGCCCGATTCGTTCGCCGCCAAGCCGGTCTGGCGACGCTCGCTCATCGTCGCGGCAGGGCCGATCGCGAATCTGCTGCTGCCGATCGCGATCCTGTTCGGCGGCTCGATGCTCGTGGACGGCGAGGTCGTCTCCAGCCGCATCGGCACGGTGCTGCCCGGCGGTCCCGCGGATACCGCAGGGATGCGCAGCGGCGACCGCGTGCTGCGCATCGACGGTGAAGCGATCGGCGACTTCATGGACCTCAAGCGTGTCGTCTCCGCGCGTCCGGGCAAGCGCGTGCCGGTCGAGCTCGAGCGCGACGGCGAGGCCAAGACGCTCTGGCTCACGCCCGAAGTCCGCCGCGACATGCGTCTGCCGGAGATCGGCGTCATCGACACCGTCGGCCGCATCCAGGTGCTGCCCGACGCGCAGGCGGCCATCGTGCAGGTGCGCCCCGACGGCCCCGCCTTTGCCGCCGGGCTGCGCTCGGGCGACCGCGTGCTTTCGGTCGACGGCAAGCCGACGCGACGACTCTGGGAGGTGACCGCCGCGCTCAAGCAGGCCGAGGGGCGCGAGGTCAGGCTGCAGGTCGCTCCGCCGCGCCACAGCGAGCCCCTCGACGAG
>JBEARB010000310.1:0-3542 GCA_041163625.1 Pseudomonadota bacterium | reverse complement strand
GAGCGCCCTGCTCCGCGACGGCGACACGATTCAGCTCGGCAACCTGCAGATGGTCTATCACGAAGGCAGCTAGGGGACGCACGCATGCCCTTTCTCGTTCGATTCTGGGGTGTCCGCGGATCGATCCCGACACCCGGCCGCGCGACCTACCGCTACGGCGGCAACACCTCCTGCATCGAGCTGGATGTCGACGGCACGACGATCGTCTGCGATGCGGGTACCGGGGCCCGCGAGCTCGGCGTCGAGTTGATGGAGCGTGAAGGGCCGCTGCACGTGCACTGGTTCTTCAGCCACATGCACTGGGATCATATCCAGGGCTTCCCGTTCTTCACGCCGGTGTACGTGCCGGGCCATCGGTTCACGATCTACGGCGTGCGCGAGGGCGACACCCGCTTCGCGCGCCTGTTGAGCGGGCAGATGCGCTCGGCCTATTTCCCAGTCGATTTCAGTGATCTGCGCGGAAATATCGAGGCAGAAGACCTCGGCACCGACATGCAGCGCGAGGTCGGCGGCGTCTTCGTCCGCTGTCTCGAGCAGCACCACCCGGGCCTGTCGTACGGCTACAGCTTCGAGAAAGACGGCGTGAAGGTCGTCTACGCCACCGACAACGAGATCGACATGCTGCTCCGCGATCCGGAGCAGCCGCTGCGCGACCCCGCCGCGCTGCGCCAGGTCCCCGACGACCTCGTCAACTTCTGCAAAGGCGCCGATCTCCTGGTCTGCGACGCCCAATACCGCGACGAGGACTATCCGATGCGGGTCGGCTGGGGCCACCCGCGCGCGACCACCGTGGTCGACCTCGCGGTGCGCGCCGGAGCACGCCAGCTCGCGCTCTTCCACCACGACCCGATGCACTCGGACGACGAGCTCGACGATCTCGTCGCGACCTGCCGCGCCCGGGCCGCCGCGCACGGCAGCGACCTCTTCATCTTCGCGGCGCGTGAGGGCTTCACGCTTCGCGCCGATCTGCCGCACCGCCCGGGCTGAGCCCCGGCCGACGTCCCGCAGCAGCGCCCGAATCAGAACCCGGCGCCGGGCTCCTTCAAATAGTCGAGCTCCGCCCGCGTGGACTCGCGCCCGAGCGCCGCGTTGCGGTGCGGGAAGCGCCCGAAGCGCTGGATCACGTCGCGGTGACGCTCGGCGTATTCGAGCATGTTGGCGATGACCGGCCGCTCCTCGGCGGAACACTCCTCGAGCAAGCGCCGAAAGAGCCGACAGCTCTCGTCTTGCAGCGGCATCGACTCGGCGTGCTCGAAGGGGAGGTAGAGGAACGCGCGCTCCAGGGTCGCGAGCATCCGGTCTTCGCCACGTCGCACCGCGGCTGCGGCGTGCTCGCGAGCGAGTGCGTCGGCGGAAAAGGCGGTCCCCTGACCGCGGTGCAGGTTGCGGGAGAGCTGGTCGAGCAACACGACCAAGCCGAGCCGTCCGCGGCCGGTCGCGGCCCAATGCTCGAGCTCGCCGGCGCGGGCGGCCTCGAGGTCGTCGCCGAATCGGTCGCCGAGCATCCGATCGAAGGCCTTGTCGCGGGAGAACCATCGCTTCATGCGATCGCCGGGAGCGAACCAGACCGAGAGCAAATCCTCGGGCGTGTTCGCCGGCTCCGGGGCTGCGCCGCCGTGCAGGAGCCGGGTGTACAGCGGCGGTAGCGCGTCGATCCGGGCCTCGAGCCGATCGCCAGGCGCGAGCGGCCCCACCCCGGCGGGTGTTCCGCAGAGGATGACGTCGCCGGGAGCGAGCTCGACCTGCCGGGAGAGCGTGGCCACGATCTCCGCGGGGGACCAGATCATCTGCGCGAGCAGACCGCGCTGCACCGGCTCGCCGTTCTTCAGCAATCGAATCCCGCGGTCACGCAGCGCGCGGCTGCCGGGATAGGCCACCAGGCTGCCGATCGGCGCACTGCGATCGAAGCCCTTGGCCATCGCCCACGGACGGCCGGCCGCTTTGGCCTCGCGTTGTTGGTCGCGCCGGGTCAGATCGATGGAGACGGCGCACCAACCGATGGCCGCCTCGGCCTGCGCGGGGTGGAGCGCGAAGCCGCCCCGACCGAGCACCAACGCCAGCTCGACCTCGTGCTGCACGTCGGCGCTCTCGGGCGGCAAAGGCAGCGCCTGCGGACGCCAGACCAAGGCGTCCCGCGGCTTGAGGAAGAAGAACGGCGGCTCTCGGCTGGGATCGCCCCCCATCTCGACGGCGTGATCCGCGAAGTTGCGCCCGACGCAGAAGACGCGCCGCGCCGCGACCAGCCCGCCGCCGACGGTGGGTAGCTCGACCGCGCGCTGTTCGACGAGCATCACGCGACGGACCGGCGACGCCAGACCAAGCCCGCGACCAAGCTCAACAGCAGCAGGATCGGCACCGACGAGCCGCCGGCGCGTGGGCCAGCCGAGCAGCCGCCCGACGCGTTGGTGCCGCCGGCGACGCCACCGCCGGTGCCACCACCACCGCCGCCGGTGCCCGGCAGCGGATCGACCGTCGTCTTGGTCGGATCCCAGGTCGAGGGCGTCAGCGAACCGAGGAACGTGCCCGTCAGCGAGGGCTGGCCGACCTTGGCGTCGTTCAGGGCGGCGTCGACCCTGTCGGCCTCGCGCGGGTCGATGACGATCGGCGGGCCGGACTCGTCGAGAACCTCGACGCTGTAGGCGGGCTGGCCGCCGGCGGCGACGAGCGGACCGGTGCCCTTGCCGAACTCGGCCGCACCGGAGCCTCCGAAGTCCCAGAAGCAGGTGTTGTTGTCCTTCGGCAGTTCGACCTCGAGGGTGTGTCCGTCGGCGAAGGTCAGGATCGCCGCGTAGGCCTGATTGCTGCCCTGCTTGCAGAGCGGCTCGGCCTTGGCGGTATGCACGCGCTCGACTTCGGGCAGGTCGGGGTTGAACGAGAAGATCGGATCCTTGTCCATCTCGTCACCCGAGATGGTGGTGTACATGCGGGTCAGGAACGGCGTCGTATCGAACTGGTCCTGGACCAGGAAGAGCGGCTCGACGATGCCCTGCTGCACGTCGTCGGCGAACGCCTTGGCGTCGAAGCCCTGGGCAGCGACGGCCGCCTTGTAGTCCCCGCACGGCTTCTGGTTGCAGCTGTCGCATTGGATGCAGTTGTAGAACTCCTGGTCGCCCACGTCGGCGTAGACGGTGGGCTTGGGGATGTGCTTCCGAATCAACTGCTGCATCTGGGTGGTGCGCGGGTAGCCGTCCTCGAGCAACTTCATCAAGAATTTGCCGGGCTCGGTGATCGCCGCGAGCGCGTTGGTGTTCCAGCTCTTGTTGGCGAACTGCAGCTTCAGGTCGGCCGTCTTCTTCGCCATCTCGGTGGTCCAGGCATGACCGGAGGCCTGATCCACGGCCTTGCTGACGACGGTCTTGTAGTTGGTGCCGGGCTGCATCCAATCCAGCGTCGCGTCGTTGATGGTCACGTGCAGGAAGTTCTTCGGGATGGCGCGGTGCTTGCCGAGCGTCCACGTGACGATCGGCATGTCCGGCTGCACCGCGAGCTTGGTCAGGCGCAGCGGCAGGCAGGGCGCGTTCTCGTCGAGCGTGATGACGATC